>LR590468.1:2235378-2573256 GCA_901472505.1 Proteus vulgaris
AGAGAGGCCGGGATTGCTAATTTATCGAGTTTTGTCCAAACAATGGCTAAAATGATAATGAAAGCAAGAATAACGAACCCAAGTAAAGGAAGATAAAACGAGAGTTGGAGTGGTAATAAAAAACTCACCATATAAAGAATATAACTCAGGAATACCAAGGCAATGGATGGTAGTAAATACTTACCATCAAATATTCTTAATAGATCAGAAAGCAGCGTTGCTAATAACGCGCCAACAATCAGGTAGCTATTAATATTGTGTTCAGGGACTTGCCATGCCCAAAGTAATAAAAGAAGTAGTGTAATAGGACGGAATAACCATCGTTGCCAATTAGGTCCACGATATGCGGCATCGATATAAAGCCATCCTGAGAATAATACCGCGAGAAAAGGCCAACTCATAATATCTCCCTTATATTCAGAACTGTTTTATTATTCATAACAGAAAGCTTAATTTAAGAATAGCGGTTAATGACGAAACTGACGGACTCATTAAAATAATATAAGCACACTGCTTTTTAATCCATATAACAATAGGAATTAATGTAATGAATAAAGCAGCGATTATTGGTATTGCAGTACTGATCATTATTATAGCATCGGCAACGCATCGTTTTTTTGAACAGCGAAAACAACGAGTAAGTGACGATAATGCACCTGTAAAACTTTATATGGTTGAAATAATAGATAAAAAAGAAGTCGCGGCAAATGAAAGGCGCTCAAGAGAAAATGACGTGAATGGTCCAGAAACAACGTATTATTATCAAGTCACCTTTCGTTTAACTACTGATGAGCGTAAAGATTTGGTTTTGAATATTGATAAATCTTCTTATCTAAATATTGAACCTGAAATGAAAGGACGTTTATTTATGCAAGGCAGTCGTTTTGTGAAATTTGAAACAGATGTACCAATTGATGAGCAAAGTAAAAAATAAGCAAGAGTCTTTATAAGATTTGCAACCTCTGGGGTAGATGGGCAACCCCAGATAATTGCGAGGGTATACGAATATTACGACTATTGTTTCGTTTTATTTTTCTGTTTTTCTTCGTATTCTTTTCGTAACTCTTTTTGTATTTTCAATAGTTCAAAAATACCAAAGAAGAAAATGCGAAATTGTTGAGCTGTTGATGGTTTTTGATCTTTAGGTTGTCCCGCTTTATACATAACGATTTGTAATCCATGCATAATTACCATAAAAATCAATGCAATATCCATAAAATACTTTAAAGGCTTAGGAAATGGGGAAATAATATTTAAAAACAGAAAACCCCAAACACCAACCATTAAAAATCGGCCTAAAAAGATTAACATAGCAACTCCATAAAAAATTAAGCAGATAAACTGCGAATATAAAGGCGATACGCAACTTGTCCTGCGATCTTCTCTCTATGCAATGTCCAATGAGGCGGAATAGTATAAGTTTGTGCTTTAACTTCTTCCTCAATATAAATATAGCAATCTTGTGCTAACCAACCGTTATTTTCTAATAGTTGGATAGTGTCAGACAACATGCCTTTATGAAAAGGGGGATCTAAGAAAACCACATTATAAGGCGTGCCTTGTTTTGCGAGAACGGATAATGCGCTGTCTTGAATAACATGTCCATTATCAGCATTAAGTAAGGCTAAATTTGCAGTAATTTGTTTGGCAACAGGACGCTCATATTCGATAAACGTGGTTTCACGAGCATAGCGAGAAAGTGCCTCAATTCCTAAGCCACCACTACCGGCAAAACAGTCGAGACAGCGTGCATCTTGAATGATGGGCATAAGCCAATTAAAGAGCGTTTCTTTCACTCTATCGGTTGTTGGTCGTAATCCTTGACTATCGAGAACAGGGAGTTTACGACCACGCCATTTCCCGCCAATGACTCTAATTTGTCCCATTGGGGCTTTTTGTGGTTTTTTGGCCATATTATTTGATTTATATCGTTTAAACGTGATTTCTGGAGTGTCTTTTTGAATAAGGGATCGGTGTCTATTAATATCTTGATGACTTCCCTTGATTTAATCCAGAATAATTTACCATAAAATTCGTATAAAAGATGCGTTTATCCATGATCAAATGATAGACTTCATTATTATTTTCAATATCGTCAATGTAATCGCGCCATGATTTAGTGCGAGGAGTTTAGTAGCTAATGGCAAAAGAAAAAAAAGGTTTTTTCTCGTGGCTCGGTTTTGGGCGTAACAAAGAAGAAAATATTGAGCAAGAGAAAGAACAGCAACGCTTAGAAGAAGAGCGTTTAGAACAAGAGCGTTTAGAGGTAGCACGTCAAGAAGCAGAACGCGCAGAGCAAGCACGTTTAGAACAAGAACGTTTAGAACAAGAAGCTGAACGCCTTGCGCAAGAAGAAGCACAGCGTCAAGCTGAGCTCAACGCGGAACAAGAGCGTTTAGAGGTAGCACGTCAAGAAGCAGAGCGCGCAGAACAAGCACGTTTAGAACAAGAACGTTTAGAACAAGAAGCTGAAGCTCAACGCCTTGCGCAAGAAGAAGCACAGCGTCAAGCTGAGCTCAACGCGGAACAAGAGCGTTTAGAGGTAGCACGTCAAGAAGCAGAGCGCGCAGAGCAAGCACGTTTAGAACAAGAACGTTTAGAACAAGAAGCTGAACGCCTTGTGCAAGAAGAAGCACAGCGTCAAGCTGAGCTCAACGCGGAACAAGAGCGTTTAGAGGTAGCACGTCAAGAAGCAGAGCGCGCAGAGCAAGCACGTTTAGAACAAGAACGTTTAGAACAAGAAGCTGAAGCTCAACGCCTTGCGCAAGAAGAAAACGAACGCCTTGCAATTGCACAAGCTGAAGCAGAAGATATTGAATCTTTACGCGAAGAAGTACTTGCAGATAAAGTTGTTGAGCAAGAAAAACCTAAAAAAGAAGGTTTCTTTAGCAGGTTGAAAAAAGGGTTGCTGAAAACCCGCCAGAACTTAGGTTCAGGATTCCTTAGTCTATTTCGTGGTAAGAAAATCGATGATGAGCTTTTTGAAGAGTTAGAAGAGCAACTCTTAATTGCTGATGTGGGAATGGAAACCACGACTAAAATCATCACCAGCCTGACCAAACACGCAACACATAAAGATCTTAAAGATGCTGAAGCCCTTTATGGCAAATTACGTGAAGAGATGGGCGAGATCTTAACGAAAGTTGATAAACCATTAAATATTGAAGGCAAAAAACCTTTTGTTATTTTAATGGTTGGCGTTAATGGTGTGGGTAAGACTACCACAATCGGAAAATTAGCTCGGCAATACCAAGCTGAAGGTAAGTCTGTCATGTTAGCTGCGGGGGATACCTTCCGTGCAGCTGCCGTTGAGCAGCTTCAAGTTTGGGGGGAGCGCAATAATATTCCTGTTGTAGCACAACATACTGGCGCTGATCCTGCATCGGTTATTTTCGATGCAATTCAATCAGCACAAGCAAAAGGTGTCGATGTTCTTATTGCTGATACTGCAGGACGATTGCAGAATAAATCCCATTTAATGGAAGAGCTGAAAAAAATCGTTCGTGTTATGAAGAAATTAGACGAAGAAGCACCACATGAGGTGATGCTGACGTTAGATGCAAGTACCGGACAAAATGCAGTAAGCCAGGCTAAACTCTTTAATGAAACAGTTGGGTTAACTGGATTAACATTGACTAAACTCGATGGTACAGCAAAAGGAGGCGTTATTTTCTCTATTGCTGATCAGTTTAGTATTCCTATTCGTTATATTGGGGTAGGTGAAGGTATTGAAGATCTACGTCCGTTTAAGGCCGACGATTTTATTGAGGCTCTGTTTGCCCGCGAGGAGTAGTTGTAATGATCCGCTTCGAACACGTCAGCAAGGCTTATTTAGGTGGAAGACAAGCATTACAAGGCGTTGATTTCCATCTTCGTCCTGGAGAGATGGCTTTTTTAACGGGTCACTCAGGTGCCGGTAAAAGTACATTGCTTAAGTTAATTTGTGGAATAGAACGCCCTAGTGATGGCGCTATTTGGTTCGCTGGACATGATATCAGCAGACTGAAAAATAGTGAGATCCCTTTTCTGCGTCGTCAAATTGGGATGATTTTTCAAGATCACCATCTATTGATGGACAGAACGGTTTATGACAATGTCTCTCTTCCACTGATTATTGCTGGCGCAAGTGAAGAGGATATTCGACGCAGAGTTTCCGCTGCTTTAGATAAAGTTGGGCTCTTGGATAAAGCTAAAAACTATCCAATCCAACTTTCTGGTGGTGAACAACAGCGTGTGGGGATTGCGCGTGCCGTTGTGAATAAACCAACAGTCTTACTTGCGGATGAACCAACGGGTAACCTTGATGGTGAGCTTTCAGAAGGCATAATGCGTCTTTTCGAGGAGTTTAATCGTGTTGGTGTCACCGTGTTAATGGCAACACATGATATGTCTTTGATAGAACGTAGAAATTATCGCATTCTTACATTAGGGCAAGGCAGAATGGTGGGAGGGCAAAATGGCTAAAGCAAAAAGTTCCCGTAAATCAATGCCAACGCCAGGTGCAAAAACTAAGGCGCTAAAAGGGGGAAGACGAGAACAATGGCGTTATGCATGGCGTAATACCATGGCTGACTTTTTGCGCCAACCGCTTTCTTCTTTTTTAACGGTAATGGTGGTCGCCATTTCATTAACATTACCTAGTATCTTTTATATTGTATGGAAAAATGTTTCAACGGCAGCAGAGCAGTGGTATCCCACCCCACAATTAACGGTTTATCTTGATAAATCCCTCGATGATTCATTAGCTGAAGCGACTATTAAAAAAATAGAAGCTCTAGAAAAAGTGGGTGAGGTGAACTACCTTTCACGACAAGACTCGCTGGTGGAATTCCGCTCTTGGTCTGGTTTTAGTAGTGCGTTGGATATGTTAGAAGAAAATCCATTACCAGCGGTGGCGATAGTGACACCTGTCATGGATCCGAGTGATCAACAATTGATGGTGAATTTACGTGACACAGTGACAAAAATACCCGGTGTTGATGAAGTCAGAATGGATGATAGTTGGTTTGCACGGCTCTCCACGTTAACTTCATTAGTAGGACAAATTGCCTTGGTGATTGGTACATTGATGGTTGTCGCTTTGTTACTGGTGATTGGTAACAGTGTACGCCTCAATATTTTCAGTCGTCGTGATACCATTAATGTGATGAAACTTATTGGTGCAACAGACGGTTTTATTATGCGACCTTTCCTCAATTGGGGATTGC
This sequence comes from Proteus vulgaris, assembly GCA_901472505.1. NCBI lineage: Bacteria > Pseudomonadati > Pseudomonadota > Gammaproteobacteria > Enterobacterales > Morganellaceae > Proteus > Proteus vulgaris. The sequence continues at coordinate 2,240,586 of LR590468.1, forward strand.
TCCTAGGCTTTATTGGTGCTGTATTTGCACTGATTTTTTCTGCTCTATTAGTGTGGAAGCTTTCTGATGTAGTCACCCAAGCTGCAACGGTGTTTGGGACTTCTTTTTCTATTTCAGGATTAGGATTTGATGAGTCAATTATTCTTATACTCGTTGCAATGACAATTGGTTGGTTTGCAGCATGGTTGACGACAATGCAACATTTGCGTCAATTCACACCTGAATAATGGATTAGTCTCTTTATATTCTAAATAATTCAAGGTACAGCTAGGCGATAAATGTGAATAAATATTGTTAACAATGCTGTATCTTGATGTTTGACCAAAATATCTTTTTTTATTAGGCTGGGCTACGTTAATATCGTCACCCAGCCATTTTATCAACGTCTTGTCTCTGGCATAATAATGCACACAATCTTTTCTAAGACGAGCTAACGGTTGTATTTGCCTCTGCATGGAAAAGTACAAAGATATGTAAACATAGATGCGAGATGAACCTTTAATCTTTATGCTGGTCAAATAGTCGTTATGATAAAAACACATCGTAAAAAAACCTAACTGACTTCCTATTTAAGCTATATTTATAAGGCTCATCTGTTTTCCCTTACAGTAATTATCTTAATTATTTATTTGATTTTTATGAGGATTTGAATGACAAAAGAAATGCAATCCTTAGCATTGGTTCCGCAAGGCAGCATCGAAGCGTATATACGTGCAGCCAATTCCTATCCGATGTTAACCGCAGAGGAAGAAAAGGAACTCGCTGAACGGCTGCATTACGAGGGTGATCTGGATGCAGCAAGAACGCTTATCCTGTCACATCTGCGCTTCGTTATTCATGTTGCTCGCAGCTATTCTGGCTACGGTTTACCCCAAGCCGATCTTATCCAAGAAGGTAATATTGGTCTGATGAAAGCGGTGCGCCGTTTTAACCCAGAAGTGGGTGTCCGACTGGTCTCTTTTGCCGTACATTGGATCAAAGCAGAAATTCATGAATATGTGCTACGTAACTGGCGTATCGTGAAGGTCGCGACCACTAAATCTCAACGTAAACTGTTTTTTAATCTGCGAAAAAATAAAAAACGTTTAGGTTGGTTTAATCAAGATGAAGTGGAATTAGTCGCAAGAGAATTGGGTGTGTCAGAAAATGATGTCCGAGAAATGGAATCACGAATGTCAGCGCAAGACATGGCATTTGATATGACTGCTGATGATAATGATGACTCACATCCTATTGCTCCAGTACTCTTCTTAGAAGATAAGTCTTCAGACTTTGCCGACGGCATTGAGGAAGATAACTGGGATAATCATGCAATGGATAAACTGACGTCAGCAATTGAAACTCTTGATGAACGTAGCCAAGATATTATTCGTGCCCGTTGGCTAGATGATGATAACAAATCGACATTGCAAGATTTGGCGACAAAATATGGTGTATCTGCTGAACGTGTTCGCCAATTAGAAAAAAATGCGATGAAGAAATTGCGTTTAGCGATTGAAGATTAATCACATTTCAGACCATGTACACGCTCTCATAAAGTAGAGTATGTTATAAAAGCGATATGAAAATATCGCTTTTTTATTGCTTGGAGAATATAACGTGAAAATAGTTATCGCCCCTGATTCATTTAAAGAAAGTTTAAGTGCGAAAGAAGTTGCAACAGCAATAAAACAGGGGTTTTCACGCTATATACCAGATGCGCAATACAGTTGTATTCCTATGGCTGATGGGGGAGAAGGTACAGTCACATCATTGGTTGATGCAACGCAAGGGCGATTAATTACTACGCCAGTTTGCTCACCTTTAGGTAAACAAGTGATAGCAACGTGGGGTATCTTAGGCGACAACACCACCGCCGTAATTGAAATGGCGCAAGCTTCCGGTCTTCATCTTATTCCTTCATCTCAACGTGATCCCAATTTAACGACCAGTTATGGTACAGGGGAATTAATTAATGTCGCACTTGAAATGGGCGTTAAAAAAATTATTTTGGGGTTAGGGGGAAGTGCAACAAATGATGCTGGTGCGGGTATGATGCAAGCACTTGGTGTTAGACTTAAAGATAAACTTGGCTCTTCTTTACCTTTCGGTGGTCAGGCATTAGCACAGCTTCATTCTATTGATGTTACAAAACTTAACCCTAAGCTTAAGCACGTTGAGATTGAGATTGCTTGTGATGTAACAAATCCGTTGTGTGGAGAAAAAGGAGCATCAGCTATTTTTGGCCCGCAAAAAGGAGCGACCAAAGGCGATATTGCGCAACTTGATAACGCTTTACACCATTTTGGTACTTATCTTGAAAAAATGACGCAACGCAGTCTTATTAATATTGCGGGAAGTGGTGCTGCTGGTGGATTGGCATTGCCATTACTTGCTTTGACGCAAGCAACGCTTTCACCAGGTGTTGAATTGGTTGCTAAGGCGGTTGAATTAGAAAAATATTTTATTGATGCTGATTTAGTGATAACAGGAGAAGGCCGAATGGATAGCCAATCGGCACAAGGTAAAACGCCAATCGGGGTTGCCCTGCTCGCCAAAAAGTATCACCTTCCTGTTATTGCTTTGGTTGGTGGCTATTTACCTGATTATGATGTAGTTCATCAGCAGGGTATTGATGCTGTTTTCTCTATTGTACCGGGGGTTTCTATACTTTCTGATGCGCTTAATAATGCGCAATATAATCTTAGTGAGACAGCTTATAATGTGGCTAGGTTTTATGCTACTTGTCATACTTCAAGTGACTACGTTTACTCGCACTAGTCACATACTTATGTATGCTTCTAGCGATTTATTCACTTGTCGCCTAGCTACACTTTGAATTATTTAGAATAAGAACATTGTCAAATAGTTAGAACATAAAGATTAGGTTGTGGTGATGGACTAAATTGATGGTGTACTAAAAAAGCATGTGCAACATCATATCCATTTTCTTCTGCGGAGAAACTTATTGCCTGCCAATGGGAAATATTAGGATATGCAGATAAACATTGTGTCAGTAAATAATGTCCAACACCTCGACGACGAGTCACTTCTCTGACCATAAAATCAGTAATAACCGCTTTTTTATCCGATAATTTAACCCAGCAAGCAGCTAATAATCGCTCATTAAATCTTGCCACAAAGAGTATATTTTCGTTGCTGATCTCATTTGTTAGAGCTGATTGATAACGTGTATCTTGCCAAATTTTGCCTAAATCAATCCGGTCTTGTTCAGAGAGCTGTGCCAGTTTTTCAATGGTTAATTTCATTAAATATCCTGTTAGTTTGCAGTTTGTTTTTTTTCTTTTAATGAAGACATTAAGGTCTTAATAGTGAAACACAATGCCAAACTCGTTAAGATCACACAAGAATAAAAGACATATTTATAGTTATTGTCAGTCACAAAATAGACTGAAATCATAGGGCCAGCCGCCATTCCACAATAACGAATAAAGTTATAAATCCCCATTGCAGTTGCCCTCATCGAGCCAAAATGACTTGCTAATAATGTAGTGTGTGTGGGCATGGTTAAGCCTAAAGAAAGCCCATATACCACAGTTAAGGCAAGCATGACAGGTAATGATATTTGCCAAAAGAGTGCAAATAACGTCAACATAACTAGGTTGATACAAGAGGTAATAATCACACCATATTCAGCACTAAATAAATGGCAAATTCTACGGTAAAGATAGCTACCTAAGACAAGTGCAATCGACATAGGCATATATAATCCACCTATTTCAGTACTGTTAAGTTGATAGAGGTGAAAGGCAATTAAGGGTAAAAAAACCAGTAGACAAAAATAGTTATAAAACACCATAAAACTCATGACAAATACAGATTTACCTTCAGGCGCTATAAGCACTTGTTGCATTGCTGATAAGCTTTTAAAAGTTTCTTTCTGTTTCGGACGTGTTTCAGGTAAATAAAAGAGATGTGTGGTCAGTAATAGGATACCGATAACAGCCAAGAAAATAAAAATACCTTGATATTGATAATGTTGTGCTAAATATCCACCTAATAAAGGGCCACAAGCCGGTGCTAGTGCTAATAGCATTTGATACGACCCCATCGCTTTAGCGCGATCGTTTCCTTGATAAAGATCGCCAAGAATAGTAGCAGCTACCACGGGAATGGCTGCAATACCGATAGCTTGGATCACACGCCAAAAAATCAATAAGCCAATAGAGTCAGACCAAACACAACCTAATGCACCCACAATAGAAACGGCTAACCCACCGAGTAAAATTGGTTTTCTTCCCCATTTATCAATCAATGAACCATAAAATAGTTGCATAACAGCCATAGCAAAAGTAAATGCAGATACCGTCAGATTAACCAGTGATAACGTGGTATTAAATTGCTGTTGGATCAAGGGAAGTACGGGGGTATAAATATTTTGTGCTAAAGAGCCTAACAGTGCGCTAAAGCAAATGAGATAAAACAAACTGCGGATTGATAATTTCATTATATTGCCTCTTATTATCTATTTTGTTTCCATGGAAACAAAATAGATAATAGCGATATTTTGATTATTGTAAATACTTTTGGTACTATTTTTTAAATATTTTTTCCAAGGAAACAAAATGGCAAAAGAGAATATAACAACACAAGACTTGTTAAACGGGTTAAGTGATTTCTTGCATCTTAAAGATGAGTATGTTGATGAGGAGCATAAAAAAGTATTAGAAGAAAAGGGGTTAGAGAATTATTCACTCACTGAATTGCATGTTATTCATTGTATTGGTGAGGAGAGCATGAGAAATCTCACAACTATCAGTGAATATATGGCAATGACTCGAGGAGCTGTCTCAAAAATTTGTAGTCGGTTACAAAAGAAAGGTGCGATTGAAAAAATAAAATTGGCCGATAATCAAAAAGAGATCTTTTTTATCTTAACCTCGGAAGGAGAACGGCTTTTTCATGCGCATGAGGTGTTACATCAGCAATCTCAAGCAAGATGGTCTGCGTTATTTGAACAATATGATCAGCATGAAAAGCGGGCGATTAAACGCTTTTTTACTGATGTTGTGGCTCACTTTCGCCATTCGTAACCGATAAGCCTGAAAAGAAAACCCCCATACCGTGGGATATAGGGGCAAGATAATTATTTCTTATCTGTAGCGATACGATTACGGATATTATCCGCGCGCTCTTTTGATGGAGGGTGAGAGTCAAACATACTTGAATCACCACCACCTAATTTAGCGAGTTTCTCAAAGCCTGTCACTAAGCCCGCAGTATTAACACCACGTTTTTTCAGCAGATCGTAAGAGAAATTATCAGCTTCTGATTCTTGATGTTGTGAGAATTGGGCGTTAACTAATTTTTGACCCATTTCCGCTAATTGAGAGCTACTTAGTTGTGCTGCAACTCCACCTGCCGATGCTGCTGCTGTACGTGCTGCGACTGTTGCATGTGCAACTTGAATGGCTTTACGAGTATGACCTAAGGCAACATGGCCCATCTCGTGACCTAAAACACCTTCGACTTCATTATCTGTCATTAGATCCATTAAACCACTGTAAACACGAACACAGCCATTAGCCATTGCCCATGCGTTCACATCTTTAGTCATGTAAACTTTGTAATTTACAGGTGTACCGTTAACTTCATTACCTAATGCTTTAGCGATGTTATTTAAGCGTTTGGTGTAGTTACTGTTTGCAGGTGCAACTTTATTTTGAGCATCCATCTCTTTACAAGCGTCATTTGTTAGCGCTTTGATATCATCATCGCTTAATGTTGCTGCTTGAAAAAGTTGAGTACCCGATTGAGTCAGCATATCGGTATTGAGGTTTTGACAACCAGAGAGTAGTGCTGCTGATACCATCACTGTAGCAAGTAATTTAATTTTCATTTTTTAATTAAGTCCTTTTCTGCTTGGCAGTTTATATAATTGCAGATCAAATTCGAGCAGAAGAATAACAGTGCTTATCTATTGGTGCAATATAGGTATTTTATGAAAAGGATATTAGATTAATATCTATTTTTTTCTTTTTGTAGCAAAAATGTATTATTTTTTCCATGCTTAATATGAGAGAAAAAAAACGGATTAATAATTTTAACTTGTTTAAAATTAAGAGAATTAATTAATAGACTCAGCTTTAGAAGATAAGCTTTATTGGTTAAATATTATATAAATCATTTAATTGTACTCACATTAAGTGTCAGTAATCTTATTTTTTATTTATTTAGAGGAAGATCAAAGGAACACTGTATTTAGAGTGATTTTTTATTTGTTTAATTCTGACAAAATTTATATTTTTGACATTTATTGCTTTGGTTTAAATAAATAGCGATGCTCAACACATCGCTATTCAGATTAAACTGAAAGTGAATAAAATGATATCAATATCTTATGAAACCATTAATTCACTGATAAGCATAAAAGGGCGATTAATGCGTTTCCCCGTTTGCTCATCAAAGAAATGTAGGTTTTCAGGATGGATCGTAAGACCTATTTTATGACCAATATTAACACCATGATCGTTCGGTGCGCGAATAACGATAGATTGTTTTTGTTTGCCACAGGTAGTGGCATAAATTAAAACATCAGCACCTAATGCTTCAATAAATTCAACCTCAACATGAAAAAGAGCATGTTGATGGCTAATGAGTAAATGCTCAGGACGCAAACCTAATTTAATGGCTTGATAAGGAAGGTGCTGAGATGAAACAGGAATATGGCCATCCGCGACTTCAATCACACCATGATTAATCGGAGTGTCTAAAATATTCATTGCAGGAGAACCCATAAAAGTGGCAACAAATACAGAGGCTGGGCTTTCGTAAATATCTAACGGGGTACCCACTTGTTCTATATTACCTTGATTTAGCACTACCAGCTTATCGGCTAATGTCATTGCTTCAACTTGATCATGTGTCACGTAAATTGAAGTTGTTGAGAGCTTTCGTTGTAGCTTTTTAATCTCTAGGCGCATTTGTACACGTAATTTTGCATCAAGGTTAGAGAGTGGCTCATCAAATAAAAAGACTTTAGGTTTACGGACAATCGCCCGGCCCATTGCCACTCGTTGTCGTTGTCCACCGGAGAGCTCTTTGGGTTTTCTATCAAGTAAATGGCTGATTTCCAGCATTTGAGCAGCATTTGCGACGAGTTCTTCAATCTTTGCTTTTGGTGTTTTTCGATTACGCAAGCCATATGCCATGTTGTTATAAACCGACATATGAGGGTAAAGGGCATAGTTTTGAAACACCATAGCGATATCACGCTCACTGGGTTCATGTTCATTAACACGCAAATGATCAATAAGTAAATCGCCTTGTGTAATGGTTTCTAACCCTGCAATCATTCGCAGTAATGTTGATTTGCCGCAGCCACTGGGGCCGACTAATACCACCATTTCACCTTGCTCAATAGAAAGATTTAATTTTGAAATGGCTTGATGCCCATTCGGATAACGTTTTTCTAAATTAGTGAGAGTGACGGTTGTCATGTTATTTCTCCGTATCAATAAAGCCTTTTACAAAGGCTCTTTGCATCAGAATGACGATAAAGACAGGAGGCAACATCGCAATTAACGTGGTTGCCATAATTTTGTTCCATTCAATAACACCATCAGAAACCGCAACCATCTGTTTTATCCCCATCACAATAGTGTAGTAGTGGGTATCTGTTGTGATCAGCATTGGCCAAAGATATTGATTCCAGCCATAAATAAATGTGATAACAAATAGGGCGGCAATATTGGTACGTGAAAGAGGAAGTAAGATGGTGAAAAAGAATCTTATTGGGCCTGCGCCATCGATTTTAGCTGCTTCAATGAGCTCAGGAGTGATAGTAAGAAAGAATTGGCGGAATAAAAAAGTAGCGGTAGCACTGGCAATTAATGGAACTGTTAGTCCCGCATAAGAGTTCAGCATATTAAGGTTAGTGACAACCTCAAATGTTGGCATAATACGGACTTCAACAGGCAACATTAGCGTAAAAAAGATAGTCCAAAAGGCAAGCATACGACCAGGAAAGCGAAAAAATACGACAGCATAAGCCGATAAAATCGAAATCACTAATTTCCCGATGGTGATCACTAATGCCATAATTAGTGAATTCAACAACATACTGTTAATGGAAATAGCACTATTTTGTGTTGTACCTACTTGTGACAATAGTGTTTTAAAAATGCTTAAGCCTTCCGTACCGAACCAAAGGGGCGATCCTGTGGCAAACTCGGTATTTTGATGTGTTGTTGCGACAAGTGCTATCCAAACAGGGAATGCTACAGAAAGAATGCCAACAATGAGAATAAAGTGGCAAAAAGCATGAAATAAAGGTCTGCGTTCAACCATCAGTAAGCCACCTTTTTCTCAACATAACGAAATTGGATCACGGTTAATATCGCGACAATAAACATCAAAATAACGGATTGTGCTGCGGAGGAGCCTAAATCTAATCCCACAAAACCGTCGTTATAAACTTTATACACTAAAGTTGATGTGCTACTGCCAGGGCCACCTTGTGTCATGGCATGGATAATGGCGAAAGTATCAAAAAAAGCGTAGGCAAAATTCACGACCAGTAAGAAAAAAGTGGTCGGTGAAATGAGCGGGAAACTTATCGTTATAAAACGTTTAATAGGCCCGCTACCATCAATAGCGGCCGCTTCTAACAATGATTTAGGAACAGATTGTAAGGCGGCGAGGAAAAACAAAAAGTTATAGCTCACTTGTTTCCAGGTTGCTGTTAAAATCACCATCCACATAGCGTGGTGTGTATTAAGTACGGGATCCCAATTAATTCCTATTTTCTTTAATTGTTGGCTTAATACACCAATTGTGGGATCAAGCATAAATAACCAAAGGAAGCCGGCGATAACCGGCGCAATGGCGTAGGGGGAAATTAATATCGTGCGATAAAACAGCTTACCTCGTAAAATTTGTTCGGCAATGCCGGCCAACACAAGTGCAGATAGCATAGAAAGAAAGACAACACTGGTGCTAAAAATTAATGTCGTGATTAAACTGTCAAAATAGTAACGATTGCTAAATAAACGCTGAAAATTTTCGAAGCCGACAAACTCACTACTTAGGCCAAACGCATCTTCTAATTGAAATGACTGAAAGAAAGCTTGTCCTGCTGGCCAAATAAAAAAGATAAGCGTAATAGCCAATTGAGGAAAAATTAGCGCTAGAGGTAACCATTTTTGTTTAAAATAAATGGATTGAGAAGCCATACAGTATCCAGTAAATCGATAAAAACAGAAGGCGAGTTGTTAAGCTCGCCTGATAAACGTGATTATTGAGTCCGTTCAAAACGGCGTAATTGTTCATTTCCACGCTTGACAGCATTATCCAATGCAACTTGAGCGCTCTGTTTTCCTGACCATACTTTTTCTAACTCTTCATCAACAATTTCTCGTGTTTGCAGGAAATTACCGAAGCGTAATCCTTTGGAGTTTGCGGTAGGCTCTGAAGTTGTCATTTGCAAGATCGCGGTATCTGCTCCAGGGTTTTTCTGATAAAAACCTTGTTGTTGTGTCAACGCGTAAGCCGCTTTAGTGACAGGAAGGTAGCCAGTTGCTTGGTGCCAATCGGCTTGTACTTCGGGACTTGAAAGATAGGTAAAGAATTTTGCTACGCCATCATATTCTGCATCAGGACGCCCTGACATAACCCATAACGATGCGCCCCCAATAATCGTATTGGCGGGTTTTTGTACAAGTGTATCGTCATAAGGTAATTGGCTAACACCAATATCAATTCCTTTCATATTCTCTTTAATACCCGCAAAACCGGCTGATGATTCCATCACCATGGCGCATTCTTGGGTATAAAATAGAGGCATAGAGTCGGACTGGCGTCCGCCATATTTGAAAATGCCCGATTTAGACCAATCTGCCATTTGTTGAATATGCGCAACGAAAGGGGCTTTATTAAATAGGAAAGTAGTATCAAAGCCATCAAAACCATTATTTTTGGTAGCAATAGGTAAATTATTACGCGCCCCAAAGTTTTCTATTTGTGTCCATGATTGCCATGTGGTGGTAAAACCACATTTCACACCTGAGTCGAGTAATTTTTGAGACACTGTCTCCATTTCTTTCCATGTTTTAGGAGGGTGATCTACACCTGCTTTTTTAAAGAGAGCCTTGTTGTAATAAAGGACGGGGGTTGAGCTATTAAAAGGCAGTGACATCATTTTGCCATCGCTGGTGGTGTAATAGCCCGTGACTGTAGATAAATAGCTATTAGGATCAAAAGGCTCGTTGGTTTTTTCCATTAATTGGTAAACAGGAAAAACCGCTTTTTTAGCGCCCATCATGCTGGCTGTACCAACTTCAAAAACTTGGACAATAGCGGGTTGGTTTTTTAGCGCGAAACGAAGCAACTGCGCTAGTCATGGTTTCGGCATAAGTGCCTTTATAAACAGGCTTTATTTCATATTCAGATTGGCTCGCATTAAAGTCAGATGCGATTTGATTAACTTTCTGACCAAGCGCACCTCCCATTGCATGCCACCATTCAATTTGTGTTTTTGCGTGTGTAGGTGAAGCAAAGAGTGTCATCGCAACAGCAAGGCCCGTTATTGATTTTATCGACATGCAGTATTTCCTTTTAAATCGAGAGTTAAAGGTGCAATCTAGTTTGCGAATTACCCTAAATGTTATTTATGACAAAGGGGTGACAATTAAATGAAGACTTATTGATGGTGTGATTGTCAAATTGCTGTCATAAATGGTTGTCATGATGTCGGCACAAATGAAAAGGAGAGAGAAATGAAAATAGCTGCTCACCGAGGCTTTTCTGGAAAAGCCCCTGAAAATACGTTAGCTGCGTTTAAAATGGCGATTGATTTTGGGTGCGAATGGATTGAGACGGATGTGCAATTAACGGCAGATTATGTTCCTGTGCTTATTCATGATAAAACGGTTAATCGCTGTACTAATGGGCAAGGTGCTGTGCGTTTTCATACCTTGGATGATCTGCATCATCTTGATGCGGGGAGTTGGTTTAGTTCGCTTTATCAAGGTGAGAAAATTCCCTCTTTAAGACAAGGATTACAGTTAATTAAGCGTTCAGGAACAAAACTGAATATCGAGCTGAAAACATGGCCAGATGATGATATTGAACGCTTATGTTTAGCGGTCTCTGACATGATAAAAAGCGCAGATATTCCAAATGAGCAAATTTTGTTTTCTTCTTTTGATACACAAGCTTTAATCGTGATGAAGCGATATCTACCTTTTATTCGAAGAGGGCAATTATGGGATGAGATCCCCGCTAATGCGTTAGAAATATTAAAAGCCATTGATGGTTTTAGTGTGCATTGTAATTACAAATACCTCACACAAGAACAAGCGCAATGGTTAAAACAGGCCGGCTATGAAATTTATTGTTATACCCCGAATGATCCTGAAGAGGTAAAAGATTTTGAGCAATGGGGTGTTGATATGTTAATTACTGATATGCCTGATGTTTATCAACAGGATATTGATGATATAGCAAAATGAAAAGGCACTAACTATCCCGCTTATTTGTATTGAATAAGGCGTGATCTGTTGGATGACGCCTTTTATCTCCTTTCTTCCTCATTCTATTTACTGAAATTAAATAAGAGAAATATTGAGTAATAGATGTTTTATTTACATTCTCTGCTATTATCCTGCGCAATTAATGAATAGATATTGTTCAATACGATAATATTTATCTCATTAAAAGATAAAAATGGGGAGCGTGGTTAACGATATGGTGACCAGATTAATCCAACTTCTGAAAGTGGAGGTGAGTTATTTCTACTTTAATTGCCAATAATATGACTGAGAGTGAAATATGAAAGAACTCGTTGTTGTTGCCATTGGAGGCAACAGTATTATTAAAGACAATGCCAGCCAGTCTATCGCTCATCAAGAACAAGCAGTACAAGAGGTTGCGGCCCATATTAGTGATATGGTGGCTGAAGGGTATAATATTGTTCTTACTCATGGTAACGGGCCACAAGTCGGGCTTGATTTACGCCGTGCGGAAGTTGCCCATGTACAAGAAGGTTTACCATTAACACCATTAGCCAATTGTGTTGCAGACACACAAGGGGGTATTGGTTATTTAATACAACAAGCGTTAACCAATCAGCTTCGTGTTCAACAAAATAAACAAGCTATTACCATTATCTCGCAAGTTGAAGTGAATAAAAACGATCCTAATTTTGTTTCTCCGACAAAACCTATCGGTGCTTTTTTTTCTGAGAAAGAAATGGTGCAATTACAACAAGAAAACCCTCAATGGCATTTTGTTGAAGATTCTGGTCGAGGATATCGCCGTGTTGTTGCCTCTCCAATTCCACAACATGTGATTGAATCTAAGGCAATTAAGTCACTATCAGAATGTGGCTATGTCGTGATTGCTGTAGGGGGGGGCGGTATTCCAGTTATCAAGAATGAACATGGTAATTACCAAAGTGTTGATGCGGTTATTGATAAAGATCTGTCCTCAACATTACTAGCAAAAGAATTACATGCAGATATTCTTATCATCACAACAGGCGTTGAAAAAGTCTGCATTCATTTCGGAAAACCAGAACAAAAAGCATTAGGTGAAACCTCGGTTGAAGAAATGACCCAATATATGCATGAGGGGCATTTTCCACCAGGCAGTATGCTTCCTAAAATCGAAGCGAGTTTGTCATTTTTAGCAGCTGGCGGGAAACGTGTGATTATCACAACGCCAGAAAAATTGGCTTCAGCCTTAAAAGGTGAAACAGGAACGCATATTGTTGCTTAATCATCTCCATTAGTCGTGTTCAATTATATCTTTGATAAGCGCCTTATCTGTAAAAAGTTAGGCGCTTATTTTATTTTTAATGGATGATTTAAATAGTGTGATTGGCAGGATAAGCTTTCGCATAATTTCGTGGATTGAGTCGTAAAAATAATCCTATCGTAATAATGACTAAAATGGCATGAAATGCCCACGCATAAGTAAAGCTTCCATCAGGTTGGCGCAATAGTACAGCAACCAATGGCCCAAATGCGGCAATAATAAAACCGCCACCTTGCATTAATGCTGATAGTGCACCAGCTTGTGCCGGATCAGGGATGTGATCGAGTGCGACGATCATCATCATGGAAAAACATCCTCCTAAGCCACAGCCTAAGAAAATACTCCAAAGATAAGGGGCACTCATAGGGATCGTCATTATTGAGCCAAATCCGATAAATTGGCTTAGTAATGTTAGCATCAGCCAAAAACGCCGATCGTGATTTTTAGCCGCTAAGAATGGAATGATTAATGCTGCCGATGCTTGAAAAAGGGAAAGAATAGCAACAAGAGAGCCACTTTGGGCACTTGGCATTCCTAGCGATTGATAAAAAGGTGCTAGCCATGTCACCACCGAAGCATATCCCGCATTAACACAACCAAATCCTAAGATAAGTAACCCTGTTCTAGGTCGCCAGATCAAGGTATTTAGTGATATTTTATTGGCAGAGGTGTTGCTATTTTTAATAGAAAAAAGAATAGCAATAAATGCAAAGCTAGCAGGAAGGGCAAACCACGCCAAAGCACTTTGCCAATGACCATTGGGGGGCTGTGAGAAGAGGAGAAAGTTGTGCACCTAGTGCACCTCCTCCCATTAGCATGGCGGAATATAGCCCCATCATGACAGGTGTTCTATTTCCAAACCATCCTTTAATAATGCCAGGAAATACTGCTTGAATATAGGCGACACTTAACCCACAAAAGAGTGCAGTCAGTAATAGTTGATGGCCATCAGACACAAAAGCACGAGAAAATGAGCCGATAAGCAACATTAACATTGCGACTAAAAGCCCTTTACGTACTTGAATATAAGGTTGTAAAAAAGGAACGATTAACGCGCCTATTCCCATTAACAGCATGGGCAATAGTGTGAGTAATGAGACTTGGCTATAACTCATACCTGTTGAGGCAATAATATTATCAATAACAGGGCCAGGGCCGGTTAAAAAAGGGCGTAAGTTTATCCCGACTAAAATAATCGTCAGGACAATCTGCCATGTTTTTTTTCGTGGTAAGGCAGTCATGGTAATTCTCTGATAAACATAAATATTGTCTATTGTATAGACAATATTTGTATAAACAAATGGCAACAGTAAAGATTTTATTGCCTGATAATTAAAAGAACATTAATACAATTGATAAAATGAGATTTTTTTAAGTTGAAATTGGCATTATCGGCAGAATATTGAACTAGGCTCTGAGTGATATATTTTCGAATACCAATTTTACCAGTTATTTCTTAAGTCGTTTTATCTAGAGGGTATTTAGTTTCTTTTATATTAAGATTAGCAGGAATGTGTAAATTGGTTTACTATTCTATATAGAAAAATATAAATAACCAAGGTAAATTAATGTTGAGTATGGACGAGATTAAACAACCCTATTGGCCTACATTAAAATTGATATTAAGCTCCCTTATTGTTTTTAGTTTTTATTTAAAACAAAGTCAGTTACATGATTTTTCATTATTGATTGATGTATTCGATTTAACATTAATTCCTATGTTTGTTTTTATTATCGCTTTTATTAGCAAAAAAGGAACATGGGAAAGTTGGCGTAATAATTTATTAGCTTCCTTAGTAATTTATGGTACTTTTCAAACTATTGATATGATCCCCCCTCTATTATTCAGGGCAATTTGATCTTAATACTTACCTTATTTTTCCGCAAAATGGTGTCTGGTTTTTTCTAGCTACACCAATTTGGCAAGCTTTTTTTCTACTGTTACCTTCTTATATCAAAAATAATAAACTAATATTATTATCTCTTTTGTTTGTGAGTGTACTGTTATCTTATCTAACGAAAGGTTATGAAACAAAATTATCTACCTTTTTTGCTATAGTACAATATTTCCCATTTTTTATTATTGCTTATTTGGTAGACCAACGAACTATCGCTAAAATTAAAGATAAACCTCTATTCGTGATTGTTTTATTAAGCTTACTATCACTATATATACTTTATTATTCTTCTGACATTAATTCTTTTATTATAAAGTATTTAGAGTTAAATATATTTATAGAAAATTTAATAACATATATTATCTCTTTATTGATTAGTATTATTTTAAGTGCAGGGGTTATTTACATTGCACCGACAACTCCAAAATACGCCTCTCTTGGCAATAATGCGTTAGGCGTTTATTTAATTCATCCCATCATTTGCTTTATCCTCTTACAAGGGATAATGTTTTCCCATTTATCACTTACATTTCCAATGGTATTAGCTCTCACTGTTATCACCATTAGCCTGGCACTATTATTGGCATCAATTAAGATGATTCATTGGTTTATTAGTCCAACTTTTAATGCTCGATAGCCAAATCAACAAAAGAGAAGAAAATTGAAGTAGAACAATAATATTGATACAAAATTGTTAGTTACTTTCTAAAAGAAACAATATTAATTTTAGCTAAGTTCTAATATAAAAATGATGTTCTATTCAGACTGAGCTATTTACCAGTTATAGTTATAACCAACTTGCCCACCTATTTGTTGGTAATCATGTGAACCTTTTTGAACATTAAAATGAATAAATAAGCTTGATGAGTCATTCACATTTCCTTGTAAGCCTATTTTTAATTCATCAATATTTTTACCGATATCACTACTTTCTTTGTCGCCATTTAAAACCACTTCATTATCCATTCCGTTGCATAACCAGTTAGCTTCAACAAATGGTAACAACCCTTTTGGTTACTGTTTATTACCATAAAAATTATAGATGATAACTATCTTTAATAATATAAAGTCGATGAAGTTCAGGGTGCTATTTGATTGATAGAGATAAACATTGCCTTTTATTAAAGAAATGTTTATCTAAATAGAATATTGATGCTGGAATTAAAAATAATTCAATTTATGATTGGTTCTCACCTATATAACTCAATTTCCATTGTTTTATTTGGCTTTTGGGGTTAATTAATGTGAATTTATAGTGTTCAAAATGAGAAAAGTACTTTTTTAAATTCAACCGTCGCTTTATCTAAATCCCATGATTTAGGGAAGTAAAAACCATCAAAAGAAATATTTTCTAATCTTGCAATAAATTGATGGATGAACTCATCAAATCCCCCATAAGTTAGTGCGATTTTTTCCACTCCAATTAATGTGATAAGTGTTATCTTGTTGACGTTGAAAGTGAATTTGATGATTTTTGCATTCATCATGCCCTAATAAATAAATACTAAATGCAGAGATTTCGGTTGGCTCATCATTGTCTTCAGAATTATTTATTTGTGGTGCAGTATCAAGATTAAATTGGTATGTGATAAATTTGTCAAAATCAAAAGGAACTTCGCCTGTACTCAGTAAAATGCCTTTTTCATCTGACCAAAATGTTGAAGAGAGAGTGCAACGATGATAATTATCCCAGACGATCCTAGATTGCCAATCAACAAGGCTGGTATATTCTTCCTCATCCTCTAACTCATCTTCGTCTATATCATCAGGGTAATCCTTGCCTTCACTTAAATAGTAACTGGCACTTCTAAGATGCAGATCAAACCAAAGTTGACCATATTTATCTAATCGCCCTGACCAGACAAATTCTTCAATGTTATGAGGTTTAGGGTAAGCGCTATTAATAAAAGTAATAGTACGTAATGGTGTGGTCATGGTTTATATTCTTGTTAATGTAAGTTTGTTTACTAGGATCATAAAGTGATAAATAGTAACCTGATTATGATAAAAATAATGCTTACTCTAAAATACCATAAATTACATTGTGTAATAGACTTTAAATAAGTGAGAAAGTGATGTTAATGGCATTAAATCAACAATTACCTATTCCTTCTACAACGCATGAAAATGGGAAAGGAGAGAGATGGCCATTAATTGATGGAAAATACGTTTTTCCACAAGACTATATCGCGTTAATTACGCAATATGGCTCAGGCTTGATAGCCGATTTCATAACGTTATTTAATCCCTTTAGTAAAAACGAATATATTGAATTTTTTCAACAAAAAGAGTGGATCCTTGAAGATTTTAATTCATTAATCAATGATGATCCTGACGATTATACTTTTGTTCTGTATCCAAAACAGAATGGGCTTTTGCCTATTGGAGTGACAGATAATGGAGACACTCTTTTTTGGGTTGTTTCATCAGAAAATAGTGAGCTTTGGACAATAGCAATTATTCCATCCAGAGCCGCTGAGGTGGAATTTATTGCAGAAAATCTAACGGGATTTTTAGAAGGTGTGTTATCAAAACGAATACGTTGCCAATCATTTCCAGCGGTGTTTCCATCAGAGAATATAATGTTTATTTCGAGCAGTTGATTGGTTATTTCCCTATGGGTAACTGCGTGACAAGGTATGTTGTGGCAAGACCGATAAGGATGGAGATACTAAAGCTGATAAGCGTACCCAACATAACATATTCTGTGAGTTTTTTATCTTGATCATTTTGTAATTCGCCAAATCTAAATATAGATTTGGCTGCTAATAAAAAACCAATTGCTGCAAATTGGTTTAAAAGAATGAAGGTTAAAATAAGCATTCTTTCTAAGTAACCAATAGATTGGCCAGCAGAAACGAGAGTTGAGCCTTCTTCTGCGACAGGTGTCCATTTCTTGAGTAACATATAAATAAGGATAGAAATAGGTTTTAAAATAATGATGTAGGCAAGAATAACAATAAGATATTTATAGTTAATATTTTTAAAATTAAGGAGATGGAATATTTGCGTGTGCTGATCAACAAGTATTATCCATAAAAAGGTAATCACGAATAAATGAAGAGCTTGATCAATAATAAACCATCTTAAAGAGTTATCAGTATAAGATTTTCCAAGATCAAAAAGATAATGTGTTATTAATACAATCAAACTGTAAATGCAAATAAAGCTAAAACTTATCTCAGACATTAAAACTAGAATAATAAAAGTTATCCCACCTTGTAGTAGTGAGTGTAAGTAAAGCTCTTTAGATTTGTAATGTAGAATATTTCGCGCTTCTATCCATGCTTTCGGTTGTAAATAAAAATCAAAAGTAATATGAGCAATATAGAGAGAAATAAGAAGCGTGAAATTATACATATTAGTAAGCCTTGTTAATTAAATAATTAAAGTATTGAATATATTCATCTATTAACTGGTAGTGGCTAGCGTTTAATAATCTAGTAATATTACTTCTCGATTTTTTTAACTCATCAGCAATAGCATAGTGAGATTTATCTTTATTGACCATGTATTTAAGTAAAACTTGCGCCTGTGATCGAGTAATTTCTTTGAGTTGTATATTTAGATACTTAGTGACTAAAGTAATGTTTTGTTGGAAATCTGAGCTAGATGCCGATATTGTCAAAATTTCATTTTTCATTTTATCGAGTCCTTCACCAGACAAAATAAACGCCTCGCCAATTGAGGTTCTTACATCATTGCGCAATGAGTCAATTTTACCGATGCCAATACTTTGACGGGCACTGATTTCTATATTTGACGTTTTTAGTGCCAATTGGATAACAATAGCGACTTTGATAGCATCCGTCGCTTGCAAGCAAACAATCTGAAAAGAATCACCTCGGTATCGATCATATTTAATTGGTAACTGCGCTGAGAGTAGCTGAACTGTTTGCTCTAAAGTGTAGAGCATAAGATCATAGCTTTGGATGGGGATATTTTTAGAATCGATAATATCGCCTGTAATGACACTTACGATCTCTTTATTCATCTTTTGGCTCTTGTTATTTTGTGGGAATAGTATCATGTTACCATATTTGGTAACATGGCATTATGTTACCATATTTGGTAACACGAACATTAACGTTATAAATAAAGAGTGAAAAATTAGCAACAAAAAAGCCTTTTCTGAAAACCAGAAAAGGCTTTTTATAAAAATAGACCTAACTGACTAGGATCAGTTCATGCCGTATTTTTTCAGTTTTTTACGCAGTGTTGCCGCGGTTAATGCCCATCATTTGTGCCGCACGCGTTTGGTTGCCACGGGTGTATTGCATTACCATGTCCAACAATGGCTGTTCAACTTCAGCCAATACCAGCTCATATAAGTCATTAACATCTTGACCGTTTAATTGAGC
Source organism: Proteus vulgaris (assembly GCA_901472505.1). Classification (NCBI taxonomy): domain Bacteria; kingdom Pseudomonadati; phylum Pseudomonadota; class Gammaproteobacteria; order Enterobacterales; family Morganellaceae; genus Proteus; species Proteus vulgaris. The sequence continues at coordinate 2,259,601 of LR590468.1, forward strand.
AAAATAGTTCTTCAGTGCTTGTTTAACTGAGTCACGTAAAGGTTTTTGGGTCACCTGATCTTGTGAATTTACGGTGGCAACTGTTAGTACGTCTGAATTTACGCGTTGTTCGAACATAGTTCTGTCAGCTCTTTTATTTATTTACGCAAAAAATTTTCGAAATATGCTTCCAACGCCTCCAGCTGTTCGCTGGCATCCTCTATGGCGTTGAAGGAGCGCCGAAACTGGTCATCAGGGGCATGTTCCTTGAGATACCAAGAGACATGCTTGCGTGCAATGCGAGTTCCTTTGCCTTGACCGTAAAAGTCGTGCAACTCACGCACATGCTTTTGCATTATTTGTTGTACCTCTACAATCGGTAGAGGGGGGCAACAGTTCACCTGTGTCCAGATAGTGCTGGATTTCCCGAAAGATCCAGGGTCTTCCCTGAGCAGCGCGACCGATCATCAAAGCATCGGCTCCAGTGTAGTCTAATACTGCTCTGGCTTTTAGCGGGTCTGTTATGTCTCCATTCGCAATAATGGGAATAGAAACATTCTGCTTAACTGTCCGAATACTGTCGTATTCGGCTTCACCTTTGAACAAACACTCGCGTGTACGTCCATGAATAGTGAGAGCCTGAATACCACAACGTTCAGCCAATTTGGCAATCTCTACACAGTTACGTTCATCAGGTGACCAGCCAGTACGGATCTTGAGAGTAACAGGTACATCTACCGCGTTAACCACAGCAGAGAGGATCTCTGCGACAAGGTCGGGATGACGAAGTAGTGCTGAACCCGCTAGCTTTTTATTCACCTTTTTTGCAGGGCAACCCATGTTAATGTCGATAATTTGAGCGCCACTGTCTGCGTTTATTTTCGCAGCTGCCGCCATATCAACGGGATCACTTCCTGCAATTTGTACGGAGCGGATCCCTAATTCATCACTATGTACCATTCGTAACCGAGACTTGTCTGTCTGCCAAACCTGAGGGTTGGAAGACAGCATTTCAGAAACTGTCATACCCGCACCCATGTCATAGCAAAGCGACCGAAAAGGTCGGTCTGTAACGCCAGCCATAGGCGCAGCGATAAGGCAATTTTTTAACTGATACTGTCCGATTCGCATAGATGAAAAAGAGGGCCAAACTGTGACTGCAAGGGCGCGTATATTACGCATTTTTTGCCAGATATGAAAGGACAAAGTTTAACCAAATTGCGAAAAAAAGTTACTTTTTTATACTTGATTTTTTATGAATTCACTATTTAGTTAATAAAAACAATGCATTACATATTTTTAATAATTTAAAATTTGATGATACAGAATTGATAAACAAGCGAAACTAAGTAAAGTTTATCAGGCAAAAATGTGATTAATGCCTGATAAACAATAATTAAGTGAAATTTTAACGTATTGAGATTATCTCGATTTGGTTAATATTTAAACACTGTTATTTTTTCATACCGGTAATACGACACCATTCTTCTTTTTCAGCCACTGGATCTAAATGAAATAATTCTTCATAGGCAGCAGCAACACCGTCGGCCTGTGTCGCTAATACGCCAGAAAGGCCAAGATGCCCTCCTTGGCGAGGCAGTGTACTGATAACTGGTGCGAGTTCACGCAGTGGACCCGCTAAAATATTTGCCACGACAACATCAGCACTGAGATTATCGGGCTGGTCTTTTGCAAGATACAGTGTGAGTGCGTCAGATACACCATTACGTTGTGCATTATCACGGCTTGCTTGGATGGCTTGCGGATCGATATCAATACCAATCGCTTTTGTTGCACCTAGCTTCAAGGCCGCAATCGCTAAAATCCCAGAGCCACAACCAAAGTCAATAACCGTTTTACCTTCTAAATCTAAGCCATCAAGCCACTGAAGGCATAATGAGGTTGTAGGGTGGGTACCTGTACCAAACGCAAGACCAGGGTCTAGCATGACGTTGACAGCGTTAGGATCAGGTACTTCTCGCCAGCTTGGGCAAATCCATAAACGTTCACCAAAGCGCATAGGGTGGAAATTATCCATCCATTCACGCTCCCAATCTTTGTCTTCAAGTTGTTCAATTTTGTGCAGGAAGCCTTGACCTAGCAGTGGCGTATTTTCTAGCATAGCCACAACGATTTTCATGTCAGTTTCTGCATCATATAAACCGATAACATCAGTATCACCCCATAGACGAGTTTCACCCGGCAAAGGTTCAAAGATAGGTGTATCGTGACTATCTTGGAATGTCACTGAAACGGCACCGCTTTCAACTAACTCATCACCAATAGCTTCTGCATTAGTGGCGGTTGCATTAAGTCTTAATTGTATCCAAGGCATAATTAATCTCTTTAAAAAACGAATTCACTGTAATGATGCTGATTGTGGCAGAGTATGCTCTCCAAATCGATTAGCAACAAGAAATGCCACTAAACTGAATAACAGTGACGGAACAATAGGGTGGAATCCTGCGATTTGAATATTAAATGTGGCGAGAGTTGCATAGAGTGTGGCACCTGTGATCATACCCGCAATCGCGCCATAACGATTCGCTTTATCCCAATAAAGACCAAGAACTAAAGGCCATAAGAACACTGCCTGTAAACCACCGAAAGCAAGTAAATTAAGCCAGATTATCATTGATGGTGGGTCCCATGCAGCAAACAGCAGTAATACACCTAAAATTAAGGTCGAAAGACTGGATAAACGGGCTATACGCTTTTCATTTGTGATCGCGTGAGGGGCAAGATTAAGATAAAGATCTTTGACCAAAGTTGCTGATGATTGTAAAAGCTGAGCGTTAATCGTTGACATAATGGCAGCCATAGGGGCCGCAAGGAAAATACCAGCAGCAAAAGGCGGTAATACATCAACCATTAATGTTGGGATCACCTGATCGGGAACGGTAAGATTAGGAATGAGCGCCCGACCCAATGCACCCGCAAAGTGCATACCAAACATTAAGAGAGACATCACGATAGTGCCAATGATGATCCCTTTGTGCATGGCTTTACTGTCTTTATAAGAGATGCAACGTACCGCAGTATGCGGCAAGCCTATTACACCAAAACAGACCAGCACCCAGAATGAAGCCATAAAAGGCCCCGTTAGAATGCCATCTGCACCTTGAGGTGAGGTTAATGCAGGATCGATGGCATTGAGTTTTTGTATCGCAACATCCAAGCCACCTGCTTTATAGATAATGGCAACCAGCAGGATAAAGGTGCCAAGTAGCATCACAAGGCCTTGTAAAGCATCGTTTAATACGCTGGCTCTAAATCCACCGATTGCGGTATACAGTGCAATGGAGATCCCAAAAATAAGCAAACCAAACTCATAAGGGATACCAGCTGCGGTTTCTAATAAACGTGCGCCTCCGATAAACTGTACTGTCATGGCACCAACAAAGGCAACTAATAGACTTAAGCTGGCAAACCAAACAAGAAAACGACTTTTGTAACGTGCATATAGCATGTCATTTAAGGTTACGGCATTATAACGGCGGGCTAAAATGGCAAACTTTTTCCCCAAGACCCCTAGAGAAAGCCAAATTGCAGGTAGCTGGATCATTGAGAGTAATACCCAACCGATACCGTATTTATAAGCAGCGCCAGGCCCACCAATAAAAGAACTCGCACTGACGTAAGTGGCGGTAATGGTCATGGCTAACACAAAGCCTCCCATTGACCGATTACCTAAAAAATATTCATTGAGAAACTCGCCTTTTTCGCGTTTACGATAGGCGTATGCTGAGAGGAGAAAAACCAGCAAAAGGTAGCCAACCAATGGCACAATAACCTCAATTTGCATCGTCATGCTTATCTCCTAATGGCATATCTTTGAAGAAGTAACGCACCATCAAATAGCACAGCAAAAAAAACAAAACAGGCAAAAATAAACATGAAAGCTCAAACCAAATAGGTAAACCTGTAATGCCAAGTGTGTTATCCGGTAAATAGGCGGTAACCAACCAACCCAACAAATAGATAAAAGTTAAAATAAGGGCTAAAAGGGCTTCTTTGTGGGCCTGAACAAAACGTTTGTCCATCTGTTCTCCCAATTTTAATAGGGTTAAAAATGAATGGATGGATTGTACGGGAAAGTGAGTATTGATTCAGTGAAAAATTAGTCATAAGGTCACTGATGAATTCTAAAAATAATTATCTTATTGTTTTTAAAGGAATTATAACCTTGTCTCTGTTGAGTGTTATGAGAGAAATAAAACTCTCTAAAGGGTTTCCGATTAAATACTCATCAGAAGATCAGCAATAAAAAAGGCATAGTGATTAAACTATGCCTTTTCTGGTTAAGTGAGGAGGATTACTTCTCAGTTAAACCTAAACGCTTTTCAAGGTAGTGAATATTTGTACCACCTTTTTGGAATTGCTCATCATTCATAATGAACTGGTGCAGTTCAATATTGGTTTTGATACCGTCAATGATAAGTTCTGCCAGGGCATTTTTCATCCGAGAGATCGCGATTTCGCGTGTTTCACCGTAAGTGATCAATTTACCAATCATTGAATCATAGTGAGGCGGAACAGTATAACCTGCGTAAATATGCGATTCCCAACGTACGCCAAATCCACCCGGTGAGTGGAAGCGAGTGATCGTTCCAGGGCTCGGCATGAATGTTTTTGGATCTTCTGCGTTGATACGGCATTCTACAGCATGACCATGAACGTTAACTTGCTCTTGTGTTACTGATAAAGGTAAGCCAGATGCAATACGTAACTGTTCTTTAATTAAGTCGATGCCAGTGATCATCTCAGTTACTGGATGTTCTACCTGAATACGGGTGTTCATCTCAATAAAGTAGAATTCACCATTTTCATACAGGAATTCGAAGGTACCCGCACCGCGATAGCCGATTTCAATACAGGCGTTCGCACAGCGTTCACCAATATTTTTACGAATTTCAGGAGTGATACCTGGTGCTGGTGCTTCTTCAACCACTTTTTGGTGACGGCGTTGCATTGAACAATCACGTTCAGCCAAATAGATAGCATTACCTTGACCATCAGCCATGACTTGAATTTCGATATGGCGTGGGTTTTCAAGGTATTTTTCCATGTATACCATGTCGTTGCTAAATGCGGCTTTTGCTTCCGCACGCGTCATTGTAATGGATTGTTCCAGATCTTTTTCAGAACGAACAACCCGCATACCACGTCCACCACCGCCACCAGAGGCTTTGATGATAACTGGGTAGCCAATACGTTTAGCAATTTCGATATTTTTTGCCGAGTCGTTACCTAAAGGACCATCTGATCCTGGTACACAAGGAACACCTGCTTTTTTCATCGCTTCGATAGCCGAAACTTTGTCACCCATAAGGCGGATGGTTTCAGCTTTTGGACCGATAAAAATAAAGCCAGAGCGTTCAACTTGCTCTGCAAAATCAGCATTTTCAGATAGGAAGCCGTATCCTGGATGGATAGCTTGTGCGCCACTGATCTCTGCTGCTGCAATGATTGCAGGGATATTTAGGTAACTTTTTGCTGAAGCAGCGGGACCAATACAGATAGTCTCGTCTGCCAGCAGAACGTGTTTTAAATCACGGTCTGCCGTGGAGTGAACTGCAACTGCTTTGATCCCAAGCTCTTTACATGCTCTTAGGATACGCAGTGCTATCTCACCACGGTTGGCAATGAGGATTTTTTCTAGCATGGACCTGCCTCGTTATTCGATAACAAAGAGTGGAGCGTCAAACTCAACGTTGTCGCCATCTTGGCAAAGGATAGATTTAACAACACCCGCTTTGTCAGATTCAATCTGGTTCATCATTTTCATTGCTTCAACGATGCACAGAGTATCGCCGACATTGACTTGCTGACCGACTTCAACAAATTTCTTAGCTTCAGGGCTTGGTGAGCGATAGAACGTTCCGACCATTGGTGAATGAACAACGTGACCGCTAATTTCTTGCGTTGGTGTAGCTGCTGGTGTTTCTGGCGCTACAGGCGCAACTGCATTTGCTAATGCAGGTTGAGGTGCCGCTGGTGCCGCAAAATATTGCTGAGGAGCCATTTGACCTTGTAGGCCAGAGTTACGACTAATACGTACTGACTCTTCACCTTCAGAAATTTCCAGTTCAGAAATGCCAGACTCTTCGACTAGCTCGATCAGTTTTTTAATTTTACGAATATCCATGAGTTGATTCCGTACTCTTTTTGATGTTTTTTATTAAGACAAGCGGCTGACCGCTGCCTGTAAAGCAAACCGATAACCTTCTGCACCTAATCCACAGATTACGCCTGTTGCGATATCAGAGAGATATGAATGGTGGCGGAAAGGCTCTCGACTGTAGACATTGGATAGGTGAATTTCAATAAATGGAATATTCACCCCTAATAATGCATCACGCAGCGCAACACTGGTATGCGTGAAAGCGGCTGGGTTGATTAATATGTAATCGACATTTCCCCGAGCTGCATGAATTTTATTTATCAGCTCAAATTCAGCATTCGACTGAAAATGGCTGAGTTTCACATTTAATGCCTGAGCATCTGCTGACAAACTTTGAACGATATCATCCAGAGTTAAGTGTCCGTAGGTTTCCGGCTCTCTTGTTCCAAGCAGGTTTAAATTCGGACCATTCAGGAGCAAAATATGAAAATTTTCCGACATTATGCTTCTATCTCCGTCAATTCGTCAACGAAATGACAAAATAACCTGTGCTTTTCGTTTTGTCATCTTTTATTGTATCCAATGTTACGATACATATCACAAAGTCCGACATTATAGACATTTCACAGAAGATAACAGCAAAATACTGGTCTAATCAGGGAAGGAAGGGTTTATTTTGATGAAAAGTTAAAAGTTTTTACGGGATTGTAAACGTCTGAAAGTGAAATAAACAAGCGATTAAAAAATAATCATAACATCACGTTATTTATTGATGTCACTGGAAATCTGTGCTTCTTTGAGATAGATCCTCAATATATGTTGCAAATGTGATCTGCATCACAAATTAACATCCATTTCACACGAAAAGAAGTTTATTCTGGCATTAAATGAGGTGAATTAATGCCAGAAATAAGCAGATAAAATCTCTAAATTAGAGCTTTACTAAGGTTCTTCCTGTGACTTGATTATCCATAATCATTTGGGCATAACGTGGAACTTCATCAAGTGCGATTTCTGTCATCGCCTGTTGATAGAACGTTTCTGGCAGTAATTTCAGTAAACGTTGCCAAACTTGGGCACGTTTTTCTGCAGGGAAATAAACAGAATCGACACCCTGCAAGCGAACATTACGTAAAATAAAAGGCATCACGGTTGTTGGTAAAGAGAAACCTCCCGCTAACCCACAAGCCGCTACTGTGCCGTTATAGTTTGTTTGTGACAGAATATTGGCAAGAATTTGCCCACCTACGGTATCAATTGCACCTGCCCAGCGTTGCTTATCTAAAGCTCTTCCGCGGGTTCAAATTCTTCACGAGTGATAATATTTTTGGCACCAAGTTTGCGTAAATAGTCATGATTACTTGCTCTGCCACTTAGTGCGGTAACTTGATAACCTAATGCTGTTAGTAAACTAATGGCGGTACTTCCGACACCACCGCTGGCTCCAGTGACTAAAATATCACCACTTTCAGGAGTGACACCGCTTTGCTCTAGTGCCATTACACAAAGCATCGCGGTAAAACCCGCAGTCCCAATTATCATGGCATTTTTTAAAGAAAGCCCTTCAGGTACAGCGGTGAGCCAATCACCTTTTACACCTGCTTTTTGAGCAAGGCCTCCCCAGTGATTTTCACCTACTCCCCAGCCGGTTAATAAAACATGTTGGCCAATATGAAAACGAGGATCTTCACTATGATGAACGACACCTGAAAAATCGATACCTGGAACCATTGGGAGTTGGCGCAATATTTTTCCTTTTCCAGTGATAGCTAATCCATCTTTATAATTGAGTGTAGAGTAATGGATATCGACAATAACTTCATGAATAGGCAGTTTTTTTTCATCGATATCTTGCACATTGGCATTGAGTTTATCGTCTTGCTGTTCAACTATTAATGCTTTCATCTTGACCCCTTATCGATTTCTATTTGTTTCATGATAAGTGATTTTTTAGATCTCGTCGTGATTGCGCACAATATCTATTGTAATAATGAGACAAATAATCCTTTTTTAGTGTATAAACGGGGATTCTACGTTTATTGGTACAGAGATTATTCTGAGTTTTATATCTTGGTTATTAGATAATACCGTTAATGTTTGATGATGGGATAAAATAAGCATTTCCCTTTGTGACTCGAAATAAAGATAATGCATTGTTTTTGAAGTATTCGAGGTGGGTACTTTGATTATTTTCTCCGTCAAGTTTTGTCGGTGAAACACTATTTTATATCAATAGAGACAGAGTGCTTATTTAAATGAATAAATTTTATTTGAACTTGCAGTGATGCTTTTGAGTCACAGTTTGGCAACGAAGTGAGATTTTTCTTTATTGATATAAGCGTTGTTTGTATTGTTACATAAGTTAAATATGAATAGCGTAGGATTGAAATTATGCGTTAATCGTTCTAATTAGCCCATTTTTATGCAGTTTTTTTCTGCTCCAATTGGGAAAAGTAACGTAGAATATTGTGCCTTTATGATTATTTACGTGTCCACTTTAATCTAAGTAGTGAATCGCGCCTTGTCGCTGCTTATTGTGGTTGATAGAGTAGACGGATTTTTCCGTCCCGGCTTGCAGGATTATCCTTTCGTATGTTTAAAAAATTTCGTGGCATGTTTTCCAACGATTTGTCTATTGACTTGGGTACCGCCAATACCCTTATTTATGTCAAAGGGCAGGGTATTGTTCTCGATGAACCCTCCGTTGTCGCTATTCGTCAAGATCGCGCTGGCACATCAAAAAGTGTTGCTGCTGTAGGGCATGAAGCCAAACAGATGTTAGGGCGTACACCTGGGAATATCGCTGCTATCCGTCCAATGAAGGACGGTGTGATTGCTGATTTTTATGTAACCGAAAAAATGCTTCAGCACTTCATAAAACAGGTTCATAACAATAGCTTTATGCGTCCAAGTCCTCGTGTATTGGTTTGTGTTCCTGTTGGGGCAACTCAAGTAGAACGTAGAGCTATTCGTGAATCTGCATTAAGCGCGGGGGCTCGCGAAGTATTTTTAATTGAAGAGCCTATGTCTGCGGCAATTGGTGCAGGTTTACCTGTTTCTGAAGCAACAGGCTCAATGGTGGTTGATATCGGTGGTGGTACAACAGAAGTTGCAGTTATTTCATTGAATGGTGTGGTTTACTCCTCTTCTGTCCGTATCGGAGGGGACCGTTTTGATGAAGCCATCATTAACTATGTGCGTCGTAACTATGGTTCACTGATTGGTGAAGCAACTGCTGAGCGTATTAAGCACGATATTGGTTCTGCTTATCCTTCCGATGAAGTTAATGAAATTGAAGTTCGTGGTCGTAACCTTGCAGAAGGTGTACCTCGTAGCTTTACATTAAACTCTAATGAAATCCTTGAGGCATTACAGGAGCCATTAACGGGTATCGTCAGCGCGGTTATGGTTGCATTAGAGCAATGTCCGCCAGAATTGGCGTCTGATATTTCAGAGCGAGGCATGGTATTAACGGGAGGCGGTGCGTTATTACGTAACCTTGACCGTTTGTTAATGGAAGAAACTGGTATTCCTGTAATTGTTGCTGAAGATCCATTGACTTGTGTTGCGCGTGGCGGTGGTAAAGCATTAGAAATGATCGATATGCACGGTGGCGATCTGTTTAGCGAAGATTGAGATTAATTCTAACAAGGGAGAATGGATTCCCCCTTGGTGAGAATATTAACACCTGTTCTTTTACTTCTCCGTGTGAGTGATCTTAGAGTTTATGAAGCCAATTTTTAGTCGGGGCCCTTCCCTGCAACTAAGATTAATAATCGCCGTGGTTATTGCTATCTCTTTATTGATTGCTGATAACCGTATTGGTGCATTTTCTAAAGTCCGCCAGTATCTTGATACTGCTGTTAGTCCCTTCTATTTTCTTGCAAATGGTCCACGTCGTTTTCTTGATCAAATTTCTGAAACGTTTGCAACACGTGAGCGTTTACAATTTGAAAATCAGGCTTTGAGAAAAGAGTTGTTAGTTCGCAGTGGCGAAAGCCAATTATTAGAGCAATTTAAGCAAGAGAATGCCCGTTTACGAGAATTACTTGGTTCACCTCTTCGTCAAAATGAACAAATGACAGTTACACAAGTTTTATCTGGTAATAGTACGCCTTATCGAGATCAAGTGGTTATTGATAAAGGAACCAATGATGGCGTCTATGAAGGACAACCTGTTATTAGTGATAAAGGCGTGGTAGGTCAAGTCATTGCCGTAAGTGAGCTCACGAGTCGAGTACTATTAATTTGTGATACTTCTCATGCATTACCAGTACAAGTTTTACGCAATGATATTCGTGTGATTGCTTCTGGTGCGGGGTGTGCTGATGATTTATTGCTAGAAGCTTTACCTGCTAATATTGATATTCGTGTAGGTGATGTTTTAGTAACATCGGGACTTGGTGGACGTTTTCCTGAAGGATATCCAGTTGGTGTTGTTGCTTCTGTTAAGGTTGATAATCAACGCGCTTACTCTGTGATTAATGTTCGTCCTTCTGCTGAATTACAACGTTTACGTTATTTACTTTTATTATGGAATGCATCAGATAAAACTGGAGAACCTCCGTTGCCTTCAGAGGTGTATCACGCGGCGAATGAGCGTTTAATGCAACTGATGCCACAAGTTCTTCCTAATTATGAACAAGCTGGGCCTCCGCTCCCTCGTTCTATGTCTCAAGAGCCATTAGAGAATACGCCAGAGGCAAGTAACAAGAATCCACCGCCGGTCTCAACACCTGCTACACCTAGTACAACAAGAAGTAGGTAACCTCGATGAATCCTTATCAAAGTCGTGGACGTTGGATTGTTTGGCTCTCTTTTCTTATCGCATTAGTTTTACAAATTATGCCATGGCCAGAACAATTAGAAGTGTATCGACCTATTTGGCCAATGTTGTTTCTAATTTATTGGATAACGGCTATTCCTCATCGTGTCAGTGTCGGAACTGCATTTGTATTAGGTATGATTATGGACCTAGTCCAAGGAACGACCTTGGGTGTTAATGCGTTGGCCTATACGTTAGTGAGTTATGTGATTGCTTTCAAATATCAGCTTTTTTGTAATTTAGCTTTGTGGCAACAAGCACTGGTGGTGATGTTAAGTGTTGTCGTTGTCGATCTCGCTGTATTTTGGGCAGAATTTTTACTTTCACCCGTGACTTTTCACCCTCAAGTATTCTGGAATAGCCCAGTCAGTGGTATTCTTTGGCCATGGCTTTATTTTTTACTTCGCAAAGTCCGTCACCAGTTTTCAGTTCACTAAGTTAATTGGCTCATGGCGGCTTTTTGCGTTACCGTCATGAGGATATTATCTGTGACCACGCTTTATCTTGCATCCAGCTCACCAAGAAGACGTGAACTTCTCGCGTTATTAGATGTTGAATTTAGTATTATCACACCGGCTATTGATGAAATTTGGCAACAAGGTGAAACACCAGAAGATTATGTCCTTCGTTTGGCGAAAGAAAAATCACAAGAAGGTGTGCGACAAGCACCCTATGATTATCCTGTTTTAGGCTCTGATACCATTGTGGTTTATGATGGTCATATTCTTGAAAAACCGCGTGATAAAGCCCATGCAGCACAAATCTTACGCTCGCTTTCAGGTGCAACTCATCAAGTGATGACGGCAATTGCGGTCTCTGATAGCACACATACATTGAGTCAATTAGTTGTCACGTACGTCACTTTTAGAAAGATGACAGAGGGTGAGATTAGCGCGTATATTGAGTCAGGAGAGCCAATGGATAAAGCTGGTGCTTACGGTATTCAAGGAAAAGGAGGCCGTTTCGTTCAACGGATTGAGGGGAGTTATCATGCTGTTGTCGGATTGCCACTTGTTGAAACCGAAGCATTGATAGCTCAATTTTCGTCTCTAGCTAATGAGAAGGATATTTCATGACAGCAGAGTTATTAGTGAATGTGACGCCATCTGAAACTCGTGTTGCTTATATTCGCGGAGGCATACTTCAAGAAATTCATGTCGAAAGAGAAGCGAAACGAGGTATCGTCGGAAACATCTACAAAGGTCGGGTAAGTCGCGTATTACCCGGGATGCAAGCTGCATTTATTGACATCGGGCTAGATAAAGCCGCTTTTCTACATGCTTCTGATATTATGCCTCACACTGAATGTATTGCAGGTGAAGAGCAGAAGAAATTTAATGTTCGTGATATTGCGCAATTAGTCCATCAAGGCCAAGATTTAATTGTACAAGTGGTTAAGGATCCTCTCGGAACCAAAGGTGCCCGACTGACCACCGATATTACGTTACCTTCTCGTTACTTAGTTTTTATGCCTGGAGCCTCTCATGTGGGAGTTTCTCAACGAATTGATAGTGAAGAAGAACGTGAACGCTTAAAACAATTGGTTGAAGAATATTGCGATGAAAATGGTGGTTTTATTATTCGTACTGCCGCTGAAGGAGTAGGTGAGCACGAAATTAAACAAGATGCCGCTTTTCTTAAACGCTTATGGAATAAAATTATTGAGCGCAAGAAAAGAAATAAAACCCGCATTCAAATTTATGGTGAGTTGGCTTTAGCACAACGTATTTTACGTGACTTTGCTGGTTCTGAATTAGATAGCATACGTGTTGATTCTAAATTAACGTATCATCAATTACAGGAATTTATTGGTGAATATATTCCTGAGTTAACTGCTAAGCTTGAATTGCATCAAGGGAACCAACCTATTTTTGATCTCTATGGTGTTGAAAATGAAATTCAACGAGCTTTAGAGCGTAAAGTGGAATTGAAGTCAGGCGGTTATCTGATTATTGATCAAACTGAGGCAATGACCACTATTGATATCAATACGGGAGCATTTGTTGGTCACCGAAATTTAGAAGAAACCATTTTTAATACTAATATTGAAGCAAGCCAAGCTATTGCTCGACAATTACGGTTACGTAATTTAGGTGGCATCATTATTATTGACTTTATTGATATGAATAATGATGAACATAAACGCAGGGTGTTGGCATCGCTTGAACAAGCACTAAGTAAAGATAGGGTGAAAACAACAATTAACGGTTTTTCTCAACTCGGCTTAGTGGAAATGACACGTAAAAGAACACGAGAAAGCCTTGAACATGTGCTTTGTGATGATTGCCCAACTTGTCAAGGACGAGGTACGGTAAAATCAGTCGAAACAGTCTGCTATGAAATTTTGCGTGAAATAGTGCGTGTACATAAAACAATTGATGCGGATAGATTCCTAGTTTATGCCTCTACAGCAGTTGCTGAAGCCTTAAAAGGTGATGAATCTCATGCATTAGCTGAGGTTGAAATTTTCGTGGGTAAACAAGTAAAAGTGCAAACTGAGCTACTTTATAGTCAGGAGCAATTTGATGTGGTGATGATGTAATGGATTCGCCTTCCTAATGAATATGATGGCAGAAAGGAGACAAGAATGAAGCGGCTGCCTAACTACCTGTTAGTTATAACAGTTTTTTGCCTCATCGTTTTTGCCTTGGTGTTAAGCGGGTTTCGCTATTTTCTGCCTCGTTTAGATAATTATCGCCCTGAAATAGAAACGTATTTAACAAAGCAACTCAATAGCCCTGTCTCAATGACGAAAATCAGAGGGACGTGGCAGAATTTTGGCCCAGATATTCAAGTCGATGGGCTGAATATTACTAACAAAGATGTGAACGTTACGGTAGAAAAAGTGACTTTTTCTTTTGATGTATGGCGTTCATTATTCACTCTTCGTCCTCATTTTCGTGAACTCACCTTTAAACGGTTATATGTTGATTATCAACGTCCCATTTTTACAGGGCAAAGTGGTGATATTACGTTAACTGAACCTGATGATATCTCTTCACTTTTCCTTGAACAGTTTGACCGTTTTAAACTGGTTGAAAGCCGTTTTGTTTTTTTAACGCCATCGGGGGATACCAGTACACTGCATGTACCTGAATTGATGTGGTTAAACAAAAAAAATCGTCACCGTGCTCAAGGTGAGATCACGCTTGATACACCAATAAATCACTATGGCGGTTTAAAGGTACGTCTTGACCTGTATACCACAAATAAAGGCTTAATTGATAACGGCAAGGTATATCTTACCGCAGATGAAATTGATATCTCACCCTGGCTTAGCCAGTGGGTAAAAAAGAATAGTGGATTAGGTGAAGCGAAAGCCAGCTTATCTAACTGGATTGATATTACCCACGGACGGATTACGGGAAGCCAATTACAAATTCATCAAGGTGAGATGGATTGGAGTAGCGATGGAACTTCGCACATATTAAATGTTGAAGATTTAATATTACGTATGAGAAGGCAAGAGAATGGTTGGCTTGCTGATATCCCTTATACCCGAAAAATCACAATGGATGGTGAGGAATGGCCTGATGGCTATTTAGCTGTGCTTTATCAACCTAAAGAAAAACAGCATGATGAAGCATGGCGTATTCGTGCCAAAAATATTGAGTTAGATAGGCTGTATGCCGTATTACCGTTATTCTCATTTTTAACACCAGATTTTGTGCGTCAATGGCAGTATCGACAATTTTCAGGCATGGTTAATGATTTTGCCTTAGATCTTACTCCCGAAAACTTTGAGAAAAGTTTGATTAAACTCTCCTGGGAAAATGTCGGCTGGAAACGTTGGCAAGAGATCCCATCAGTACAACATTTCAGTGGGCAATTAAAAGGAAGTGTGCAAAATGGCGAACTTAGCTTTGCCTTAGCAGACAGTCAAATAGATACCGGTGATTTATTTAAAGCCCCACTGAATATAGAAAAAGGGAAAGGCACGGTTTATTGGCAACATTCTGGAGACAGCTTATCTCTTTGGAGTAAAGGGGTCGATATTCAAGCAACATCTGCATGGGTAGCGGGTGATTTTCGTTATGAGAAACAAGGTGAAGATCAGCAACTTTCCATATTGTCTGGTGTAAGAGTCACAAATGCCGGCGATACATGGCGTTATCTGCCTGAGAAGTATGTAGGTAAAGAACTGACTCAGTATCTTTCAGATGCGATTATTGCGGGTAATATCGATAATGGAACATTTATTTTTCATGGTGATCCAGCCGATTTTCCTTTTGATAATCATAAAGGTTGGTTTCAAGTTTATGCGCCAGTGAAACAGGCTACGTTCAAATTTGATAGTGAATGGCCAGCATTATTTGATCTCGATATTAATTTAGATTTTAAAAATGATGGTTTATGGATGTCATCGTCAAAAGCCAAAGTAGGGAACGCGGTCGCTACAAATTTAAGTGCGGTGATTGAACGTTATCAACAGGAAAAAATCTTAATTAACGCAGATATTCAAGCAACAGGTGATGAACTGAAAGCGTATTTCTTAGATTCTCAAATGGCGAGTATTGGGCATACTCTTGAAGAGCTTAACGTTGCCGGAAAAATTAATGGCACATTGAAGCTCGATATTCCTTTTGATGGTGATGATGTCGTTGCGTCAGGTGAGATTAATTTAAAAAATAATGATGTCACTTTAAATTTTATGGATACCACATTAAAGGGGGTTAGCGGGCAATTCCGTTACCATAATGACAAACTTGAAAGTGATATATTAACGGCCAATTGGTTTGGTCAGCCACTCGTATTTTCATTTAAAAGCCACAATACTGCGGATAATTATCAAGTGGATGTCGGCTTAAAAGGTCAGTGGGATATTCAAAAAATTCAGGGGTTACCTAGCGATATTCAGCAGAA
The DNA here is from genome assembly GCA_901472505.1 of Proteus vulgaris. Classification (NCBI taxonomy): domain Bacteria; kingdom Pseudomonadati; phylum Pseudomonadota; class Gammaproteobacteria; order Enterobacterales; family Morganellaceae; genus Proteus; species Proteus vulgaris. Next base: position 2,275,392 of record LR590468.1, read on the forward strand.
ATTGAGTGGAGTATTTCCTTGGAATGGTAACGTTAATGTTAAAATCCCCGAACAAGGGGATGTCGATTATCAAGTCGACTTAACGGGGAATATTAATTCATTAAAAAGTAAATTAACAGTACCTGAAACTCAGGATCTAAAAAACTCACCGCCTATTGTGATTTCAGCAAGCGGTAATAGTGAAACTTTAACTGTGAATGCTAACGCTGAAAAACAGTGGAAACTCAATAGCCAATGGGGGTTAGGTAAACAACTTCGTTTATTACAAGGTAACCTTGTTTCTTCTACCCTCAAATTACCTGAGTTAAGCCCACAACAGCGTTTAACCATTGCTCTTAAAGGACTCGATGGTGATAAATGGTTACCGACATTAATCGCATTTTCATCATTAACACCTTCTGAAAATGCAGTGAGTTTCCCTGATAATGTACATATCAGCTTACCTGATTTAAATTTTGCAGGGCAAAAATGGAATAACCCACAAACTGAAATTATGCGAGTTAATGATGGCGTAAAATTGGCATTCTCAGGAAGTGAATTACGAGGCGATGTGTTTATTCCTGAAACCTCGGCACCTTGGCTAGTTAATATTAATTATCTCTATTTTAATGGTGCTTCCTCTTCTCAAGAAGAAAAACCGTTAAAAATGGCCAATATTCCTGATCCTAATGGATTGAAGTTTTCAGTGAAAAATATCCCTTCTATTGATTTTGAGTGCCGAGAGTGTTGGATCAATGGCTTACTCCTAGGGAAAATTAAAGGCTCGTTAAAACAAAACAAGGGCGCTTTATTTTTAACTGACGGTAAATTAGAAAATAGCAGTGGTGAACTTAATGTTAATGGCGAGTGGTCTGAAGATCTGGACGGAAATAACACCACAAAATTAACAGGTAAGCTTAAAGCTGATGAAATTGATGAAATGGCAGCTTATTTGGGGTATATCGTTCCTATTTTGCAATCTCCTCTTTCCGCCGATTTTTCATTACAGTGGCATGATACACCATGGAATTTTAATATCGTGAGATTAAATGGTGATATCAAATCGGTTTTAGGCAAAGGGCGCATAGAGAAAGTGGATGTAGGACAAGCGGGTAAATTACTGCGACTAGTGAGTTTTGATGCGCTTTTACGTAAATTGCAGTTTGATTTTAGAGATACTTTCAGTGAGCATTTTGAATATGATTCGATTAAAAGTGAAATTACGATTAATCAAGGTATTATGAATGCAGAGAGTGTTCGTGTTGATGGTGTTATTGCTGATATTGCGATAAGTGGGAAAGTGGATTTACTCGAACGTAAAATGGATCTACAAGTTGTCGTCACCCCAGAAATTTCAGCTACAGTTGGTGTTGCCACAGCTTTCGCAATAAACCCAATTGCAGGCGCCGCAGTATTTGCGGCATCAAAGGTGCTGGGGCCACTTTGGAGTAAGATTTCAGTTATCCGTTATCATGTGACCGGCACTATGGAACAACCCAAAATTGACGAAGTACTGCGTCAGCTTAAGGAGAATCAGGCGTTATGAAAAAAGTTAATGTCGCACTTTTGCAACTTTGTAGCGGAAAAAACACAAAAAATAATCTGGCGCAAATCGAGCAACAGATTAAGCAATTACCCGATTCAGTGAAGCTGGTATTAACACCTGAAAATGCGTTACTTTTTTCGAACGCTAAAGATTACCATAAACACGCTGAAATTCAGGGCGATGGGCCGTTACAAAATGCCATTGCTAAAATGGCCCAGCGTTACAAAGTGTGGATCTTAGTGGGCTCTATGCCTTTGGTTAGTCGTGACTCTCCTGATCAAATTACCAGCAGTAGTTTGGTCTTTGATGATGAAGGTGTTATCCGTGCTCGTTATGACAAAATTCATATGTTTGATGTGAGTATTGACGATGAGCAAGGGGAATATAATGAATCTTCTATTTATCAACGTGGTGAACGCCTAACCGTGGTTGATACTCCTGTCGGAAAGCTAGGCTTAACTATCTGTTATGACCTCCGTTTCCCTGGTATTTTCCAAGCATTAAGAGAGAAAGGTGCCGAGATTATCTCTGTACCAGCAGCTTTTACTCGTTTAACGGGAAAAGCACACTGGGAGCCGTTGTTACGTGCTCGTGCGATTGAGAATCAGTGTATTATTTTAGCGCCTGCACAAGTGGGTACACATGATACGCGCCGGACTTGGGGTCATACCATAGCTATTGATGGTTGGGGAAAGGTCTTGAAAAAGAACCCTGATGCCGTTAGTGCGCTAACACTCAATATTGGTGTCGAGAGTTTACATGGTATGCGTGAACAGATACGGGTCGTGAAACATAACTGCTTTCGCCCGAAACTGACCCACTTAATCAAAAAAATTAAGGATAAAGAAGAATTATGAGTTTAGCTGTTGTCAGCGAAAGTCTGTTGGAAGCAAACAAACTTAGTTTAGATGATTTAGCATCAACACTAGAGCAGCTTGCACAGCGTCAAATTGATTATGGTGATCTTTATTTTCAATCAAGTTACCACGAAGCTTGGGTACTTGATGATCAGATTATTAAAGATGGCTCTTATAATATTGACCAAGGGGTTGGTGTCAGAGCAATTTATGGCGAAAAAACCGGTTTTGCTTATGCTGACCAATTAACGCTTAATGCACTTAATCAAAGTGCGCATGCTGCGCGAAGCATTGTTCAGGCTAAGGGGAATGGTCGTATCCATACTTTAGGTGCTATTCAACATTCTCCGCTGTACAGCTTAAATGATCCGTTACAAAGCCTTTCTCGTGAAGAGAAAATTGCACTATTACATGAAGTAGATAAAGTCGCACGTGCTGAAGATAAGCGTGTTAAACAGGTTAATGCCTCATTAACGGGTGTTTATGAACATGTGCTTGTGGCCGCAACCGATGGCACGTTAGCGGCCGATGTACGCCCTTTAGTTCGCCTTTCTGTTAGCGTGCTGGTGGAAGAAGACGGCAAACGTGAACGCGGTGCCAGTGGTGGTGGCGGTCGTTTTGGTTATGACTACTTCTTAACGAACGTTGGTGGTGAAAGCCATGCCGTAACTTATGCGCGTGAAGCTGTGCGTATGGCATTAGTGAACTTATCTGCAATAGCCGCACCTGCGGGAACAATGCCTGTGGTATTAGGCGCGGGATGGCCGGGGGTATTATTGCATGAGGCTGTGGGGCATGGTTTAGAAGGTGATTTTAACCGTCGTGAAACCTCTGTATTTTCAGGACGTCTTGGTGAAAAGGTCACTTCTGAGCTTTGTACTATTGTTGATGATGGCACAATTGAAGGGCGTCGTGGCTCTATTGCCATTGACGATGAAGGTGTTCCAGGTCAATACAATGTCTTAATCGAAAACGGTATCTTAAAAGGTTATATGCAAGACAAGATGAACGCTCGTTTAATGGGCGTTGCACCGACGGGAAATGGTCGTCGTGAGTCTTATGCACATCTTCCTATGCCTCGTATGACCAATACTTACATGCTAGCGGGTAAATCGTCACCAGAAGAAATTATTGCAAGTGTTGATCGCGGTATTTATGCACCTAACTTTGGTGGCGGTCAGGTGGATATCACATCAGGTAAATTTGTTTTCTCAACCTCAGAAGCTTATTTAATCGAGAATGGCAAAATAACAAAACCAATTAAAGGGGCCACGCTGATTGGCTCAGGTATTGAAGCCATGCAGCAAGTCTCAATGGTGGGTAACGATCTCGCATTAGATAAAGGCGTCGGTGTTTGTGGTAAAGAGGGGCAAAGCTTGCCTGTTGGTGTAGGGCAGCCAACCTTAAAGCTTGATAAAATTACTGTAGGTGGTACGGCTTAATTATTGCTATCGTTATCTATACGTATTTATTAAACTCCATCTCTTGATGGAGTTTTTTTATTCTAGCGACAATGAAGGTGCAAATTTATGGGCAAGCGTTTATTACCAGTTATTATTGTTATTGCGGTTTTATTTGGTGTTCTTTATAAGGGGTTACTGCCTGAAAATAAAACATCAGTATCTTCATCTTCTACCTCTATTTCATCATTACCTCATAATAGCACCGATAAGCCGGCACAAATCCCACTGTCTATTGATGAAAAAACGCAAGCTAACGCAGTGGCTAACTATTTACAACGTCATCAGCAACTACCTGATTTTTATCTCACTAAAAAAGAAGCCAGAGAAAAAGGTTGGAATGCAAAAGCGGGTAATTTATGTGATGTATTACCAGGAAAGGCGATCGGTGGCGATCGCTTTATGAACCGTGAAAAACAGCTACCTGAAGAAGCAGGACGCCTGTGGTATGAAGCTGATGTAAATTATCAATGTGGTCATCGAGGTAGTGACAGATTACTCTATTCGAATGATGGGCTGATTTATATCACCACCGATCATTACCGTACAATGACAAAGGTGGCTCCTTAATGAAACAGGTTATTTTTGATTTTAAGATGCTGGCAGATAGAGACGCTTTTTATCGGGATTTTGCACTGCAATTTCAGTTAGATGAGCATTTTGGCAATAACTTAGATGCATTATGGGATGCGTTAGTGGGGGACATTGAATTACCAGTAAAAATTATTTTCAAGCATTTACCTTACCATTCTAGCGATTTTCAACCTTTAGTGGCGTTAATGCAAGAAGCGCAAAACGAGCTAGGTAAAGCATTATTGAGCTTTAGTTGTGAGCATAACAGTCAAAAATAGCAAAATATAGAAACAGGCACCTGAAAATCGCAGTGGTGGTGTCGTTTTACACTGCGTTTTCAGGGGATCAGGTATTATGCTGATTCTGATAAATCTTTGAGGTATTGAAACAATAAGCGGAATGATTTTGGTGGTTTATTCGTTTCTTTTTCTTTTTTAGCATTACGGATAAGTGTACGTAATTGCTGGCGATCAGCCATTGGGTAAAGAGCGACCACTTCTTCAATGACTTCATTACCCCCTTCGACAAGACGAATTCGCAGATCTTCAAGTTTATGTAGCACTAAGATCTGTTGGTTGTGGCGGTTTTTTAGTTTATCAAGTGCTTGGCGTATCGGCTCTTCGTCCACATTACGTAATAATTTTCCAATATATTGAATTTGGCGGCGACGTGCTTCACGCTGTACTTTTTGTGCTAATTGAATAGAGGCTAATAATTTCTCATCTAATGGTATACGCTCTAATTCTTGCGCACTTAATTCAACTAATTCAGTACCCAATTTTTTGAGTGCTTCAGCATCACGTTTAATTTCGCTTTTGCTGACCCAGATAATTTCTTCCTCTTCTTCCTCTTCTGACGAGGTATCGTCAAATTCAGGGTTGAGGTAATGCCACTCTTCAGGCTGCTTTGCCATAATAAAAATTCCTGTTGCAGAGTAAGCCGGGAGTGTGATTTGGTGAATGACCAAAAGCCCGACGGGTGATAACATTCATATATCTTCTATTGTAACTGGGAAAATCGCTTGTTGACCACCTGTCAATTGATTTACTTTGCTAAAAATAAGTAAAAAGTGATGTTCTCCTTAGGAAAAATGGTTCTCAATGAATAATTCAGATCAGGTAAAACAGCTTGAAGACGCCGTCTCGCTTGCATTAGAGCTGGCAGCAAAACAGTGTGATGGGGCTGAAGTCGCTATTAATAAATCAACGGGTATTAGTGTTAGTACCCGCTATGGTGAAGTTGAAAATGTTGAATTTAACAGTGATGGTGCGCTAGGCATTACGGTTTATCAACAACAACGTAAAGGTAGCGCATCTTCAACAGACTTGAGTGCTGATGCGATTAAACGCGCAGTACAAGCTGCGGTAGATATTGCGCGTTATACCTCTGTTGATCCTTGTGCAGGCCCTGCTGATAAAGAGTTATTAGCATTTGATGCTCCTTTTCTTGATCTTTACCATCCTACTGATGTGACTGCGGATAAGGCAATAGAGTTAGCCTCAAGAGCAGAAAAAGCTGCTTTAGACAGTGATAGTCGTATTATTAATACAGAAGGCGGTAGCTTTAATAGTCACAGTGGAACCCGTGTATTTGGTAATAGTCTTGGTTTATTAAAAAGTTATTCATCTTCACGTTATTCTATGTCGAGTTGTGTCATTGCTCGTGATGGTGAGGATATGGAGCGTGATTATGCGTACACCATTAGTCGCCGCTTTGAAGGTCTAGAATCACCTGAATGGGTAGGAAAAGAGTGTGCTCGCCGTACGTTATCTCGACTTGCACCTCGTAAACTCTCTACGATGAAAGCCCCAGTTATTTTTGCCGCTGATGTTGCAACGGGGATTTTTGGCCATTTAGTCGCTGCAATCAGCGGTAGCATGATTTATCGTGGATCTTCTTGTCTATTAGATAGTTTAGGTAAACAAATTTTCCCTCAATGGCTCAATATTCAAGAGCGCCCTCATATGATGAGTGGTTTAGCATCAACACCTTTTGATAGTGAAGGTGTGCGTACAATAGATGCTGAAATTATTAAAGATGGTGTATTACAAGAGTGGCTGTTAACAACCTATTCAGCAAGAAAATTAGGGTTAAAAAGTAATGGGCATGCAGGTGGGATCCATAACTGGTATATCCCAGGACAAGGTTTATCGTTTGATGCTCTGTTAAAAGAGATGGGAACAGGCCTTGTTGTTACAGAATTGATGGGACAAGGTGTCAGTACAGTAACCGGTGACTATTCTCGCGGTGCTAGCGGTTTTTGGGTTGAAAATGGTGAAATTCAGTACCCTGTCAGTGAAGTGACTATTGCAGGTAATTTAAAAGAGATGTGGGCGAACATTGCCACTATGGGGGACGATATTGAGAAACGCAGTAATATTCAGTGTGGCTCTTTATTGTTACCAGAAATGAGTATTGCGGGCGAGTAAATTTTAGATACCTTCTCTACCTTTAATCTCAGCCCGTGATGGGCTGAGATATCGCGTTTATCGGTGTGCTTTTCAAATTGAGAAGATAAAAAATAAGACGCGAACCTTCAGCTCTGCTTAACGGTGTAATTCACCAGCAGCTTCAGGTTGGTATAGAATTTCTAGTACTTTAACTTTCGTTTCAAGGCCATTAGGCAACTTCCAACTGATCTCGTCATTAATTGCCAAACCCAGTAACGCAGCACCCATTGGTGCCATAACTGAAAGTTCAGTAGTGCTGTCTTTTAATGAAGCGGGGTACACTAAAGTACGAGTACGCTCTTCATTATTTTTTAAGTCCATAAAGCGGACTTTACTGTTCATTGTGACAATGTTAGCAGGGATATCAGCTGGTGTAACAATGTCAGCACGATCTAATTCTTCATTCAAGGCTTCAGCAATGGGGCTATCTGCAAAGGCCGGTTGCTCTAGCAATGAATCTAAACGTTCAGCATCAAGTTCGTTGATGATAATTGTTGGCTTTGTCATACCACACTCCAATTTATTCCAATGCAAAACAACACCCCCACGGGTGAGGTGGGGGTGTTGTTAAACTCATATAAGAGATAATAGGCGGTTCTGTATAAAAAAGAAAGAGACCATGATCACAGTCTCTTTCGGGTTATTTAGTTAAGAAACGCTAATCTATTGTTTTCTATTACGATTATTCTTCATCAAACCCTGATTCAAATAATGCAATAATCGCATCAATAGCTTCATTTTCGTCGCTACCTGTCACTTCTATATCAATTTGACTGCCTTGCTCTGAATCTAACATCAGCATAGCAATCACACTATCTGCTTGCGCTTCAACACCTTCGTTATTGCGTAAAATCACTGTTGATTGAAATGTTTTCACTAAATCAAACAACTTCATTGCAGGCCGTGCATGTATGCCAAGTCGATTTTTTATCGCAACTTGTCGGTGTTGGGTCATTTGCGTTTTTCTAGTGTTCTGTGTCGTGATTGTACGTTTTTCCCTCTAGAGCGGAAATAGTCGGCGAGTTGCTCTGCAACATAAACAGAACGGTGTTTGCCTCCTGTACAACCAATCGCGACTGTTAGATAGCTACGGTTATTGGTTTCTAACATCGGCAACCAGAGTTCAAGATAGCTTCTGGTTTGATAAATAAAGTTATGAACTTCAGTGTGTCTATCTAAAAATGCCGCAACAGGGCGATCAAGGCCCGTCATCGGGCGCAGTTTAGGATCCCAATGTGGATTCGGTAAGAAACGCACATCAAAAACATAATCTGCATCAATAGGAATACCATGTTTAAATCCAAAGGATTCAAAGACCATCGTTAATTCACGCTCCGCGCTTACCTAATAAGCGAGTACGTAACATTTCTGCGAGCTCATGAACGGACATTTCTGACGTATCAATGATAAGATCTGCTCGTGATCGCAATGGCTCAAGCAGATCACTTTCGGTATCAATAGCCATTTCTAATGAAAGGTTTTTGGTCGAAAGTGGGTGTAAACGTCGTGTATCACTATAACGACGAATTAAGGTATTTCTATCTGCGTCTAAAAATAAGAGTTGTGGAGAATATTCAGCGGGTAAACTTTCCAGCGCTTTCTCGAAGATCTCCGGCGACTCTGGCATATTTCGGACGTCAATACTGACAGCGGCAGCAGAAGCATCACGTTCAGCCAGTGTTTTTGCGAGCTCAGGTAAAAGATCAACAGGCAAGTTATCAACACAATAAAATCCCATGTCTTCAAGCGCACGCAAAGCAACTGACTTACCTGAACCAGAGCGTCCGCTGACTATCATCAGCACCATGAGGTAGCTCCCTATAATTTCCCAGTGATGAATATCATTCCACTGTATGCTATTCGCGTCCCAACAAACCCGTAGGGGTTATTCTGTGATAATCTGATAAAGCTCTTCATCACTTTGTGCGGAGCGTAGTCGGCGACATAAATTTTTGTCTGCCAACTGTTTTGCAATCAAAGACAGTGTGTGTAAATGTTCCTTACATTGTGTTGCAGGAACGAGTAATGCGAACAACAAATCGACAGGTTGATTATCAATAGCGTCGAAGGCAATAGGTTCGCTTAAGTGAAGAAACACACCAACTACTTTTTCTGTTTCATCACTTTCAATACGTCCATGAGGGATAGCTAACCCCCCCCCCAATCCCTGTTGTACCGACTTTTTCGCGCGTCAATAAGGCTTCAAATATCAGTGTTTCGGGTAAATTAAGTGCTTTTGCTGCGTTTTCACTGATAATTTCTAACGCGCGCTTTTTACTCGTGCAGTGTACATCATTATGCGTACATGCCAGAGAAAGTACGTCGCTAATATTCATCTTTGTATCGTTGTTCATTGTCTTATTCACTTAGACCAGCAAACCAGATGTCACAAGGTGGCATCTGGTTTTTTGTTACTGATATTGATTAGGCGTTGGCTTGAACCGAGTCATAAACAACGCAGTAACTTCGCCGATTGTATCCCCATTTCACAATGGGAAATGAATTAATGTTGTCTCAGTTTATCTTTGTGTTTGGTTAATTGACGAGCCAGTTTATCCATCAATCCATCAATTGCTGCGTACATATCTTCTGCTTCAGCAGAGGCATGTAATTCACCGCCATTAACTTGAATGGTCGCTTCAGCGATTTTATTCACTTTTTCGACTTTCAGGATAACCTGAACGTTATTAATTTTGTCAAAGAACTGAGGTAATTTCGCGCTTTTTGCTTTGACGGTCTCACGCAGAGCATCAGTTAATTCAATGTTATGACCAGTGATTTGAAGTTCCATAGTGTCTTCCTTCTCAATTATGCTCAAACCAACTCTTTGCGTTGGTTTGAAGGCGGGATGGATAATGACTCTCTATATTTCGCAACAGTACGTCGAGCAACTTGTATGCCAAGCTCTGCGAGCATATCAGCCAGTTTACTATCACTCAGTGGTTTCGCTGGGTTTTCTGCTGCGATTAGTTTCTTCACTAAAGCCCTGATTGCTGTTGAAGAGGCTTCGCCTCCGCTATCAGTATTCACATGGCTAGAGAAAAAATACTTCAATTCGAAAATTCCTCTCGGGCAATGCAAAAATTTTTGCGTTGTCACTCGAGAAATGGTGGATTCGTGCATTTCAACCTGTTCAGCGATATCCGCTAACACAAGGGGTTTCATATGCTCTTCACCCAATTCGAAAAACGCCTGCTGTGTGTCAACAATGCAATGAGCGACTTTTAATAATGTCTCATTACGGCTTTCTAAACTTTTTATCAGCCATTTTAGCTTCTTGTAAATTGTCACGAATAAATTTTCCATCGCTCTCATTTTGGGTCGATTGACCCAATGCAGCATAGGTTTCATTTATGCGTAGGCGAGGAATGCTATCTGTATTTAACTCAACTTGCCAGCGTTCACCTGATTTTTTTACCAGTATATCTGGGATAACATACTCTGACTCGCCAGCATCAATACTTAATCCAGGTTTAGGATCAAGTGATTGAATTATCTCAATAACCGATTTTAATGTTTCTTCACGTAACTTTGTTTGACGCATCAATTGGCGGAAGTCGCGATTGCCTAATAATTCTAAATGTTGGCTAATGACCAACTGCGTTTCTTTAAGATAAGGCGTATCTGTTGAAAAAGCCGAAAGTTGGATCAAAAGACACTCTTTTAAATCGCGTGCAGCAACACCAATAGGATCAAAGCGTTGAATACGTTTTAATACGGCTTCAACTTCATCAAGCTCTATCTCATCATCGCCCATTCCAAGTAGGATGTCATCTGTTGTAACAGTTAAATATCCTGTTTCATCAACCGCATCGATAATACTTATAGCAATGGCCCTATCAGTTTCTGTAAACGGAGTGAGATCCGCCTGCCAAGTCAGATAATCTTGCAAGGAAACAGTTGTTTCACCTTGATACAGTGGAAGTTCATCATCTCTATAATCATTACTGGTGCCAGAAGGTGTGCCTGCGGTGTAGATCTCTTCCCATTGTGTGTCTAAAGGGAGATCGTCGGGCATCTCTTTTTGCTCTAAAGCATCCAGCGTATCAAACTCTTCAACCTGGTTATCGTTAGTTTTTTCTGTTATTGAGTCAGATTGATTATCGGTATGAGAAGTTTCATCTGAAAGGGGATCGGATTGCTCGTCGTCTTGTTCTAGAAGAGGATTGGATTCAAGCGCTTGCTGAATTTCTTGTTGTAATTCAAGCGTCGAAAGTTGCAACAAACGAATAGCCTGTTGTAGCTGAGGCGTCATAGCCAATTGCTGACTGAGACGAAGTTGCAGACTTTGTTTCATAATAATGCGATGAGTCCTTGGCTGTTGTCATCCATGACAGAGTAAAAGTGAATCTAGGATTACAGGCGGAAGCCTTCACCTAAGTAAACACGTTTAACTTGCTCATTTTCAAGAATTTCTTCTGGTGAACCATGAGCGATAAGGTGACCTTGGCTGACAATATAGGCGCGTTCACACACATCTAATGTTTCACGAACATTATGGTCAGTAATCAGTACACCTAATCCATAATCACGTAGATGTTGGATTATCTTTTTAATGTCTAAGACTGAAATTGGATCAACACCCGCAAAAGGTTCATCTAATAAAATAAATTTAGGATTTGCTGCTAATGCGCGTGCAATTTCAACTCGACGGCGTTCGCCCCCTGATAATGATTGCCCTAGGCTGTTACGCAAATGGCTGACATTGAACTCTTCTAAAAGCTCTTCTGCACGATCTTTTCGTTGCTCTGGTGTTAAATCATGGCGAATTTCTAAAATCCCCATAATGTTGTCATAAACACTTAACCGTCTAAAAATAGAGGCCTCTTGGGGCAGATAGCCTATGCCTTTACGCGCACGTTCATGTAACGGTAACAGAGTGATGTCTTCATCATCAATAGTAATACTACCTGCATCACGAGCGACAATGCCGACAACCATATAGAATGTGGTTGTTTTACCGGCACCATTTGGGCCAAGTAAACCAACAATTTCACCTGAATTAACATTCAGACTAACATTACCGACGACGGTGCGCCCTTTGTATGCTTTTGCTAAATTTTCAGCTTTTAACAGCGCCATAAAGTGTTACTTACCTTTGTTGTTAACACCAGGGCCTTTCTCTTGCAACTGTGAAGGCAGTAAAACAGTGGTAACTTGTTTACCTTTACCACTAAATGCTTCCATTTGCTGAGTTGGGACGAGATAAGTGATTTTATCACCAGTGATATTACTGTCTAATTGTTCAAGATAGGCTTTACCCGTTAAGGTCATTAATTCTTTATCCATTTCATAGGTCATTTTTTCGCCACGACCTTTGATTGGTTTGCCATCATCTTGTAACTGATAAAAAGTCACAGGATTACCAAATGCTTCTATGACGATTTTTTTTGAGTCACCACCTGGGCGTGTGACTATGACTTTATCAGCACGGATATCGATAGAACCTTGTTTAATCACAACATTTTGTGTGAATGTCGTGACGTTTTTTTCCAGGTCAAGTGACTGCTTTTCTGAATTGACAACAATAGGTTGTTGCGTGTCATCTTTAAGCGCCATCGCAGGTACACTTATTGCTAATAATGTACCGATAATCAGTGTATTACGGATTTTTTGATTCATTAGGGATCTCATAATAGGTGTTTACCTTTTCAATCAGCTCTGCGCGTTTCTCACGCAGATTGCCTCGCATTTTTAAGCCGACTGATTTCAGTCCGACGCCGATAATAGTCACTTCATCATCAGAGGAAACATCCTGTGTGTCCAAATTTGCGACAGCATTATCAGTGCTTATTCTCTGTAATTGAGAATCGTCACTTAAACTATCAATCTGAACATCGCCATAAAGGTAGAGCATTTTACTGTTCGTAAGCTTGGCTTTATTGGCGCGTACGGTCCATGTTGCATCCCCTGTCGGCGAATAAGTGGTTAAGACAGGATTAGTAAACCATGTAAACTTCTGCTGAGCATAGTTTTTGACATCATCAGCAACGAGTTTATATCCAAGTATACCTGTTGGCTCATAAACAAAAGATATCGATGATTTGGATTGATAAGTTGGTTGACCATCATCAACAATCTCACCATCACCGAATTCAGTGTTGTTAGTATAGTTCCAGCCAATTAGCCCAAGGGCGATAATTGCAAGAATTAAGGTAAACCAGGATTTTAATTTATTCATTCTGTGTCGTTATATGTTAAATCGAAAGACCTTTAGCTTCATCAAGCCGACCTTGAGCTAAAAGGATTAAATCACATAATTCTCGTACTGCGCCACGCCCTCCCGCAATGCGAGTGACGTAATTAGCACGAGGTGTAAGTAATGGATGCGCATCAGCCACAGCGACAGAAAGTCCCACTTTTTCCATTACAGGTAAATCAATCAGGTCGTCGCCAATATAGGCTGTTTGTTCAGGTTTAAGGTTTAGTGTATCTAACAGTTGTTGATACGCCAAAAGCTTATTATGCTGACCTTGGTAAAGATATGTAATGCCAAGGGTTTTAGCACGATCTTCTAACAGTTTAGACTGACGGCCTGTAATGATAGCAACCTCAATGCCTGATGTAAGCAAACAACGAAGGCCATATCCATCACGCACATTAAAGGCTTTTAGCTCTTCGCCATTATTGCCCATGTAAATGAGTCCGTCTGACATCACACCATCTACGTCACAAATCAGCAATTGGATTTTTTCTGCTTTTTTGATGACATGTTCGCTTACTGCACCATAACAAGTTTCTATCATTATATTCATTTTTATCCTTCAAACGTTATGACTAGCTTATACAACACCGGCTTGTAATAGATCATGCATATGTAAAACACCTAACAGGATATCACTATCTTGTTCTGTGACTAACAGTGAGGTGATATGTTTTGCTTGCATTAAATTTAGCGCTTCAACGGCTAGACAATCAGGACGAATACGAATGCCTCCTTTTGTCATAACATCCGAAATTTTGGCATTGTTAAGGTCAATTCCTAAATCAAATATGCGTCGTAAGTCACCGTCAGTGAAGATACCGTTAATCAACATACTATCATCGCAGATCACCGTCATACCTAATTTTTTACGGGTAATCTCGACAAGTGCTTCACGTAAAGTCGCCTCTTTAGTGACACGAGGAATATCCGTATCTCTGTTCATTAGATCACTCACATGAAGGAGTAATTTACGACCTAATGCACCTCCTGGATGGGAAAGCGCAAAATCTTCTGCAGTAAAACCGCGAGCACGTAAAAGTGCGATAGCCAGTGCATCACCCATCACTAATGTTGCTGTTGTACTGGTTGTGGGTGCAAGCCCTAGAGGGCAAGCTTCTTTGGGAACTTTAATACAAAGATGAATATCAGACGCTTTCCCCATTGTACTTTGAGGAGTGCGTGTCATACAAATCAGTGTTATCTGTTTGCGTTTCAGAACCGGAATAAGGGCGAGGATCTCACTGGCTTCACCGGAGTTTGAAATCGCCAGAACAATATCTTTTTCTGTTACCATGCCTAAATCGCCATGACTAGCTTCACCAGGATGAACAAAAAAAGAAGGTGTGCCGGTGCTGGCAAAAGTCGCAGCAATTTTATGCCCAATATGGCCAGATTTACCCATACCCATCACAATCACTCGACCTTGGCAGTGAAAAATTTTTTCACAGGCAAGAGTGAAGTCATCATTGATATATTGTTCTAGTTCAGCTAACCCATCACGTTCAATATGAAGGACTTTTTTACCTGCTTGCTGAAAATCAAACTCGGTCATTTTTTTGTACCATTTATTTTAGGTTAAGAGAGAATGTGCAACGCACAACACCGTAATATAAACAATAAAGCAAACTAATAAGAATACCCCTTTTCCTCGATTAAGGCGTTGTTTTCGCCCTAAGGAAAAGACAGAAAACAGTAAACTCGCGACACCAAGAACAGCAAAGCTAAAATAAAATGCGTTGATATTAAAGGTGCTTGGCGAGAGTAATGCAGGCATACCTAACACAAAGGTTAGATTGAAAATATTAGCACCTATAATATTTCCTAATGCTAATTCATTCTCACGCCTTAGAGCAGCCACAATGGTTGTAGCGAGTTCTGGTAGGCTTGTTCCAATAGATAGCAAGGTTAAGCCAACAAAAAAGCCACTAAGATGATACTGTTGCATTAGAATAAAGACATTATCTAATATCATTTGAGTGGCAACTGGAATAATCAGTAAAGCGATGACAACCCAAAAAAGAGCAACGGAATTACGAGGATTTGTCTGTAATTCAAAGCGGGTTAAGGTTTCTAAAGGTAATATATGACGCTCTTGCGTGAGTGTTCCATGCATGGTTTTTATCATGAGGAAAATAGATGCAAAACCAATAAAAAACAGTAACGTACCTTCTCTAAGTCCGAGGTTTCCACGTGATAAAATAATTCCCACAAGCATGATGACGATAATCATCAATGGAAGCTCTTTTTTCAGTACCGCAGATTGTATGTTCATGGGATATATCATCGCCCCAATGCCTGCGATAAGAAGAAGATTGGTGAGCGTAGAACCAATTGCTGTACCAATAGCAATGTCTGGTAAATTATGGATAGAGGCATCAGTAGAAACAAAAAGCTCGGGTAATGATGTACCAGTGCCTACAATTAAAATACCGATAACGGCGGGTGGAATTTTTAACGATTGCGCAAAAACGCTCGCACCATAGACTAACCGGTCTGATGCATAAACAAGTAGCATCAATCCAAAAATTAAAAGAGACAAAGTAATCAACATGCCATCAGTTTTCCGACAATGAGCAAGTAAAGAAAGAAAAAACCAATAAGACAGGGCTGATAAAAAAACATATTGTCAAAAGGTTTTGCTAATTCACCGTATTTTGACTAGCCAAGCACGAAAAGTAAAATTAACCGTGCAATAAATTGCTAAATAGTGGTGATTTCTTTGTAACATAACGAATGACCTGCCAAAATAGCGTAAAAATTTGTTTATGCAGACAGGCTTGAGGATGTTTTATTCATGAACGCACAATCTGACAATCTTATTGAAGTGCGCAATATGAACTTCACTCGTGGTAACAGGAAGATCTTTTCTGAGATTAACCTTGTTGTACCTAGAGGGAAAGTGACGGCAATTATGGGGCCTTCTGGGATTGGTAAAACAACCTTGTTACGCCTGATGGGAGGACAAATCCTTCCAGATAGTGGTGAAATTTGGTTTGATGGCGATAATATCCCAGCGCTATCACGTTCTGCGTTGTATCACGCAAGAAAGAAAATGAGTATGCTTTTTCAATCAGGGGCTCTTTTCACTGATATGAATGTATTTGAAAATGTGGCCTTTCCGCTAAGAGAGCATACAAATTTACCTGAAGCGCTTATACGTACAACAGTGATGATGAAGCTCGAAGCAGTCGGTTTACGTGGTGCAGCAAGTTTAATGCCTTCTGAATTATCAGGCGGTATGGCTCGAAGAGCTGCATTAGCGAGAGCGATTGCGCTTGATCCTGAATTAATCATGTTTGATGAACCTTTTGTTGGGCAAGATCCTATCACAATGGGTGTACTTGTTAAGTTAATTGATGAGTTAAATCATGCTTTGGGGGTGACGTGTGTTGTGGTTTCCCACGATGTGCCTGAGGTGCTAAGCATTGCTGATTACGCCTATATTGTTGCAGAACAGAAAGTAATTGCTCAAGGCAGTGCAAAAGAACTCCAGGACAACCCAGATAGGCAAGTCAGGCAGTTTTTAGATGGAATTGCTGATGGTCCTGTCCCTTTCCGTTTTCCTGCGGGAGATTATCAGGACGACCTATTAGGACGAGGAAATTAGTACGTGGTAAATTTATTAGCTCGTATTGGCGCGAGATCGTTAGCAATTTTTGCGACATTCGGTAGAGCAGGCATTATGCTCTTTCGAGCATTAGTCGGCAAACCAGAATTCCGTAAACAGTGGCCTCTTTTGATGAAGCAACTGTATAACGTTGGCGTTCAATCCTTATTAATTATCATGGTGTCTGGTCTATTTATTGGCATGGTGTTGGGATTACAAGGTTATCTTGTTTTAACAACCTTTAGTGCTGAAGCGAGCCTTGGCATGATGGTGGCTCTCTCATTGTTACGAGAATTGGGCCCTGTGGTAACAGCATTATTATTTGCAGGTAGAGCAGGTTCTGCATTAACAGCGGAAATCGGTTTAATGAAAGCCACAGAACAAATTTCCAGTTTAGAAATGATGGCAGTCGATCCTTTACGGCGCGTAGTTGCCCCCCGTTTTTGGGCCGGTTTAATTAGTATGCCATTACTTTCACTTATTTTTGTTGCCATCGGTATTTGGGGTGGTGCCATTGTTGGTGTGGATTGGAAAGGGATCGATGAAGGCTTTTTCTGGGCATCTATGCAAGGTGCCGTTGAATGGCGATTAGATTTAGTGAATTGCTTTATTAAGAGTGTCGTTTTTGCCATTACCGTCACTTGGATAGCGCTCTTTAACGGGTATGACGCAATCCCAACATCAGAAGGGATTAGCAGAGCAACAACACGTACTGTTGTTCATTCATCGTTAGCCGTATTGGGTTTAGATTTTGTGCTAACAGCACTGATGTTTGGGAACTAAGTCATGCAAAGTAAAAAAATTGAAGTTTGGGTTGGTCTATTTGTTCTGATTTCGTTAGCTGCCGTGATTTTCTTATGCCTGAAAGTGGCAGATATTAAAGAAATGGGCAATCAACCAACTTATCGTATTTATGCTAGTTTCGGTAATATTGGTGGATTAAAAGAGCGTTCCCCGATTAAGATTGGTGGTGTGGTGATTGGTCGCGTTGCTTCTATTACCTTAAAAGAAGAAGAGGAAGGAAATTATCGTCCTGAAGTTGCGCTCGATATTTTGAAAATTTATGACCATATTCCAGAAAGCAGTTCCTTGTCTATCCGTACATCAGGCTTATTAGGCGAGCAGTTCCTCGCATTGAATTTAGGATTCTATGATGAAGAGTTAGGTTCTACGCTGTTAAAAGAGGGCGGAAGGATCACAAACACGAATTCAGCTATGGTGTTAGAGGATCTTATCGGTCAATTCCTTTATAAAACAGGGGATGGTGATGGTTCAGCAAAATCTGAATCTGAACCTACGGAAGAACATCCAGTATTACCTTAATCATTAATTCTTATAGGATGTATTCATATATTTAATTAGGTAATTCATCCTATTATTAAAACCCTATTGAGGAGAAGCGAAAGTATGTTTAAACGCTTATTAATGGTCGCACTGTTAGTCATCACACCTTTTGCGATGGCTGTAGATAAAACCAATCCATACACACTGATGGAAGATGCTGCACAAAAAACGTTTACTAAATTAAAAAATGAACAGCCTGAAATTCGTAAAAATCCTGAAGTTTTACGTCAAATTGTTCAACAAGAATTGTTGCCTTATGTACAAATTAAATATGCAGGTGCATTAGTCTTAGGCCCTCATTACCGTACTGCAACACCTGCTCAACGCGATGCGTATTTTACGGCATTTGAAGCGTATCTTGCTCAAGTGTATGGTCAAGCATTAGCAATGTATGAAGGGCAAGAATACCGTATTGAACCGGCAAAACCGTTCGCAGATAAAACAAACCTCACCATTCGCGTTACCATTATTGATAAAAATGGTCGTCCACCTGTTCGCCTTGACTTCCAATGGCGTAAAAATAGTAAAACAGGTGAATGGCAAGCTTATGACATGATTGCAGAAGGCGTTAGCATGATCACGACAAAACAAAATGAGTGGTCAGATATTTTAAATTCTAAAGGTGTTGATGGTTTAACAAAACAGTTAGAAATCAGTGCAAAAACACCAATCACACTGGATGAGAAAAAATAGGATGTCATCCCCGTTAAATTTGGAAAAAAAGGACGATATCCTTTTTTTCCAAGGAACGTTAGATCGCGAAACGTTATTACCTGCTTGGCAACAACGTAAAGCATTATTAGCCGATATCAATATTATTGATATTTCGGCATTGAGTCATATTGATTCAACAGGATTGGCTCTTTTTGTTCACCTAAAAGCTGAGATGGAAGCACAACATCGTCAATTTATTATTCAAGGGGTGAGTGAGCGTTTTCAAACGCTGATCACTCTCTATGATCTTGATGAAATTATGAATATTGCCTAAGACTGGTTTTAAGTAAAAGTAATTAAAAAGCCCCCTTCGTGATACTTTTATCATTAAGGGGGTTTTGATGGTTTAAGAGTAGGGCGGATTCCATTAGGATAGACGACTGATTATTATTTTTAACATTGAGATTGAGCAATTATGGATACAAATGAAATCAAACAAGTATTAATGGACAGCCTGTCTTTAGATGAAGTCATCGTTAACGGTGATGGCAGTCATTTTCAAGTTGTCGTTGTTGGCGCCATGTTTGAGGAATGAGCAGAGTAAAACAACAACAAACCATTTATGCCCTTTGATGGAATATATTGCAGATAACCGTATTCACGCTTTGTCTATTAAAGCCTACACACCTGAAGAGTGGAAGAGGGATCGTAAACTTAACGGGCTTTGATTCAGTAGGTATACAGCGTACAGCAAAATAAAAAGAGAGTTCTACAGATGGATAAATTTAGAGTACAAGGACCAACCTGTTTATCAGGTGAGGTCACTATTTCAGGCGCGAAAAACGCTGCATTACCAATCCTGTTCGCTGCGATCCTTGCCGAAGAGCCAGTAGAATTAACCAATGTTCCTAAGTTAAAAGATATTGATACGACGATTAAATTACTTAATCGCTTAGGAACGCATGTTGAACGTAATGGCTCTGTTTTCGTTGATGCTCGTAATATCAATGAGTTTTGCGCACCTTACGAGCTAGTCAAAACCATGCGTGCTTCTATTTGGGCATTAGGCCCATTAGTGGCACGTTTTGGTCAAGGCCAGGTTTCTTTACCCGGCGGTTGTGCCATTGGCGCTCGCCCTGTTGATCTTCATATTACAGGTTTAGAGCAATTAGGTGCTGAAATCACGCTTGATGAAGGTTATGTAAAAGCTCGCGTTGATGGGCGACTAAAAGGCGCGCATATTGTTATGGATAAAGTGAGCGTGGGTGCCACCATCACTATTATGACAGCGGCAGTGTTAGCTGAAGGTAAAACCATTATTGAGAACGCGGCAAGAGAGCCTGAAATTGAAGATACCGCAAACTTCCTCAATACATTAGGCGCTAAAATCAGTGGTGCGGGTACAGATAGTATTACTATCGAAGGCGTAGAGCGCCTCGGCGGTGGTACTTATCAAATTCTACCTGATCGTATTGAAACGGGGACTTTCTTAGTTGCCGCAGCTGTTTCTCGTGGTCGCGTTGTTTGTCGTAATGCAAAGCCAGATACATTAGATGCTGTGCTGGCGAAATTACGTGAAGCAGGGGCAGATATTGAGGTTGGCGAAGATTGGATCAGTCTTGATATGCATGGTCAACGCCCTAAAGCGGTAACTTTGCGCACAGCACCACATCCAGGGTTCCCGACTGATATGCAAGCGCAGTTTAGTCTTTTAAACTTAGTCGCTGAAGGCGCAGGAATGATAACCGAAACGATTTTTGAAAAACCGTTTTATGCACATTCCTGAGTTAATTCGTATGGGGGGCTCATGCTGAAATCGAAAGTAACACCGTGTTATGCCATGGTGTTGAAAAACTGTCGGGTGCACAAGTGATGGCAACGGATTTACGTGCTTCTGCAAGCTTAGTCCTTGCTGGGTGTATCGCTGAAGGCACAACCATTGTTGATCGTATTTATCATATCGATCGTGGTTATGAAAATATAGAAGCTAAATTACAAGGATTAGGGGCAAAAATAGAACGTTTGCGCGCTAATGACTAATTTATTTTAGTTAGCCCTTTTTAGTTATTTTAAACCATAGTGCTTTTGGGCGCTATGGTTTTTTATTAGTTTAAATTAATTATAGGTTTTTAACTAAATTAACAGCATCGTTATTACTAATATTCTCACGAACATAATTTTTTATCATAACTCTATTTGATACAATAAGAGACGGCCATTTATTTTCCCATGCACGATAAGCATGCCAAGAATATCCTATGGAATAATCTTTAGCCATGTGATCCATTGAATGAGATACCGCTTTAAGATATATATCTTCTAATGGAGTACTTTTATTTCAATGATAGTTGCAAGATAGATTAGCCAATTTGCTAAATGAACATATTGTTCCCAAGCACTATTTTCACTCGTTAGTTTTATTTTTTCCTGTATTATTTTCTCTATCATGTTCATGGTTTTTTTATCTGTCACTTTAGCACCAAAGGCAGCTAATGATATTATTATTTCATAAAAACTATTTTCTACTCTTAAGAATTTCTCAGAGAAGCTATGATTTCCATGTAATACTTTCTTTATATTTTTTATTGAACTTTCAACAGTTTTTTCTACTTCTATTATTTTTGAATTTAAATTTTCAAAAAAATCATGAATATTTAAATCATCAATAACTCTAATACCATAGCAATGAAAATAGTATTCTTTTAAGTAGGGTTCTATTTTCTTTCTAGATACTAAAAACATGGAAGAACCAATAACATTTTCTCGTGAGAAATTTTTGTACTCATTAATAATTGCTTTTAGGTTAGTATCTCCAAGAGAATAGCCTAATATAACAATTGTATTTTCATAAATCATAGAGCTTATTTTTTTAGAAAAATAAGAGTTGTAGTTTATAAATTTAAAATAATCATCAGAAGTAACAACCATATTACTCGGTGAATCAATAGAACCATGTACGTGATAAATTTTTATTTTTGAAGACGATTTTGGAATTGGTAATCCAGGAGCAAGGGATTGGCAATGATCAATTGAAAGCATATTTTCAATCAATTTATCATAGTTTGTTGTTATTATTCTCAGAGAATTATTTTCCAAGAATTCTTCTATAGGTTCGTTATTTTTAGATAATTTGATATCTTTTATAATTTCTGCAATTTTCTCATGTAAATTTTTATCTCTTTTTTGATATTCAATATAAATAACTTGAGCCGCTTCCTCTAAACTTAATGGATTTTTACCATTATCAGGGAATAAAGATTGTTTTATCTTTTCTAAACCACTCAATTCATCACAGACTTTCTCAAGTAATTCTTGCCAACTAGGTACTTTATTTTTTGTTAATGCCTTTGAAAATCCAGTACCTGTAAACAAACATAGTCGATTAGTCACTGCTGAATAGGCTATTTCATATATTTCATTCATTTTTCTTGCCCCATTTTTTGTAATATAGGTAAGTTAAATCATCTAACTTGAAATTAATAAAATCACTACTATTCATTTTTACTGGTGGTAATTCACTGAATATAAATAAGTAGAGGGGTTGTGCTGGTTTAGAAAAAGCGATCTTATCTAGTTCTTGTCGAGATGTTCTCTTATATTCCGAACTATCGACAAGTCTCTCAGTAATAAAAAATGTTGGCTTACATTTTAAATTACCTGCTCGCATTTCATTATTAAAACGAACAAGGTAATAATTATCTATCCGTTTAATCCATGCCTTACCGAAGTACACTCGAGGCTCATCGACATACTCACTGAGATCTTTTTTATCATTAACATGAATGAAGAAGTCTCTTAAATGAATTTTTCCTTCAGCAGTATTTAGAAAGAAATTTTCTTTATTAATGAAAGCCTTAACTAGTCCAGATAAACGCTTTCTTGCATGGCGTGTTTTATTTATATTTTCTTCATCAACATCCTTTCTTTTTAAGCGTTTTTTTATACTATTCTCTTCTTCTGTGACAGGTATATCATGAATTTTAGTTTTATAAGGAGATGAGAGATCAAGTTCAACAGTATCATCTAGAATAAAAGGGAGTGCTTCAGGATCTTCATGTGTTTTCTTTATTTTACGAAATTCACTTTCTTCACTAATTCCTATTTTGCAGGCATCACTGTGTTCAGAAACAAATTTAAAATAAGGGATCCTTTTTCGTAATCGACTAGGTTTATCAAGATTGGCACATGTTACTTGGGCGTGACAATCAGGTTCAGTACATTCAAAAAGATGTTTTGATGTTATTCTGTTTTCTGAGAATAATTTATCGGCTTCTTCTGCTGTGATATCTCTATTTAATTCAAGACTTTTAGCTAATTCTATTTTCATTGAATGCCTCTTTTATACTTTCTTAAATAATACATATCACAGGGTTTCTAAAATTTCTTCTGGGGAGTTTAGATTTGTGCTCTATGTGATAATAAATAACTATTTAGGACTATTAACCTATAAGATAGACAAGAGAAATATAATAATTATCTATTATTTCTTTCATTATAATGTGACGTGTTTATTATTTTTAATGGTAGCAATCAGATGATTCATAAGGTATTTCTTTCGTAGCAAGATACAGTAAGAAAAATAAACTTGTGCTGGATAAATCCCTATGAGCTAAAAGAAAGGAACAAGTATGCAAGTAACAAGGAAACAAGAGCGTCTTATTCGCCAAGCATTGAATGAGTGGCAACAATCTGGTGAGATTTCAGAACAAGCACATCGACAGCTCGAAAGTACATTACAATGTATCCCATTTGATTGGAAAAGAGTGAGCCGTTACGCGTTTTGGATAGCAATTGTGTGCTTGATGATTGCTGTTGGCAGTGTCTTTAGTGATAGTGCATTAGTTTATTATCTTATTGAGCTTTTTAGTATTTCTGAAATTATGAGAGTCATATCGCCAGCGCTTATTGCTTCAGTACTCTATTTTTGGGGATTTAAGCGCCAACGTAAAGAAACACAATGGCATTACAGTACTGAATTTATTCTTTTTTTAGGTGTGATGTTTACTGCTATTTTTCTTTGGCAACTTGGTGAATTACTGGATACAGGAAGTGGCCACATTGCACCTCTTTTCTTAATAGGTTGTGTGATTTATGGTGTGATTGGTTTTATAAGCCGTTCATCGTTGGTGTGGTTATTTTTCTTATTGATGTTAGGGAATTGGTTTGGCGCTGAAACGGGGTATATGTCAGGATGGGGCGCTTATTGGTTAGGGATGAACTATCCTATCCGCTTTGTCTTTTTTGGTGCTGTATTACTAGCAGGATGCTATTTTCTGCAAAATGTATTGGTGTATCGTCGCTTGTTTACGATGACAAAAATAATGGGACTTACTTATCTCTTTATTGCGTTATGGATAATGTCTATTTTCGGCAATTACGATCCTGATACTTGGTATCGTACTTCAAGTGTGAATTTGTTACCTTGGGCACTGTTATTTGGTGTTGTTTCCGTTATTTGTATCTATATCAGTCTTAAAACCGATGATGGCATGTTAAGAGGTTTTGGCCTGACATTCCTTGGTATTAACCTTTATACACGTTTTTTTGAATATTTCTGGGATAGCTTACACAGTGCGATTTTCTTCTTTATTTTAGCTATTTCACTGATTTTAATTGGACGAAAAGCTGAAAAAATTTGGCATACTGTTGAAAATAATTTGCTCACGAGCAAATCGAATAAAAGCGAATAAAACGTCGCTTTATTTGTTGTTGCTATAGGAGATTACTTTGATAGAGAAACGCAGTTGTCACCTTCCACTCGAAGTGAGTTGTGTTGCTTGTCATTATTTTGTCTTTAAAGATAAAGATGAGGCATTTTTTGAGATCTGCCCAGTTTGTGGTTGGCAAAATGATGGTACTAAAGAAGGAGAATATAGCGGTTGTAATCACAGCACGTTAGATGATTATCGTAAGACAGAAAGCTTTCAAGAAAGTTGCTTACAAAGTGCGACGTTTTATATGAAATCTCCCTATTAGCGGGTTATAGGGAGATTATGTGTGAGTTACGATTCTGGTTGATATTCAGAAATAGTCACATCAACATTGAGTTCATTACCCTCACGTAATAACGTAACAGGTAATACTGTGCCGGGACGGGTTTCTGCAATATAGTCCATCATTTCCATGGCAGAAGTGGCGGGAGCATGGTTGATGCTAAGAATAATATCACCTGTTTTTATACCTGCTTTATCTGCTGGACTATTGGGGGAAATCCGAAAAATACGTAGCCCTTGGATTTGTTTAATGTCTGTATTTGATGAGCGAATTCTGGGTAATTCTTTTGCTGTTATACCAATAAAACCTCGAATAACACGACCATCACGAATAAGTTTATTCATGATTTTTACAGCCAATTCGGTTGGAATAGCAAAGCCTAAGCCTTCAGCACTTGGGCGATATCCATTGTAGGTTCCTGAGTCAAACGTCATGGTATTAATACCCACAAGTTCGCCCTCTGTATTAATAAGTGCTCCACCTGAGTTGCCTTCATTAATTGAGGCGTCTGTTTGTAGAAAGTTTTGGTAACGTGTTGGGCTTAACCCCACTCGGCCTGTTGCACTAATTATCCCTTGGGTAATTGTTTGTCCAATATTAAATGGATTACCAATTGCGAGTACAACATCACCAACATGAGAAATTCGTTTACTGTTAATAGGGATTGTTGGGAGTTTATCAGCATCAATTTTTAATACGGCCAGATCAGTTAAAGGATCGGAGCCAACTAGTGAACCTTCATAAAGATCACCATTTTGTAATGCGACAATAATCTGATCAGCATTATTAATAACATGTTGATTTGTCAGAATATAGCCTCGCCCATCCATGATAACGCCTGCGCCTAAAGAGGTCAGTTCACGGCCTTCTTGAGAAAAGCTTCCCATCGTACTGCTATAAACATTGACGACCGCAGGTGCTGCACGTCGTACTGCTGTGTTGTAGCTAAAAGGAGCATTAAGAAAATCACCATTGAGTAGGTGTTCAATAAAAATAGGGCGAATCGAAGGGACTGCAATCAAAAGAATTGCTGCTGTTAAGAGGCCAATCAATGTCGATCGCAGTAACTTAGTTAACATAAAAATCCTGTATTTATGTCTGACCATGAGATTATTTGCGTAAGGAAGATGAGAATAGCATAGTTTAACTTATGAAAGCATTGCTTAGCGCATAAAATCCTCTTTTAAGCCAATGGCTCTTATTGAAAATGCACATAAAAAAAAGCCCTATAATCAAAAATATAGGGCTAAGGAAATCAATAAATTAGATAGGTGAAAAGCTTACTTCTTAACGCGGTGTATTACGTAACAGCAGATAAATTTCATCATTACCACGCTGAATGTTTAATGCCAGAACGGGAGGTTTAGCATCAATGGCTTTACGTAAATCGCCTAATGATGCAATTGGGGTGTTATTGATACCAATAATCAGGTCGCCTTTCTGTAAACCAGATGCAGCCGCTGCTGAATCTTTTTCTACCGAATCGACGGAAACTGCTTTCACTTTTTTGTTTAAGTAATTACTTAATGTGGCACCTTGTAGTGCAGGAGAAAAGTTGTCTGCGCGTGTTGCATCAGCAGATTGTTTCTCTAATGTCACTTTAACATCCATTGGTTTACCTTGACGGATTAAGCCAATCAGGATTTCCTTACCCGGAGGGGTTGTACCGACTTTAGCTCTTAACTCAGCGAAGCTATTGATTCGTTTTCCATCAACAGAAATTAAAACGTCACCGGGTTTAATACCTGCTTTTGCTGCGGAGGAGTCAGGTAAAACTTCACTAACGAAAGCACCACGTTGTGCATCAATATTAAAGGATTTCGCTAAATCAGAATTCATTTCTGTACCGCGAATACCTAAGATGCCACGTTTAACTTCGCCATGAGAAATAAGCTGTTGGCTAAGATCACGAGCCATATTACTAGGGATAGCAAAGCCAATACCAATATTACCGCCTCCAGGTGCAAGAATGGCTGTATTAATTCCGATTAATTCACCATTTAAGTTAACTAACGCACCACCAGAGTTACCTCGGTTGATAGAAGCATCTGTTTGAATAAAGTTCTCTAAACCTTCAAGGTTTAAGCCACTACGGCCTAAGGCGGAAATAATACCAGATGTTGCTGTTTGACCTAAACCGAATGGGTTACCGACGGCAACAGCAAAGTCACCAACACGCAATTGGTCTGAGTCTGCCATTTTGATCGCCGTTAAATTGGTCGGTTTTTCAATTTGCAGTAAGGCGATATCTGTTTGTGGATCGCTCCCAATTAATTTTGCGTTAAATTCGCGACCATCATTAATTTGCAGTTGAATTTTATCTGCACCCTCAACAACATGATTATTCGTTAAGACATAACCTTTTTGTGCATCAATAATGACGCCTGAGCCTAGGCCTTCAAAAGGGCGAATGCTCTGTTGTTGTGATGGAAAATTAGGGCCAAAGAAGAATTTAAACTCTTCTGGCACTTGTTGGTTTTGTACCCGTGTCCCTGAAACATGCACACTGACAACGGCTGGTAGCACTTTTTCTAACATAGGTGCAAGGCTTGGGAGTTGCTCTCCTGATGGCATTACAGCCGGTAATGCCGCCATGCTGGTGGCTGGGATGGTTGAGAGTGAAAGTCCGACACTCATTGCTAATGCACTAAGTAATAATTTTCTTTTTTTAGTCAACATGAATTAGAGTCTCTTGATACAGTTATCAAAATAAAATTTATTGCCCAAAATGAGCGCGATGTCACTAAGACCTGTACTGACAAAGGAAAGTTCATTAAGACATGATGTGCTTTGCTTCCTTTTACATGGATTTACAAGACAAAAGCTATCTTTAAAACCATAGCAAATAATCGCCTTTTTATGATGTTTAATCGAAAGAGAAACGCCACAAGAAATGTGGCGTTTTAATATTAATTATCTTTTTTGTCTGTAGGTCTGAACAATCCGGATGCTCCTTCGGAGTAATCACGAGGTGGCATTTTTATTGGGGATTGATCATTAGCTGCTTCAGATTCACTTAATCGGTAATTAAATGGGTTATCTTGAGCGGGCATATCTGGCATAAGCTCATTAGAACTTTTTGCCATATGTTGGTAAAGCTGACGGTAATCTCTCGCCATATTATCTAATAGTTCAGCGCTTCTAGCAAAGTGGCTGACAAGCTCATTGCGATAAGTGTCCAATTCTTCTTTTTTTGTATCTAACTCTGCTTTGATAGCATCTTGTTGGCGAAGGGTACTGTTACCGTAACGCATTGCGAGTGCGCCGATAATAAGACCTACAACTAATCCAATCAGTGCATAAACCCAAACCATGGCAACTCCTTTTCATCTAATAGTGAGGACGATGGATTCTTATAACATCATAACCGCTAAAAGGCATGGGTGGAATAATATCCTTAAGCTTAATATGAAATTCCTGTGTTACGTTGATGTTAAAACAATTCTTAATGCTTATAATAGGGGCATTCGACAGACACAAATCAGTATGTCAGAAAATTAAGGATAAGAGGGCATTCATGACAGTTAGTACGCCATTATCACTTTATGAAGCCGCATTGATGCAAGGTGATTATCAACCTGATGATGTTCAGCGAAAAACGGTTCTTCATCTTCAACAGATATACCATGCATTATTAAAAGAGACCCCACCAGAAAAAAATTCGTTAGCACAGCGATTATTCGGGCGAATTCGTACAAAAAAACAGGTTACTGCACCAGAACGTGGTTTATATATGTGGGGCGGTGTGGGGCGAGGTAAAACATGGCTGATGGATATGTTTTATCAAAGTTTACCGACAGAGCGAAAACTACGACTCCATTTTCATCGCTTTATGCTACGCGTTCAAGATGAGTTAAAACGCTTACAAGGACAGGAAAATCCGTTAGAAATTATTGCTGATGGTTTTAAAGCACAAACGGATGTGCTTTGTTTTGATGAGTTTTTTGTTTCTGATATTACCGACGCCATGATCTTAGGCACGTTGCTGGAGGCCTTATTTGCTAGAGGCATCACACTGGTAGCAACATCGAATATTCCTCCTGATGAGCTTTATCGCAACGGGTTACAGCGTTCTCGTTTTTTACCCGCAATAGAACAAATTAAACATCATTGCGATATTTTAAATGTTGATGCGGGTATCGATTATCGCTTAAGAACGTTAACGCAAGCACATCTTTTTTTATTCCCACTAAGTGATAAAAACCGCCAAGAGATGGAGAGGATTTTTTCGCATTTAGCAACCAATGAACCACAAACTGATTGTATTTTAACAATTAATCATCGGCCAATGAAGGTCAGAAAAGTCGCTAACGGTGTATTGGCAGTTAATTTCGCAACTTTATGTATGGAGGCGCGAAGTCAGCTTGATTACATCGAACTTTCTCAGCATTATCACACCGTTTTATTACATGAAATGACGCAAATGAATGCATTAAATGAAGATGTTGCTCGCCGATTTTTAGCTTTAGTTGATGAATTTTATGAACGTAAAGTGAAACTGATTATTAATGCTGATGTGGAAATGAATGCAATTTACCAAGGTGATTTTTTACGATTTGAATATCAGCGTTGCCTCTCTCGTTTGCAGGAAATGCAAAGTGAAGCGTATTTAGTGCAACCTCATCTCGCTTAATATTTAATTCTTGAAGAAAGTCATCTTTCATTATGATAGGATGGCGCAGGTTAAGTTGCTTGATATTTTTTCTATGAAAATAAAGAACATTAGGCAGCTTACAAACGCTCTGGAAAGGAACAATTCTTCTCTTCAGGTAGCAAGAATTTATCAGTCAAATCAGAAAAAAGTGCCAGATTTGTTTTTTTCGCTGAAATATTGAAAAAGAATTCAATTGTTTTTCAATTATGACTCGATTTTTTTTTCTGACTTCTCTATAATCTTGCGACCCCACGTTGCAGCAAGTTTTTTATTTCCCAAAAAACTCGCATTTTAGAGTCAGCAGTGCTACTCGAAGGGGTAGGTTTGCTGGACACAAGAGTCGTGTGAACCTCAATAGTATTTGAACCGAGCGTTCACCAACGTGTAACTAAACATTGGGTAATTTTCAATAATGAAAACTTTTACAGCTAAACCAGAAACCGTAAAACGCGACTGGTATGTTGTTGATGCAGACGGCAAAACTTTAGGCCGTTTAGCAACTGAAATTGCTAGCCGTTTACGCGGTAAGCACAAAGCGGAATACACTCCGCACGTTGATACTGGTGACTACATCATCGTTTTAAACGCTGAGAAAGTAGCCGTAACAGGTCACAAACGTACTGACAAAGTTTATTACCGTCATACGGGTCACGTAGGTGGTATCAAACAAGCGACTTTCGAAGAGATGATCGCCCGTAGTCCTGAGCGTGTAATCGAAATCGCGGTAAAAGGCATGCTGCCAAAAGGGCCACTGGGTCGTGCGATGTATCGTAAACTGAAAGTTTACGCAGGATCTGAGCACAACCACGCGGCACAACAACCGCAAGTTCTGGACATTTAATCGGGATAATAGGCAATGGCTGATAATCAATACTACGGCACAGGTCGCCGCAAAAGTTCTTCCGCACGTGTCTTCATTAAGCCAGGTAGCGGTAATATCGTAATCAACAAACGTAGCCTAGAAGTTTACTTCGGCCGCGAAACAGCACGTATGGTTGTTCGTCAACCGCTGGAATTAGTTGATATGCTGGGTAAATTAGATTTATACATCACTGTTAAAGGTGGTGGTATTTCTGGTCAAGCTGGCGCGATCCGTCACGGTATCACTCGTGCACTGATGGAATATGATGAGACTCTACGTTCTGATCTGCGTAAAGCTGGTTTCGTTACCCGTGATGCGCGTTCTGTTGAACGTAAGAAAGTGGGTCTGCGTAAAGCACGTCGTCGTCCACAGTTCTCTAAACGTTAATTTGTTATCTTTTAGATATCAATTTGATGTTGAAAACCCGTCTTCACAGGCGGGTTTTTTATTTTTGGCTGATTTATGTTTATTAATAGTAAAAACATAATGTTATTAATGCATGATGCAAATACTCATAAAACAGGTTTTATATAAGATACTGACAGTATTAAAAAATCTATTTTTTAGATATTATCGCTAAATTATTTTATTTTTTGATATTATAATCTTACTTTTAAGGTATCATGGCATATTGTTTTGAATTATTTGCATTAGCCCCCCTAAGTAACATGAATTCTGATAGAATAGCGAGCTTTGGTGTCTTTCTTTCTATTATTTCATTATGTTGTCAATGGGTGTATTGATAGTAATGCCCGTGATTAATTTGAAAGCCATACCAAAATTATTATGACAATGATGATTGTTGAATGATTATTTTGGTATTACTTGATAATGATATGTGCCGCAAAGACAGGTGAGTTTTTAACCCTGTAAAATATGATTATCCCACGATAACACTGTTATACAGGTAGTTGCCCAATGCAGTTAATAACTTAAATGTTTATTTAGGTTTACTGCGTTTGTGTGCTTGTCTTTTAGGAATGGGGAAATGGAAAAGGCATTGTGCCAATTCATTTCTTTAATTGATTAACTTGGAGGTTTTCATGGCTGTCGCTGCCAACAAACGTTCGGTAATGACTTTGTTTTCCGGTCCGACTGATATTTTCAGCCATCAGGTCAGAATTGTCCTAGCGGAGAAAGGTGTCAGTGTTGAAATTGAACAGGTTGAAGCTGGTAATCTTCCACAGGATCTTATCGATCTGAATCCTTACCAAAGTGTGCCGACTTTGGTCGATCGTGAGCTGACTCTGTATGATTCACGCATCATCATGGAATATCTTGATGAACGCTTCCCTCATCCTCCTTTAATGCCTGTTTATCCTGTTGCTCGTGGTAGCAGCCGTTTAATGATGCATCGCATCGAGCATGATTGGTATTCTTTAATGAACACCATCGAGAAAGGAACAGAACAACAAGCCAATGCTGCTCGTAAACAGTTGCTGAAGAGCTACTGGCTGTATCGCCTGTATTTAAAGAGTATCCTTACTTTATGAGTGAAGAATTCAGCTTAGTAGATTGCTACCTTGCTCCGCTCCTATGGCGTTTACCTGTATTAGGCGTGGATTTAAGTGGTGCAGGCGCTAAAGACGTACAAATTTATATGCAACGTGTTTTTGAGCGCGATTCTTTTCTTGCCTCATTAACCGAAGCAGAGCGTGAGATGCGCTTACCTTCAAGAGGGTAATAAAGTATGGAGATTATGGACATGTCTCCGCGTCGTCCGCATTTATTACGTGCGCATTATGACTGGATCATTGAAAACGAATTAACACCACATTTAGTTGTTGATGTGAATATTGAAGGTGTTCAAGTTCCAATGGAATATGCGCATGATGGTCAAATTGTACTAAATATTTCATCTCGTGCAGTAGATAACTTAGAGTTAACGCCGTATCAGGTTTTATTTAGTGCAAGTTTTGGTGGCATACCTCGTAAAGTGCGAGTGCCAATGGCTGCTGTTATGGCTATTTATGCGAGAGAAAACGGCGCGGGAATGATGTTTGAGCCAGAGCCAGCTTATGAATCTGGTGCATCATTGCAATTTGCTGAAGATGAAAGTGAAGAACGTACTTTAACGCCAGTTAATGAAGGCTTATCACTCGTCACTGATGAAACAGTAGAAACTGATATATCTTCACCGGATGATGATCCTGAGCCACCTCGCCCAACAGGCCGTCCAGCATTGCGTGTTGTGAAATAAGCGATTATTTTATCAATAACAATAAAAAGCTCAGTTCAAGTAAACTGAGCTTTTTTTATGTATAAAAAAACGCCCTATATTACTATAGGGCGTTTTGAATATCTCATTGAATAAACGTTATTTCAGTAGTTCTTCTAAACAACCAGTATAAAGATTAACGGCAGTCATTAATTGTTTTTCATCGAAATCAAAGCCTGCTTGGTGGTGACCTGCCGTTCTATCAGCACCAACAACGAAGTATAGTGATTTACCACCACAACGTTGCACGCGTTTTGCTAATACAGTCGCATCTTCACTTCCCCCAAACGGGCGAGTGGCAACAGCTGTTAATTCAGGATGTTTACCAACGACTTTAGTCATGACATCAATCAGTTCTTGGTCATTTGTTAGGTCAACGGCTTCACCCATAATTTCGCTTTCCATTTCTAACTGGAAGCTATGCGCTGCACCTTCAGCCATACGTACTGCATTGGCAGCCATAAAGCTGTTGATCTCTTCATTTTCACCACGAACTTCGATTTGCATTTCGGCATTAGCCGGGGTGACGTTACGGCCTTCACCGGCTTTTAATACACCGATGTTGATACGTGACATCCCTTTCCCATGGCGAGAAATCCCCAGCATTTGTGTTGCTGCATGGCAAGCACCCGCTAATGCATTACGACCAAGTTCAGGCTCTGCCCCTGCGTGAGATGGCGCACCTTTAAAACGGAAGTCATATTTTGTGGTACACAAGAAATGTGTAGGGTTAATCACGATTTCGCCACTGTTTGCAATAAAGCCTAAGTGGGCACCTAAGAAGTAATCCGCATCATCAGCGATACCACTTTCCGCCATCGCACGAGCACCACGAACACCTTCTTCTGCTGGTTGGAATAAGATTTTAACTTTACCAACGACTTTATCTTTATTCTCAACAAGCCAGTGAGCTACACCTAAACCGATAGAAATGTGTCCGTCATGGCCACAAGCGTGCATTTCACCCGCGTGACAAGAAGCAAAGTTCTCAGCATGAGGGCGGTGTTTAGTTTCTGTTGCTTCGTTAACACCCACACAGTCAATATCAAAACGAAGTGCTACGGTTGGGCCTGCTTTACCACTGTCAAAGATAGCGACACAACCTGTTAGTTCTTTCATTTCATCAAGCAGAGCTTCATCAACTTTATGCTCTCTTGCAACGGCTAAACCTTTCTCAACGACTTGGCGACGACGACCAAACGCGAACTCTTGGTTGATAACATCAGGGCCAACTTTAACATCTAAACCTAAACTACGTAATTCTTTGACGATTTTTGCTGTAGTTAAAAATTCTGACCAACCAATTTCTGGGTATTGATGAAACTCACGACGCCATTTTATTAATTTTTCAAGTGTAATTGCTGACATATTCATTTCTCCACTTATAACATGAATAACGCAACAGCGATGACTGCGATAATCATGCCTGGTGCAGTACGTTTTGCGATTTCCATAGGGTTAATGTTTGCAAGGCCAGCACAAACAATCGCCGCACCTGCCAGTGGTGACATAGTACGACCTAACGCGCCAGATAATGCCGCTGCCATACCCATATCAGGGATTTCATAACCGAATTGTGCAGCATGAGGTGTTACTGTTTCGTTGAATGCGAATGCTGCTGCGTCACCAGAGCCTGTGATAATACCCATTAAGAATGGCCTAAAGTACCACCCCAGCGAGCAAATTCAGGAGAATGAGTTAAGAAGTTGATGAACGCGTCGATTAAACCAGATGCTTTCAGACCAGCTGCGAATACTGCAGCTGCAATGATGATACCTAATACATCACCATAAGCATTACCCATACCTTTAAAGAACTCTTTTGTAATTTGAGCCGGGTTAGTTAATGTGATGAACAGGGCATAGATAGAACCGATTAACATTGCTGCAGGTACTGACAATTTGAAAGTGCTAAATGTTTCAAAGAATG
Organism: Proteus vulgaris; assembly: GCA_901472505.1. NCBI lineage: Bacteria > Pseudomonadati > Pseudomonadota > Gammaproteobacteria > Enterobacterales > Morganellaceae > Proteus > Proteus vulgaris. The sequence continues at coordinate 2,309,724 of LR590468.1, forward strand.
GCAGAACTAACAGGATTAATGGAATAAAAGGTGCTGTTGCGTATAAATAGTTAGGGCGAATAGCTTCTGGTGTTGCTTGTGCTGATGAAGAAGACGTATCACTGGCAACAGAAGCCATTTTGAACTCTTTTTTCACTAAAGCAACAACCGCGAGTGAAACCGCAGCAATACCACCAGCCATTAAGCTGTATGGGCTATGGCGAGCGATTAAATCAACCACTTCCATATTTGCCATGTTAGCAACGAAGGCATTATGCGACATACCTGGGCTTAACATTGAACCGATAGTACCACATAACACTGCACCACCAGCGATAGCCGGGTGAATACGTGCTGCGATTAATAATGGAATGAGTGTTGCACCTACCGCAGCCGCACAACCTGCTGCTGATGGGATTGCGATATTAATAAAGTATGTTACGACAACAGTGGCTGGAATAAGGAAGAAGCCCAGACGAGTCATTACTTTTGATAAAACATGAACCAGATGCATATCGCATTTGGTATATTTCATAACATAAGCAAAACCCATACTCGAACAGATTGCTTGAATTAATGATGAAGACACCATGCGCTCGCTAAATGCGGTAAGCGCATCTAATGGGCTCAGACTTAAAATACAGAGTAATAAGCCGGCACCAATTAGCACCATTCGGGTTTCATATTTTTTTATTAGCAAATAGACAGTTACAATAATAACGGCTACTGCTATCAGTTGCATCACCATAGTGATCCCCCTAGTTAATTATGACAATATTATTAATTGTGAAAACGAACCTAACATCAATAAATTATATTTTTCTGTAAAGTTATTAGGTGACTCCATTATGAAGTTTGGTAGATTGACAATATTTGATTGTTATCAAATTTAATAGTCGAAATAAAATCTATTTTTTTAGACTGTGATGTTATTAACAAATGCTGTAAAACCATTCCCATGAAAAGATGACGTAAAAGTTAAATAAAAAGAGATAAAGTAAAAAAATACGAAAACAAATTATATTTACTATAGGTTAAGAGTGTTATTTTGATACAAAAAGAATATTTCTTTTCATCAAAATATTATTCAATCATTTTATATTAAATGGTAATGAGAATGATTTTTTAATGAGATATCTTGATGATCATTAAATGTTATTTATGGAAATAAAATATTAAGAAAATTATCCCACTTAAATTAAATGGGATAATTAACAAGAGAAATTGTTATTTTAATTATCAAAAACAAATGATATTTAACAGGATAAATACTGCAAAATACCTTCTGCCGCCTCTCTTCCTTCGGCTATTGCTGTTACAACAAGATCAGAGCCTCGAACAATGTCTCCTCCTGCAAATACTTTAGGATTTGTTGTTTGATTTGGTATTTCTTGATTATCTGAAATAATAATTCTGCCTGAAGATGTATATTCAATATTATTTTCATCTAACCACGGATAATGCGCAGGTTTAAAGCCAAATGCGAGGATCACAGCATCGGCAGGCAATTCATGCTCACTGCCTTCAATAGGAATTAATGTTTTATCATTTTGGGTTTTAATAACGCGAATACCGACCACTTTATTTTGATTATCGACGGTAATATCGAGAGGTTGAAGGTTAAATAAAAATTCCCCCCCCTTCTTCTTTGGCATTTTTTACTTCACGTTTTGAACCCGGCATATTGCTTTCATCACGGCGATACACACACGTTACTTTATTTGCTCCTTGTCGAATGGCCGTGCGGACACAATCCATTGCGGTATCACCTCCTCCTAATATCACCACATTTTTATTTTTAAGGTCGATATAAGGTGTTTGAGGATCTTCATCATAACCCATTAAATAACGTGTATTCCCAATTAAATAAGGTAGTGCGCTATAAACACCATTAGCATTTTCATTAGGAAAATGACCACTTAAACTGTGATATGTGCCCAATCCAAGAAATACCGCGTCATATTGTGTTATTAGGGTATTTAGGGAGACATCTTTGCCTATTTCCGTATTGAGGCAAAACTCGATACCCATTTCACTAAATAATTCGCGGCGTCGGATCATCAGTGATTTTTCAAGTTTAAAAGAAGGGATCCCAAAAGTAAGTAACCCTCCAATTTCTGGATGCTTATCATAAACAACGGGTTTCACACCTTGTCGAATAAGAACATCTGCACAAGCAAGACCAGCAGGACCCGCACCAATAATTGCGACTTTTTTATCGGTCATTGTGACCTGAGAGAGGTCAGGGCGCCATCCTTGGGCTAATGCAGTGTCATTGATGTAACGTTCAAGGTTGCCGATCGTCACCGCACCAAAATCATCATTAAGTGTACAGGCGCCTTCACAAAGTCTATCTTGAGGGCACACTCGACCACAAATTTCAGGCAAACTATTCGTTTGGTGAGAAAGTTCAGCCGCTTCAATTATGCGCCCTTCATTTGCTAGCTTTAGCCAGTTAGGGATGTAATTATGAACTGGGCATTTCCATTCACAATAAGGATTGCCACACCCTAAACAGCGATCAGCTTGTGCGGAGGCTTGTTGCGGTGAAAAGGCCTCATAGATTTCAACAAATTCGATTTTGCGAATAGCTAATGGTTTTTTGGTCGGCTCAACACGATTTAAGTCGATAAACTGATACACATTCTGACTCATAATATTCTCCTATTGTGCCTGAACGCGTAATTCAGCGGATGAACGACGAGGGTGACCGAGTAACGCATTGACATCACTGGATTTTGGCTTAACTAATTTAAAGTGTTGTGACCAATATTCCCATTGTGAAAGTAATCGTTCACCTTGCTGTGATCCTGTGAGTCTGACATGTTCTGCAATCATGCCACGTAGATGTTCAGCGAGAATGGCAAAGGATGCAACAGGAAGTAGCTCAATCGATGACGTGTTGATCCGTTGGGATAACGTGAGATCTTCATCTAATAGATAAGCAAATCCTCCAGTCATTCCTGCACCAAAGTTAATCCCTGTTTTACCCAGAACGCAGACAATACCGCCAGTCATATATTCGCAACCGTTATCACCAACACCTTCAACAACAGCAATCGCGCCTGAGTTTCTCACCGCAAAACGCTCCCCAGCCAAGCCCGATGCATAAAGTTTTCCACCAGTTGCGCCATAAAGGCAGGTATTTCCCATAATGGTTGCGTGATGATTTTTAAATGCAGAACCAACCGGAGGTGAAATTACAATACGGCCTCCAGCCATGCCTTTGCCCACATAATCGTTAGCATCACCCACTAAGTTTAATTCAATGCCTTGAGCATTCCAGACACCAAAGCTTTGCCCTGCTGTACCTGTAAAATTAAGTTTTATAGGTGTTGCAGATAAACCGCTTTCACCATATTTTTTTGCGATAATTCCTGATAATGTTGCTCCCACAGAGCGGTCTGTATTGCGAATATCAAAATAGTATGTTTGGCTTTTTTGCTGTTCAATAGCATCGTTGGCTTGAGCAACAATTTGCTGATTTAGCTCACCTTTATCATAAGTATTATTATTTTCCTGACAATAAAGTGCGTGACCTGATGGCGACATTACCGTTTCTAACAATCTACCTAAAGCGAGTTTTTGCTGTTTACTCGTCACCCCGTCTAAGCAAGCAAGTAAATCAGTGCGACCGATTAAATCAGTTATTTTTCGGACGCCGAGTAGCGCCATTAATTCACGGGTTTCTTGCGCAATAAAACGGAAGTAGTTAATAACACGTTCTGGTAATCCGTGATAATGATTACGACGCAACGTTTCGTCTTGGGTTGCAACACCCATTGCACAATTATTTAAATGGCAAATACGCAGATATTTACAACCTAATGCCACCATTGGACCTGTACCAAATCCAAAACTCTCTGCGCCTAAAATCGCTGCTTTAATAATATCTAAACCCGTTTTTAATCCACCATCGATTTGTAAACGAATTTTATGGCGCAGATTGTTTGATACTAGCGCTTGTTGAGTTTCAACTAAGCCTAATTCCCACGGGCTTCCTGCATATTTTACCGAAGTTAATGGGCTTGCTCCTGTCCCTCCATCGTAACCTGCAATAGTGATCAAATCAGCGTAGGCTTTAGCTACACCTGTGGCAATAGTGCCGACACCCGGTTCTGAAACTAATTTTACAGAAATCAGTGCGGTTGGATTGATCTGTTTTAAGTCGAAAATAAGCTGTGCTAAATCTTCAATAGAGTAGATATCGTGATGAGGTGGCGGTGATATTAGGGTGACACCGGGTACAGCATAACGCAGTTGCGCAATATAAGGTGTGACTTTATCGCCAGGAAGTTGTCCGCCTTCGCCGGGTTTTGCTCCTTGTGCCACTTTGATTTGTAAAACATCAGCACTCATTAAATAAGAGGGGGTCACACCAAAGCGACCAGAAGCAATTTGTTTGATCCGTGAGACTTTATTGGTGCCGTAACGTGCCGGATCTTCACCACCTTCCCCTGAATTTGAAAAACCACCTAAGGTATTCATAGCTTGTGCAAGGGCTTCATGAGCTTCTTGACTTAATGCGCCAATTGACATCGCCGCAGTATCAAAGCGTTTAAATAATTCGGTTTCAGATTCAACTTCTTCAATTGAGATTGCTGTTGTCTTGTTATTGAGTACTAACATATCGCGCAATGTTGTTATTGGGCGTTGTTGCACGAGGCTTGCATAATGCTGATAGTCTGCATATTCCCCGCTATTTACTGCTTTTTGTAAAGCTTGAACGACATCAGGATTATAGGCATGGTATTCACCTTTATGTGCATATTTCAATAGCCCGCCAGTTTCTAAAGGATAGCGGGTTAGCCAAGCTCGTTTTGATAGATTAAATAAGTCATGCTCAAAATCACTAAAGTCAGCACCATTGATCCGATTATCAACACCTGAAAAACACAAATCGACAACGTTATCGTTTAATCCGACGGCTTCAAAAAGCTGAGAACAACGATAAGAGGCAATGGTTGAAATACCCATTTTAGACATGATTTTATACAGGCCTTTATTTATACCGTTGCGATAGTTCAGCATCATTTGAGCATAAGTGCCTTGGAGGATTTTTTTATCAACACGTTGTGCTAAAGATTCATAAGCAAGGTAAGGATAAATGGCCGTCGCACCAAATCCGAGTAGGACGGCGAAATGGTGAGGATCACGGGCACTGGCTGTTTCAACAATAATATTGGCATCACAACGTAAATTATTATCTACCAACGCTTTTTGTACGGCACCGACAGCCATAGGTGCAGGAATAGGTAATCGCTCTTTAGTAATATTTCTGTCTGATAAAATTAGTAAAACAGCACCGTTGCGGACTTCCTGTTGTGCTTTTACACATAATTGATGTAAGGCTGTTTCTAGGTTAGATCCTGTTGGTTGATATGTGATATCAAGATGAATAGCTTGGTAATAAAGGCTTTCTTGATTAATAAGTTGTTGAAAATCGCTATAAAGCAAAATAGGCGATTTAAAACTGAGTCGATGAGCCTGGCCTTCAGCTTCGCAAAACACATTCATTTCACGCCCAATGCAGGTTGCTAAAGACATGACATGTGCTTCTCTTAATGGGTCTATTGGTGGATTGGTAACTTGTGCAAATTTTTGTCTAAAATAGTCGTAAATAAGGCGTGGGCGTTGAGATAATACTGCAAATGGGGTGTCATCGCCCATTGATCCAGTGGCTTCCTGTCCATTTTCTGCAAGGACATGCAAAATACTTTCAAGTTCTTCTTGGCTATAGGCAAATTGTTTTTGATAAGTTGCTAATAATGTGTCATCAAAGGCACGTTGTCCTGTAGCTTGTTGTTCTGGTAACTCTTCAAATGGCGTTAAACGTTTCACGTTACGTTCAAGCCACAATTTATAAGGATGGCGTCTTTTTAAATCTTCATCGGTTTCAGCTGAGTGTAAAATACGCCCATGATGAGTATCAATTACCATTAATTCGCCGGGGCCAACACGTCCTTTTTCTAACACTTCATCAGCTTGATAATCCCAAATACCAATTTCAGAAGCACAGGTGATAATGTTATCCGTAGTGATAACATAGCGAGCAGGGCGTAATCCGTTTCTATCAAGAGTACAAGCCGCATAGCGACCGTCCGATAACACAATACCTGCTGGGCCATCCCAAGGCTCCATGTGCATTGAGTTAAAATCAAAAAATGCCCGCAAATCATCATCCATTTGAGGATTATTTTGCCATGCTGGTGGGACTAATAAGCGCATGGCACGAACAATATCCATACCGCCATTAAGAAATAGCTCCAGCATATTATCGAGTGAGCTTGAATCAGAGCCACTCTCATTCACAAAAGGGGCCGCGTCTTGTAAATCAGGAATAAGCGGAGTATGGAATTTATAGGCGCGAGCTTTGGCCCATTGGCGATTTCCTGTAATGGTATTAATTTCACCATTATGTGCTAAATAACGAAAAGGTTGGGCGAGTGGCCATCTTGGTGTAGTGTTGGTGGAAAAACGCTGGTGGAATAAACAAATTGAAGATTCCATGCGTAGATCAGCAAGGTCGGTAAAAAAGCGCGGTAAATCGATGGCCATACAGAGGCCTTTATAAACAGTAACTAAATTAGAAAGACTACAAATATAAAAATCACTGTCAGTAATACGTTTTTCAATTCGTCTACGGGCAACAAAAAGCCGTCTTTCAATATCACTTATTCGCCAACCTGCAGGGGCATTAACAAAGACTTGTTCAATTAAAGGAAGAGAAGAAAAGGCAATACTTCCTAAAATATCGGTATTAATAGGGACTTTACGCCAGCCGACAATGGAAAGTGTCTCGCGTTGTAGCTCTTCTTCAACGATGAGACGACATTGCGTGGCAATATTGGTGTCTTGGCTTAAGAATAGCATCCCCACAGCATAGTTTTTTGCTAAATGCCAGCCTTTTTCTTGTGCAATTAATTGAAAAAAACGCTCTGGTTTTTGTAAGAGTAAACCGCAACCATCGCCCGTCTTACCATCAGACAGAATAGCCCCCCGATGTTGCATTCTGGCGAGACCATGAATGGCATTTCTGACAATCTTATGGCTGGCTTGCCCTTCAATATGTGCGATTAATCCAAACCCACAATTATCTTTTTCCTGAGTCTTTTGATAGAGCATTTTTTGCTTCCTACTTAGTTTGCTGGGCACCTCAAAAAAGAGCGCAAAAGGAACGTTTCGGCTCAAAGTATGTAGATAAATTTATGGGTACTCAGTCGGGTGATGTTGTGTTTGCCTAGCTTGGTGTGTTTTTTATATTGCTACGCAATGCCTTTTCAACTTATCGATAAATAAAAATCAGGTCAATGTGTGAGGATATTTGGCTAAGATAAGAGAGATAAGAAAAATTTTATTTTAAAATATTGATTAATAACTAAATTATTCTATTTTAAAATAGTGTGAGAGTGATTTTTTAATGTGAGCTATATCACTTTATTTGAGTGATTTAGCTTTATCTCATCCTTTAATGATAAAAACGAGTAGTGAGTTATTCTGATGAATGTATTAATTTTAGATTTTTATTGTTTTTATACATTTTGTATAAAAAAAGACAAATTGAATTTTTTCTAATAAGGTCTATTTATCGTTGATCTCGCTATCGTTTATATGACTTAGTTTGGCATTATTTTTATGTATGCATATATCTCGGATAGACTCGTTGAGAGAAAATAAGCAGTTAAATCAAACAAAATAATGAAAAATAACCTCTCTTAATTAGATTTCTGAATGTTCGCCACTGCGCCAATCATTTTTGGGTTATCATTCCATGGATTCAATATATTGGAGTTTTCAATGAAATTGCTCAAAGGGCTTGCCCAATACTACGTTGACTTAATGATGAGGCTGGGGCTTATCCGCTTCTCATTGTTGTTAGCTTCTGCATTAGTTGTTTTAGCGATGGTTGTTCAAATGGCGGTAACATTCTTGCTTGCAGGTGATGTTACCAGTATTGATCTTGTTCGCTCTATTTTCTTTGGGCTGATTATTACGCCTTGGGCTGTCTATTTTCTTTCTGTTGTGGTTGAACAACTGGAAGAATCACGGCGTCGCTTATCTCGTATGGTGGATAAACTCGGTGTAATGCGACAGCGTGATTTAGAGCTTAATTCTCAATTAAAAGAGAACATTGAGCAATTAAACTTGGAAATTCAAGAGCGTGAAAAAGTTGAAAAAGCACACCTTGAACTCTTAGAAAAACTTAAAAGTGAAATGAAACGTCGTGAATTGACGCAAATAGAACTTGAACAACAATCTTCACTTTTACGTTCATTCCTTGATGCCTCACCTGATTTAGTTTATTACCGTAATGAAGATAACGAATTTTCAGGATGCAACCGTGCAACGGAATTACTCACAGGAAAAAGTGAGAAGCAGCTGATTGGTTTAACACCATTAGATGTGTATGACGAAGATATTGCGATAAAAGTGATGGAAACTGATGAGAAAGTCTTTCGTCATAATGTCTCACTGACTTATGAGCAATGGCTAGTTTATCCTGATGGGCGAAAAGCGTGTTTTGAATTACGTAAAGTGCCGTTTTATGATCGCATAGGTAAACGTCATGGTTTAATGGGCTTTGGACGTGACATTACAGAGCGTAAGCGCTATCAAGACGCGTTAGAAAACGCTAGCCGCGATAAGACTACCTTTATCTCAACAATCAGCCATGAATTGCGTACACCGCTGAATGGCATCGTTGGATTAAGCCGTATTTTATTGGATACCGAGCTTTCTCCAGAACAACTCAATTACTTAAAAACGATCCATGTGAGTGCGATTACGTTAGGTAATATTTTTAATGACGTGATTGAAATGGATAAGATTGAGCGTAGAAAAATCCAGCTAGATAATCAGCCAATCGACTTCACAGAGTTTATTTCTGATTTAGAAAATCTTTCAGGATTGTTAGTTCAGCCGAAAGGATTGAAATTCACACTCGAAGCGGAAGAAACCTTACCGCATAAAATAACCTCTGACGGAACTCGATTACGCCAGATCTTGTGGAATCTCATTGGTAATGCTGTGAAATTTACGCAAGAAGGTGAAATCAAAGTTCGCATTTGGCAAGAAGCTCCTGATAAGTTGTTCTTCGAAGTCAAAGACAGTGGCATTGGTATCCCTAAAAGTGAGCTTGAGAAGATTTTCGCAATGTACTATCAAGTCAATGATAGCCAAGGTGGACGCTCTGCAACGGGGACCGGTATTGGACTTGCCGTTTCAAAACGCCTAGCACAGCATATGGGCGGAGATATTCATGTAGAGAGTGAGTTAGGTAAGGGATCTGTCTTCACGCTCTCTATTGTCGCTCCTGCGATTGAGGAGCATCTTGATATTGAGAATGATGATGAATTCTTATTGCCAGCGTTAAATATTCTGCTTGTTGAAGATATTGAGCTTAACGTCATTGTTGCCTGCTCGGTTTTAGAAAAACTAGGTAATACCGTTGATGTGGCGATGACAGGGCAAGAAGCATTATCGATGTTTAAGCCTGATGAGTACGACTTAGTGCTATTAGATATTCAATTGCCTGATATGACAGGGTTTGATATTTCAAGGAAACTGCGCCAAGAATTCGACAGTAATGAACTTCCGCCATTGATTGCATTAACGGCCAATGTGTTAAAAGATAAAAAAGAGTACTTAGATGCGGGAATGAATGACGTGCTGAGTAAACCACTTTCTGTGGATGCGCTTACCGCAATTATCAACAAATTCTGGGGGGATGGGGCGGTTTCTGTGCCATGTAATGAGTCATCGGAATTGTTGAATAAAAATGAAGAGTTATTAGATATAGATATGCTGAATCAATACATCGAACTTGTCGGACCTCAATTAATCACTGATGGTTTAGATGTTTTTGAAAAGATGATGCCAAGTTATATGTCTGTCCTTGAATCTAACATGACTGCACGTGATCAGAAGGGCATCACTGAGGAAGGACATAAAATCAAGGGCGCTGCAGGTTCTATTGGTTTAAAACATTTACAGCAACTTGCCAAACAGATCCAATCACCTGAATTACCTGCTTGGTGGGACAATGTGCAAGAATGGGTAGATGAGTTAGGGAAGGATTGGAGAAAGGATGTGGAAAGTTTAAGAAACTGGTTGGCAGACGCTAGAAAAAAATAACCCCAACCGAAGGTTGGGGTGCGCGAATACTGCGCCAACACCAGGGAAACTTTTCTATCCGCTTTTTTTGATTCTCATTACATAGGCGAATAGGATGAAACTATTCCATACATCATACAAGCAACAAAATAGCAAAGATAAGTTTTTTTGTTACAAGAAACATTTAAATATGTGATGGCGATTGGTGTTTACACCTATAAATGGGTAACTAGTAATCTACTACAAATGGAGAAAGATATGAAATCAATTGCGGTAATTTTAAGTGGCTGTGGCGTGTTCGATGGGAGTGAAATCCATGAATCAGTGCTCACAATGCTCACTTTAAGCCAAAATAATGCTGAAGTTCATTATTTCTCACCTAATGATTTTCAACCAACTGTAATTAATCATATTACAGGTGAAGAAAAATCAGAAAAAAGAAATATGATGGAAGAATCTTCACGTATTTCTCGTGGAAAAATATCCCCTTTATCAGAAGCAAGGGCCGAAAACTTCGATGCAGTCATTATTCCTGGTGGTTTTGGTGCAGCGAAGAATTTGTGTAATTTTGCAACAAAAGGAACTGAGTGTGAAATTAACAAAGATCTCTTAAGATTTGTTCAAGCGATGCATCAACAGAAAAAACCATTAGGGTTAATATGCATTGCTCCCGTTATGTTACCAAAAATGTTAAATGCTCCAATTAAATTAACAATTGGAAATGACGTAGAAACGGCAAGTGCCATTGAAAAGATGGGCGGAGTTCATATAGATTGCCCTGTTGATGACATTGTTGTTGATGAAGAATATCGAGTAGTAACCACTCCTGCATATATGCTTGCACAATCTATCGCACAAGCGCAGATAGGTATTGATAAATTAGTTAAGAAAGTCCTTGAAATGGCATAATTGGTAGGTGAAAACAGCAGATGGTACTGGTGAGAAAGTTAAAGAAACTATTAATTATCCTAATTGCTTTATGGCTGTTAATAGTTGTGCTGTTTTCTTTTTTACCCGTACCTTTTTCTGCTGTTATGGTTCAAAGACAACTTTCTGCTTGGAGTGAGTTTGATTTCTCTTATGTGTCTCATTCCACTTGGGTGGGAGAAAAAGAGATAGCGCCCGCGATGTACTTGGCAGTTATTGCTTCTGAAGATCAAAATTTCCCCAAACATTGGGGCTTCGATTTTGATGCCATTGAGAAAGTTTTCAAAAGAAGCCATAACAGTGGAAAAACATTACGAGGTGCATCGACAATTTCGCAACAAACAGTCAAAAATCTCTTTTTATGGGATGGTCGTAGTTGGATAAGAAAAGGGTTTGAAACAGGTATGACGCCAGTTGTCGAACTTATCTGGTCAAAAAAACGTATTTTAACGGTATATCTAAATATTGTTGAGTTTGGAGATGGGATTTTCGGTGTAGAACAGGCCTCTCAACATTATTTCAGAAAGCCAGCCAAACAACTTACCCAACAAGAAGCGGCACTATTAGCCGCCGTTTTACCTAATCCACACATCTATCACGTTAATAAACCTTCAGCTTATGTTTTAAAACGGCAACAGTGGATCTTAAATCAAATGCGATTATTAGGCGGTGTCACCTTTTTAAAGAAAAATAATTTGTCATAACTTTATAAAGTTTGAAATATTTTTTTATCGGGCTCTGCAATTTTTTCTGACAGTTTTGTTATCGCAGAAGGATCATTAGCTTGACGAGACTGAATACGAAATTGTGATGGCGTGATACCGTATTTACGTTTAAACGCATCGCAAAAATAGGCGTTACTACCAAAACCACAACGATGACTGATTTGAAAGACAGAATAGTTAGAAAATGTCAGATAATTTAAGGCAATCCCCATTCGGACATCTAATAATAATTGGCAAAATGAAACCCCTTCTTTATTTAAGTGCCGACGCAGTGTTGATGGGGTGGTAAAGAGCGTTTTTGCTACATCGTCTAAATGCCATTTTCGTTGTGGATCTTGTGTGATTAAATGTGTAATTGCCTGATTTTTAGGTTCATCATAATTAAATCGGAAGATGTTTAAAATATCGACACCTTCTTGATACACCGCCATCAAAATAAAAAATAGGCACTGTTGCATAAACATGGTTTCTTGGGATGGGGAGCCGTGTGGTAATGGTAGACACTGTTTGAGTATGCTGAAGTTACTCTTTATCACTTCGGGCGTAGATAAATGATAAGCCGGAAGATGGCTTGTTAGCGGAGAGCTAGATTTAATTAAAGGCTTTAGTAAAGAAAAGACAGATTGAAGTTCTGTTTCGCATAAAACGAGCGTATGTAGCTCAATCGATTTATGCGTGAATTGGTTAACAATATCACAAGAAACCTGGCTATATTTGGGAATAATAAGTGTTAAGTGGGTTGATACATCAATAGTTTGACCATTGATGCAAATTGTCCCTTTTGCGCCACTAACCATCGCTATCATCGGGTTTTCGATGTAAAACGTTTTTAAAGACATTTGGTTAGAGGATAGAATGTGTTTGTATTCCATAATCTCCAATATACCGCAGGCAAGCTAAGTATCAATGTTGCTTAAATAAACACTGTTTACAGTGAACTCAATTGTTGTATAAACATAGAAGTCACCTCTAGAATAAATAGAGAGGTTATTCTAGTTAACAATGAGAGCCGTCATGTGAAATGCATGAGAGTGGCACAGAATATAATCCCGTTGGTGAAAGATGACAATATAGATATATGCTCATTTTTTACATTTATTTTAATCAGTGTCATTTTTTCTAAATAAATTGCTATTTATTTAAAACGCATTTTTTGTAATAAGGTGTAGAATCGCGCGTCACAGACGAAGGGGATTATCCTGTTCTTAGGGTATCACGGTTTGTCTTTTTACCCACACCCTATCCAACATTCATTAGCTTATTTTCTATTTGATTTTGAATGACTCAATCTTATGGATAGTGCTGTATGTATTCACGTATTTTCCTGATTTTTTTTGATAATTTTGCCAAGTTGGCAGGAGTGAGTATGTCTGACTTTTCAGGGAAAGGTTGGCTTGCTGAAATCGTTTTACGTTATGAAGTAAAGCGCGGAATGACACGTCTTACAGAAAAACGCCATATCGGCCCATTAATGGTTCAGCGACCTTTTTATCCTGAGCAAGGTATTGCACACACTTATTTACTCCATCCTCCTGGTGGTGTAGTAGGTGGTGATAATTTATTGATTAATATTGATGTTCAAAACGGAAGCTCATGCATTACTTACCACGCCTGGCGCAACCAAGTTTTACCGTAGTGCTGGTGGCGTGGCTCGTCAAATTCAAACATTAAATGTCGCATCACATGGTTTTTTAGAGTGGCTTCCACAGGAAAATATCTTTTTCCCTGATGCCCAAGTACACCTAGAAACACATATTCATATTGCATCTACTGCCAAATTTATTGGGTGGGAAATTCAATGTTTTGGTCGCCCTGTTTTAAATGAGTGGTTTGAAAATGGCAATGTTAAAGGGCGTTTTAACTTTTATATTGATGAAAAGCTGACATTAACAGAATCGCTTTTTGTTAATGGTTTACAAAATAAAGCCGCTGCAATGCGTGAATTTCCTATGTTGGGTTCGCTTTATATTTATCCTGCAAGCGATGAATTAAAAAATCTTATTCAACAATGTGTTGAGGCTTTCTCAGCTTCTTACAATCATGTTATCGAATATGGTTTAACGGATGTAGACGGTATTTTAGTTTTACGGTTATTAGGCTCACAAACAGAGCCGATGATGGCGTGTTTTGCTCAAGTTTGGCAAACCGTCAGACAACACTGGTTAGGGTATTGCCCTGAGCCGCCTCGTATATGGGCGACATAATCGTTAATTTTAGGAGCAGAAATGGAATTAACACCAAGAGAAAAAGATAAATTACTGCTTTTCACTGCGGGTCTTGTTGCTGAAAGACGTTTAGCGAGAGGGCTTAAGCTTAATTATCCTGAAGCAGTAGCATTGATTAGCTGTGCCATTATGGAAGGTGCTCGTGATGGCAAAACCGTTGCTCAATTAATGAGTGAAGGGCGTACTGTTCTAACAGCAGAGCAGGTGATGGAAGGGGTGCCAGAAATGATAAAAGACATTCAAGTTGAATGTACATTTCCTGATGGCACTAAGCTTGTTTCTATTCACGATCCTATTGTGTAGGTAATAACATGATACCCGGTGAAATTAGCGTTAACCAGGCATTAGGGGATATTGAACTTAATGCAGGTAGAGAGACAAAAATAATACAGGTTGCCAATCATGGTGATAGACCCGTACAAGTGGGCTCTCATTATCATTTTTATGAGGTGAATGAGGCACTGAATTTTGAGCGAGAAAGCACATTGGGCTTTCGTTTGAATATTCCAGCAGGTATGGCGGTTCGTTTTGAACCCGGTCAAAGCCGTACCGTTGAATTAGTGGCTTTTGCCGGAAAACGTGAAATTTACGGCTTTCATGGCAAAGTGATGGGTAAATTGGAGAGTGAGAAAAAATGAAAACTATCTCACGCCAAGCTTATGCAGATATGTTTGGCCCAACAACAGGCGATCGTCTGCGATTAGCAGATACTGAGCTTTTCCTCGAAATAGAAAAAGACTTCACCACTTATGGTGAAGAGGTCAAATTTGGTGGTGGTAAAGTTATTCGTGATGGCATGGGGCAGAGTCAAGTTGTGAATGCGGCGTGTGTCGATGTCCTTATCACTAATGCCATTATTTTAGACCATTGGGGTATAGTCAAAGCGGATATCGGTATTAAGGATGGCCGTATTGTCGGTATTGGCAAAGCGGGTAATCCGGATGTGCAACCCAATGTGGATATTATTGTTGGGCCTGCTACAGAAGTAGTTGCGGGTGAAGGTAAGATTGTTACCGCAGGTGGTGTTGATACGCATATTCACTTTATCTGTCCGCAACAAGCACAAGAAGGTTTAGTGTCTGGTGTCACCACGTTTATTGGTGGTGGGACAGGGCCTGTTGCTGGAACTAATGCAACCACAGTAACCCCAGGTATTTGGAACATGCACCGCATGTTAGAAGCCGTTGATGAATTGCCTATTAATGTGGGGTTATTCGGTAAAGGCTGTGTGAGTCAACCAGAAGCCGTTCGCGAACAAATTGAAGCGGGTGCTATTGGCTTAAAAATCCATGAAGACTGGGGGGCAACACCAATGGCAATTCATAACTGCCTTAATGTTGCCGATGAAATGGATGTGCAAGTTGCTATTCACTCCGACACCTTAAATGAAGGTGGTTTTTATGAAGAAACCGTAAAAGCAATTGCAGGTCGCGTGATCCATGTTTTCCACACAGAAGGCGCTGGCGGTGGACATGCTCCGGATGTGATTAAATCGGTGGGAGAGCCCAATATTCTACCTGCCTCAACAAATCCAACGATGCCTTATACCATTAACACGGTAGATGAACATCTCGATATGTTGATGGTTTGCCATCACCTTGATCCTTCTATTCCTGAAGATGTCGCTTTTGCGGAGTCACGTATTCGTCGTGAAACTATCGCAGCAGAAGATATCTTACATGATATGGGGGCTATTTCTGTTATGTCGTCAGACTCACAGGCAATGGGGCGTGTAGGTGAAGTGATCCTTCGTACTTGGCAATGTGCGCACAAAATGAAATTACAGCGTGGCACATTAGAGGGTGATACCGCTGAAAGTGATAACCATCGTATTAAGCGTTATGTGGCGAAGTACACTATTAATCCTGCTCTAGCGCATGGTATTGCGCATGAAGTTGGCTCTGTTGAAAAAGGAAAATTGGCTGATTTAGTTTTATGGGATCCGGCTTTCTTTGGCGTGAAACCTGCACTGATTATGAAAGGTGGCATGGTGGCTTATGCGCCAATGGGAGACATTAACGCCGCTATTCCAACACCTCAACCTGTGCACTATCGTCCAATGTATGCCTGTTTAGGAAAAGCAAAATATCAAACGTCGATGATCTTTATGTCTAAAGCGGGCATTGAAGCGCGTGTCCCTGAAAAACTCGGCTTAAAAAGCTTAATTGGTCGTGTTCAAGGTTGTCGTAGCGTGACAAAAGCATCGATGATCCACAATAGCTATGTGCCACATATCGAGCTTGATCCGCAAACCTATATTGTGAAAGCGGATGGTGTGCCATTAGTGTGTGAACCTGCGACGCAATTACCGATGGCACAACGTTATTTCCTCTTTTGATAACGGTTTATCGAGAAGATAGAGAATGAAAAGATTTACTCAAATTATAGATAAAGAGAAAGCGCTTGAAATGGCAACATCGGAAAAGCACGTCCTTACGTTGTGTTTAACGATGGATGAAAGAACCAAAAGTCGCTTAAAAGTCACTTTAAGTGATGGACAAGAAGCTGGGCTCTTTTTACCCCGTGGCACAGTGCTAAAAGAGGGCGATGTTTTACGATCAGAAGATAATATGCTAGTCACCATTGAAGCAGCTAAAGAACAAGTTTCCACGGTGTATAGCGAAGATCCACTGTTACTAGCACGAGTTTGTTACCACTTAGGCAATCGCCATGTCCCATTACAAATTGAAACTGGTTGGTGTCGTTATTTTCACGATCATGTTTTAGATGATATGGCGAGAGGTTTAGGGGCAAGTGTTGTTGTCGGCTTGGAAAAATATCAACCAGAGCCGGGCGCTTATGGTGGATCGTCTAGTGGTGGCCATCATCACCATCATCATGATCATGACGATCAGCACCACCACTAATTATTTGAATAAGGGAGCCTATTGATGCTTGCAGATCTGCGCTTATATCAATTAGTCAGTCCTTCTTTACCCGTAGGATCGTTTACATATTCTCAAGGGTTAGAGTGGGCAATTGAAAAGGGGTGGGTTTGTTCTCCTGAAACATTAACGGATTGGCTAAGTACCCAAATGATAGGCACTTTAGCAACGTTAGAACTCCCTATATTACGGCGACTACAAGAAAGTTTGGCACAAGCTAAAATGAGTGAAGTGAAGTATTGGTGTGATTTTATTATCGCAAGTCGTGAAACGAAAGAGTTGCGACAAGAAGAGCGCCAACGTGGTATCGCTTTCGCTCGCCTACTGCCTCAATTAGAGATTGAGTTAGATGAAAACTTACAAGCGTGTGTAAAACAGACACAGCTTATGGCATTTGCGTTAGCAGCGGTGAAATGGAATATTTCAGCTGAAAAGTTATGTTGTGCTTACGCTTGGGGGTGGCTTGAAAATACAGTGATGTCAGGTGTAAAACTTATTCCATTGGGACAAAGTGCGGGACAGAAAATATTATTTACATTAGCAGCGCAGATCCCTGCGATTGTTGAGCAATCCGCACTCTGGCCAACGGAGGATATTGGGAGTTTTACACCAGCGCAAATCATCGCCAGTAGTCGTCATGAAACACAATACACTCGACTTTTTCGTTCATGAGAAACCTATATGCAAGAATATAATCAACCACTGCGTATCGGTGTTGGTGGCCCTGTTGGATCAGGAAAAACGGCACTGTTAGAAGTTCTTTGTAAAGCAATGCGAGATACTTATGAAATCGCGGTTGTCACTAATGATATTTATACCCAAGAAGATGCCAAAATCTTAACACGTGCTGAAGCATTAGATGCCGATCGTATTATTGGTGTAGAAACAGGAGGATGTCCTCATACCGCCATTCGTGAAGATGCATCGATGAATCTTGCCGCTGTTGAAGAATTGGCAATGCGTCACAAAAATCTTGATATTGTTTTTGTAGAAAGTGGTGGCGATAATTTGAGTGCAACGTTTAGTCCAGAACTGGCGGATTTAACCATTTATGTGATTGATGTAGCTGAAGGGGAAAAAATCCCACGTAAAGGTGGTCCTGGTATTACACATTCGGATTTATTAGTAATTAATAAAATCGATCTGGCACCTTATGTTGGCGCATCATTAGAAGTAATGGAAGCGGATACGGCTAGAATGCGTCCTGTGAAACCTTATGTTTTCACCAACTTAAAAGAAAAAGTAGGCTTGAAAACCATTATCGATTTTATTATTGATAAAGGGATGTTAAGACGCTAACGACATGTTTTAATGCAGCCCGATTTAGTTAAGCGAGACACTGTCAGTATCGGCCGTTATTCACAAGGGCCGATACTGTCAGGATAATACAGAAACAATATCAAAATGTGGGGTTAATTAAGGTAAGTAAATGCGGTTGTTACTTTCACAACCCCTTTGGTTTCACTGGCGATTTTCGCAACAGCCGCGCCTTCTTGGCGGGTTAAAATGCCAAATAAGAACACTTCACCATTTTCAGTGATCACTTTGACTGAAGACGATTTGACTGAATCACTGCCTAAAATTTGAGAGCGAACTTTAGTTGTTAACCAGGTATCTGAGGAGGCTGTGCCTAATGTCACTGGTTCGCCTTGGCGGACTTCGTTATAGACGTTATTTACACCTTCAACTTTACTTGCGACTTGTTTTGCCGTATTAGCCACAGACATATCAGGACTTTGACCTGTTAATAATATATTGCCTTGATAAGCTGTAGCCACAATACGTGAATTACTTTTCTTGATCTGTTCGTTTTTATTTAGAGCACCAGAAACACGGGCTTCCAATGTACCATCATCAACTTGTTGCCCTAATGAGCGAGGATCGGTTGCGGTTTTGCCTGCAACTGCAGCCGTGCCGACAACAGCGGCACCGATACAGCCTTGTAGTAACAGTGCAGAGCACAGCACTGCGGTGATAGGAAGCAATTTCATAGTAACTCCTTAGTCATCCTGATGTGGGAATAATGTATTATCAATTAAATCACAGAGACAATTGACTGTTAGCATCTGAACTTCCTGTATTCTGACGGTGCGTTGAGAAGGAATGCGAATTTCAACGTCTTGCGGGCCTAATAACCCAGCAAGTTCTCCGCCATCATAGCCTGTTAATGCAACAATGGTCATATCTCGTGTGACTGCGGCTTCAACGGCTTTAATAATGCTTCGACTGTTACCGTGTGTCGAAATAGCAAGTAGTACATCACCAGCTTGTCCTAATGCGCGTACTTGTTTAGCGTAGATCTCATCATGTTGCTGATTCCCCATAATGGCAGTCATCACCACGCTATCTGTATTTAACGATAATGCAGGCAAGCTTGGGCGTTCTGTTTCAAAACGATGGATCATGCTTGCGGCAAATCGTTGTGCTGTTGCTGCCGAGCTACCGTTTCCACAGCTTAATATTTTATGGCCGTTTAACAATGATTGAACCATCATCATGGCGGCTCTGGAAATGGCATCAGGTAATGCTTCTGCTGCTGCAATTTGAGTTTGAATACTCTCTGTAAAGCAGACTTTGATTCTATCAAGCACGTTAAGACCTATATAATCTAATTTAACGAATAAATTCCGTATAATCGAGAATGTTTTTTAACCATATTAACTGGCGTTGATTAAATGCACAAACATCAAAGCGACAGTCTGATGTCTCGATACTTTCTTGGCGCTGTGCTAACCAACACTTTGCTGTACGCCATAAGCGACGACGTTTAGGGTAGGTAATGGAGCTTATCGCATCACCTAATAAGGTGTTGTATCTAAAACGAACCTCAACAAATACCCATGTCCTGTTGTCCTGCATAATAAGATCAATTTCTCCGCAGGGATATCGGACATTGCGTGCAATGAATCTTAATCCTTGTTGGCGTAAGTATTTTAGCGCTTTTTGCTCATAGTACAGCCCTAAAAAGTAAGGGCTTTTAGAAAAATCATCCATGATTTTCTTCCTTTATAATTCATAAAACAAACCGCCATAAAGGCGGTTTGTTTTTATAATAACAGCATGCATCTATTACTGTGTAACAGGTTCAATTTTACCTTGTTTAAATTGCATCCAAGGAAGTTGTCTATAAACAGTACAGTTATCTTCAACACGTAATGAGCCTGAAATACCATTAAAACGCAGGGTACCTTTTGTTAGATCATTGTAATTGTTTGCTAATGACCATGCATCAATTCCCATAGCATAAAGGCGCATTAATGAGTAATCGTTCGCAAATTTACTTGACGCTTTTTGCATTAACGGCAAATTAGCACCCGCCATCAATGGAATATCACTAAATTGAATACCGTCCATTTCCATACGGAAATCAGGTCCTGTTCCACCTTGATTGCTACGTGAACTGACATAGATCGGCGGGCGTTTTTTCGTACTGATCGCCATATCGATCATAGGTTTAATTAAGGTTAATTCATCACTAGTGGCAATGATATAAACCGAATCAATCGAACCACCAGCAGATGGAATAGATTGAGTGTCTAATGGTAAAGGTGCATTTTCTGTTGGTAACACAGGTGTTCCTGTCATACGAATACCCACACCACGATTAATCGATGCTTTTAAGCTTTCAACAGAACTGAAGGTTTGTTGTAAAACAGTCCCCCCACCTGTGCGTTGCCATTCATCAGCAAAAGTTTGTGCCATTCTTTGACCAAATTTATTATCTGGAACAATAATTAATGGGGTCGATTTTTGTTGCTGACGTAAATGCTGTGCAGCATTACGGGTTTCATCTTCAGGTGAAAGTGAGAAGAAACAGACGGTTGTTGCAGAAGGGATCGCATCTAACTCATTTAATGCTAATACTGGCAAGCCACTTTGGAAGTTCAATGGTTTTCATGACTTCAGGTTTTAACAGTGGACCGACAATTAAGTTAGCGCCATCTTGTTGTACTTTTTTCAGTAAGATATCAAGAGGTTGGCTATTGGTATCATAAACGATCACTTGACGTGCATTTTGAGCAACAGGATCTAAACGTAGAGTGGGATCACCTGAAAATGCAACGCTCTCTTTTTCTTTATCTTGAGTCGCTTCAGTCTTTTCAGTTGGTTCTTGTGCGGTATCTGTTATTGGTGTTTCAGTATTGCTGATACCTAATTCTTCTAAAATGGAAGCAAGACTGTCATCATTTTTAGGTGCTTCTGGTTCGGGTATTGCTTGGGGTTGTGGTAAACCACTTTGCGCATCAAGAAAACCTTGGCGAATAGCTTCACCGAACACTTTAGCCTGCCCTGTTTAAAGGTAATAATAAGGCAATTTGACTACTTGCACTGACAGAAGGCTGTGAAAGGCGTAATAATGATTACAGGAAGCGTTAACGCGGCTGGGTTACGAGGATAGCGAGTTTGCCATTCTCTAATGGCCATTGATAACTTATCAGCATCATCTTTGTTGTATTCATATGTGTTGAGTAAGTCTAACCAACCTTGCAGAGTATTTTCATCTGCTTTGATAACCACACTACGGCGTTGTTCAGGTGTGAGTTTTGGGTCAGTGTGAGCCATGTATCATCAATATTTTTCTGATGTAGCTCAGGATCGGTAATTAATGTTTCTAGTCCAAATATAGGCTCTAATAACATCTAAAGATGCCTTGCCCTTGAGCATCATCAATTACTTTTTGAAATTGTTTCATCTCCATTTCTGCTTTTGCAGCGGGAGTGAGAGGTGGTTCTTGTTGCCCCGTCAGGGTACAACCTGACATAATCAGCGCAGAGAGTATCGCAGTATAGGATAAACCTGTTTTAAAACGCACAAAAATTGAGGAAAGCATACTGTACCCAGTGATGTTTTATAATTATGCTCAATTTTAAATCGGTCATTCGGAATAAACAATGAATCAACCTAATCGAGCAGCGGTAACGACATCCACACTGTACATAGTACCCACACCTATTGGTAATCTGGGCGATATCACCCAGCGGGCACTTGATGTGCTGTCTCATGTCGATTTAATTGCTGCAGAAGATACCCGTCATACAGGGCTTCTATTACAGCACTTTGCCATTAACGCACGTTTGTATGCGTTACATGATCATAATGAACAGCAAAAAGCAGATCAATTAATTAGCAAATTACAACAGGGGCTAAGTATCGCATTAGTCTCTGATGCAGGTACACCATTAATTAACGATCCTGGCTATCATTTAGTCAATCAATGTCGTAAAAATGGCATAAATGTAGTGCCACTGCCTGGCGCTTGTGCTGCTATTACGGCACTTTCTGCTGCAGGGCTTCCTTCTGATCGTTTTTGTTATGAAGGTTTTTTACCAGCAAAAACAAAAAGTCGCCAAGATTGCCTACGTGAATTGTCAGAAGAACCTCGTACATTGATTTTTTATGAATCAACACATCGGTTGTTAGATAGTTTAGCTGATATGGTGACAGTTTGGGGTGAAAATCGCTATGTAGTATTAGCGAGAGAGCTCACAAAAACGTGGGAAACTATTCAAGGTATGCCAGTAGGTGAATTACTCAAATGGGTACTTGAAGATGAAAACCGCCGTAAAGGTGAGATGGTTCTCATTGTTGAGGGATATGAAAAACCGGTCGATAATGATTTTCCCCCTGAGGTATTACGAACACTCGCGATTTTACAAAAAGAATTACCGCTGAAAAAAGCAGCCGCAGTGACAGCTGAAATTTATGGCGTGAAGAAAAATGCACTTTATAAACACGTTATTGAGCAAAATAGTGAAGCTCAAGACGAGTAAAGTGATTTTTTAGCTTCTTTTGCTATACATTTTCTATCAGAATCCCTATAATCCGCACCCTGAGTTGACTAGACAACCGCTGCTTTATTGTTGTCCCTTCGGGGAGACGGATAGAGGGGAGGAAAGTCCGGGCTCCACAGGGCAGGGTGCCAGATAACGTCTGGGAGGCGCGAGCCCTACGACAAGTGCAGCAGAGAGTAAACCGCCGATGGCCTGTTTACAGGATCAGGTAAGGGTGAAAGGGTGCGGTAAGAGCGCACCGCGCAACTGGTAACAGTTTGTGGCATGGTAAACTCCACCCGGAGCAAGACCAAATAGGGGTTCTTATGGTGCGGCCCGCATTGAACCCGGGTAGGTTGCTGGAGCCAGCGCGCAAGTTCTGGCCTAGATGAATGGTTGTCCACGACAGAACCCGGCTTAACGGTCAACTCACCTCATAAAAAACCCTCGATTCACATTGTGTGTCGAGGGTTTTCTGCTTTTAAGCCCATCTAAATTAATTATCATGAGATAATATCAATAAATAAACCACGAAATTCAGCCGAGCTTTTCAATGTAATACTATGGCTATCTTGAATAAAAGCGCCATCGCCACACTGGATTTGTCCATTTTCTTGTGTTGATGTTTGCAAATAGGTGCCGCCTTTTATGGATTGCAAAAAGCCTTTCTGTCCTTTTATTGGCAGTGTAATTTCATCGCCTGCTTGCAAATGAATATGATAAAGCCAAATAGTTTGCCTTAACATTAATGAACCATCATCACCCGTAGGCGAAGCTAATAATTGATATTTTAAATTTTCATCTAATATCAATTTTTGTGAAGCTAAACTTTCTTGTTGTGGACAAGCATTTAGCCACAACTGGATACGGGTTAATGGCGTGTCTGGACTGCTATTTTTCTCAATATAAGTTTCTGTATTATGGGGTGAAATAAGTAAGCACTCATTTTCTTTTGCTGTGACTGTCCGTCCCATATTATCAAGGTATGTCGCTTCTCCTTGAAGAATAAGATTAACCACATCAACATGAGGATAAGTCTTTGCTTTAAATTCTGAATTTGGTGCAAGCACTTCTTGGTTAAGAACTCTTAGCGTGCCATAGTCTAAAAAATGAGGGTCAAAATAGTGGCCAAAGGAAAATGTGTAGCGAGCTTGTAGCCATCCATAATCCGCTTTACCACACTGTTGTGCTGTTCTGTATTTTATCATAGCGGTATTTTTCGAGTAGATTATCAATATATTTATCATAGAGGTATGGACTGTCTATTGTTAGCAAGTTAATCTGGTGCCTATAATCAAATTATTTGATAGAGATAAGTATAATGAGTAAAGACAAAGCCATTACATTGGAATCTTTACGAGTCATGGATGCCATTGATCGTAGAGGGAGTTTTGCAGCAGCTGCTGATGAACTAAATCGAGTTCCATCGGCACTCAGTTATACCATGCAAAAATTAGAAGAAGATTTAGACGTTGTCCTTTTTGACCGTTCTGGACATCGAACTAAATTTACCAATGTCGGTAGAATGTTGCTTGATAGAGGGCGCATACTGCTTGAGGCGGCTGATAAATTAACGTCAGATGCAGAAGCCTTAGCAAGAGGTTGGGAGCCACATATCACCATCGTTTGTGAAGCGCTTACACCGGCTTCTCGACTCTTTCCTTTAGTTGATAAATTAGCTGAAAAATCTAATACGCAACTTTCGTTAGTCACTGAAGTCTTAGCAGGGGCATGGGAAAGCTTAGAAAGCGGTAAATGTGATATTGTGATTTCACCCCGATATGCATTTTCGCACTTCATCTGAAATCAACTTTCGCCCTTTATACAATACCACCAGTGTTTACGTTGCCAGTCCAGATCACCCTATCCATAACGAGCCTGAACCATTAGCAGAAGAAACTCGCTTAAAATATCGGGGTATTGCAATTGCAGATACCGCAAGAGAACGCCCTGTTTTAACGGTCTTATTATTAGATAAACAACGTCGTTTAACGGTCAGTTCTATTGAAGATAAGCGCCGAGCGTTAATTGCAGGTTTAGGTGTGGCGACAATGCCGATTGATTTAATTGAAGATGATATTAAAGAAGGGCGATTACGTGTTGTTGGCCCAGAATATCATCATGAAAATAATATTATTATGGCATGGCGAAGAGACAGCATGGGTGAAGCTAAATCGTGGTGTTTACGTGAAATACCTAAACTCTTTGCGAGCGATAAAAAATAGTTTTTGTACTTAAGTATTTTTATATTTTAGATATCGATAAAAATAGAGATGCGAATATTAGGCGGAAGTCTCCGCCTAATTAAAAATAGATCACTCCGCTGCCATTAAGACACAACCCTTTAAACAACCGCATTGCACTTTATGCCCTTCTAACGCGACGGGAATATTGTTTATTTTCATCATGGTATCTCCCTCAATAATTTTGCCTTTTTGCTGACAAGCAGGGCAATAGACTTCATCGCCTAAACAGGCAATTTCATGTGTTTGTTTTGCTAATAAAGAACCGCTTAATACGGTTCCTTTAGTATCAGTTGTATCATTTTTTAAAATGATTTTTCTTCCTTGAATTGTGCTACGCATGTTTAACGTTCTTTTTATTATTAATTAATTCCCTGAGATTATTCCAAACTGCCAAGGAATTAGTTCTGGAAAATCTAATTTTCCATACCACTTTGGCCGTAATATATCTTGAAAACAACCTAACTCATCAATATATTGAGCTATTATACAGAGATAAGTAATAGCACTTTTATTTATAGACAAAGGTTGAATATTTTTAATAGCATTATTAATAAATAGTTTTTTTTCCTTTTGCGATTCTTTAAATCGACAAAGAGGATCTTTAAAAACAAACTTATCAATCTCTTTTTCTAATGTTGATTGTCCAGTACTGATATAAAAGTAACTGTTTTTAACATCCTTAATAAAATAATCAGTATTTTCTTTTACTATTAAATCTTTTTTAAGTCTGATTTTTTCTTGTAACCAAGATTGACTTTCTTTATTTCTATAAGTGATAACATTGTTCATGTTTATTTCTAATTTTTTATGAAAAAAAGATTTTTTATAAAACTGACCAAAATAAATCATTAATATAGTTTGAAAAACGCATAAATATTGGCTTGTACGATGTTGTTTATCAAAATAGTGATAATTGTTTTTCAAAATTTCCAATAGTGCTTTTTGTTTAATATTATAATAATCCAACACTAATTTATGCTCATCTTCAAGGAATTCTATTGCTTCCATATAAAATTACTGAAGAATGTTGTCCTTAATTATCTGTTTGCTTTTTGCTGTCAGTATCATTTTAGAACAAAAACCTTAGTTTAATTTTAATCAAGACTAAAATAATGTATGAATGACTTTTAGCTCTGGGGTTATTTTAATTAAATCATCTATAATTTAATGATAAATTTCAGGCATAGTCTCTAACCAACCCACCATATCAGGACGATGATCATCGATAGCCATCGGTGTTTTTAATAATGGATGATCGATTATGGGGGTACTTAAGCCATGACGAGCACGAAAATTTTTCACGGCTTGATATTCAAAAGGCCAAGCAATGAGTATTTCCATATCAACTTCATAACCTGTTGCACTTTGCTCATTTTCATTATTTCGAAATAATGCTGACCACTGAATATGCTTATCGCATAATTCTATTAACCATGGGATTAAAATTTCATCATTTTCACAATAAAGAGCTTCTTGGCAGAAGCGCTGATAGAAAGGATCAATCGGAATACCTGCACTTTCCCAATCAATAGTTTCCTTTTTTTCACTGGCTAACATTTCAATCGCTAGTACGCCTAATTTTTGAGGGCGCGTATACATGGGGAGCGAGTTTGCCATTTTACCTGATTGAATATTTTCTATTATTTTATCGTAACAAATTTCACTGAACTTAAAATAATTACAAGCAAAATTCATTAATAAGATTTCACCTTGTTCTGCAAGATTTAAAAAAATTCTTTTTCTATTAAAACAATTAAAATAATCCAAAATAAAATATATATTTTTATGATAAAAAAATCGCTCAAAAGAATATGGTACTTTATTTGTATTTTTATATATTTGATATATATCTATATAATAGAAATAGCACCGGACTCAATTTTTAAAATTGACATATATCTTATATATTTATCCTTGCGAGAATTATTATCATTTTGAATTTCCAAAACATTATCAATAATATCTTCATTAATTAACTTTTCAATATCAGAGACATCTCTAATTTTTTATTAACTACTTCTTTTTCAATGTATTTTAAAGCTTTATTGAGTCTAGTCATTTTTAAGATTCTCTATTATATAAAATTGATTATATTTATTGTTATTAGAAATATTAAATTTATTATCTATACCTACTGTTAATTTAAATCCAACCAAATTTTTCTCTTCGCAGGATTCAAGTATATTTAATAAAATTTTCCTTTCTTTTTTTCCTAAACTATATTCATTACTTCCTTGATAAAAAGATTCCTTAGCTAATAATGAATGTTTATTTATATTTTCAAAATAACTTTTTTGTATTTCACTAGCTTTTCCTCCTGTGGGCGTTGTGTTAGCACCAAATTTATCTTTCATCACTGTTTTTATTTCAAAAGTCACCCAATCTGGCGGAGGTGGAGTCGGCTCTATCTTACAAATCAAATCTATTCCTTGTCCTTTTTTATTTTGCAATGCTATCATTTTTTCAGGATCAAAGCTTTTACCATATAAAGGGTTTAATATATCTGTATTGCCATTTTTAATCCTAGATTCTTTGTTAGCAAGTGGTGCTTTTCCACTTCTTGTTTTTAAAAATAACTTATCAAATAAGGTTCCCTTTTTAATTTCATTAATAACGTGGCTTTCACCCACATACCCAACAAAGTGAGCCAACTTTAATGATGTGACGCCATCATAAAAAAGATTGGACTGTAATATCTTATTAAGATCATGATGTGATTTTAAATTAATCTCTATGTGTCCAGTCACTCGATGCGTACTTCCCTTGGGTTTACCTTGGATACGTAAAATACATGAGCCATCCGCTTTGGGACCAAAACAAGTGACAATTGTATCATCAAAATGCGTTTGAAATGTTTTTCCTACCATTTTAAATTGAGTAATATTAACATCACCTAATTTTTTATTTCATCTTTATTTGTGACGCTGACATTAATAGAGTGAGTCTCATCATATTTGATAGGTCTTGGCTTATTAGCCATAAATATAATCCTTTATATTTTTATTTATTAATATCCATAATTTGAGGTTCCCCCGTAATTGAACTTACAGAAATCGCAGTTCCTAAACTCGTGCTTATTCCACTTGTTATTACTTGGGTTTTAACTTTCTTACCAAAACACATAAACATATTCATGGCATGATAGGTTGTGACAAAACCTTTAGTCTCACCTGTTTTCGAATCAAGATATTTCATTGAGTTTAATAAAACATTATATCCTTTATCATTATTATACCCCCATAAGGCAGAGGTATCTTCTATTAACTCATTTGTTGTATAGATTATATTAAATCCTTCCGCAATTAATGGTAAAGCTCTAGCACCATTTTTAGCTAGCGTTAATACACCACCAATACCTGTTAATAAAAAGGCTATATCAACAACAATTGACTTTCCTAATTCTATTTTTTCTTTAACTTCTTGTTCTTTAATTTCAGAAATAATAAAAGAGACTAAATCACTGGCTAATTCATCGTAATCCTTTTCAGTTACCTTATCTTTTTTTCCTTTTCCTAACTCTAACCCTTGTATTATTAATTTAGGGGTAATTGTAATCGTTCGTTTTTTACTTTTATAATCAACATGAGATAACATAACATTTTTATAGCCAAGCAACATTTTGATTTCATCTTGTTGATCTATTGCACCATCAATACTGTCGAAGTCTTGTATTCCATGAACTTGAGTTCTTGTTAATTGAAAATCAATTTTATAATGATATTTATTATATTTCGATTTCATTCCTTTATAGGTTAATCCGGCATCTTCTGGCCTTTCATTTGCAGGTATAAATGCAAGCATGAAATTAAGAAAATCTTCAGTATTTTCGCCACCATCAGGATCAAAATGATTACGAATAGCTTCTTGTAATTTATCGTGACCTTTAATTCTTCTGCTATTAACCGTATTTTAGGATCGAAGGAATCATCTTGGCTAACTTGGTCAACATAGGCCATTAAAGCATCAAGTGGGATACCTGTCGGCATAGTTTCATGCGCTAATTCTCCTGGAAATTGTTCACTTTCTACTTCTTCCCAATCTTCATCAAAAGGGCTACGAGAAAACTTATCTAATGCGTCAATAATGTTTTTATCGTCAGATAAAAAAACACCTTCTTTAATGTTATTTTCGCATGGCTGTGTTTCTATATTATTATTCACAGCTTCATCTTTAAATTTATCATCTAATGCCATTACATATCCTTATTGTAATATTAAAATTTGGTTGGCTTTGATATCATCCGCTAAAATAAATAGGATATTATCCATAAATTGGATATAGTCCTTAACCGGTAGGTAAGGTAATAATTTTTTTACTGTTAAGGGATCATAATATCTAAACATTAACCAGCTATTTGTTTCCCCATCAAAAACCTGATTAAACTTACGTAATTGATGTGATAATTCTTTTAAAGGAAATCGTGAAAATAAATAGATCCCGATGGGGTTTTCAATGCTATTATCAAATAGCCAATTGGTGAAAGGATGCTCTAAGTTTAACTTAACTAAATAAGGTGCATAGTAAGAATAGTTTTCAGCACTCTTTCCTTTCCCAAAGGCAACAGTGTTCTGTTTCAAATATATCAAGTAAAATAGCAATATCTGGTCTTTTTATTGCATCAATAATAGCCAAAACATGACTTTCAATAACTTCATTTCCCTTTATAATACGATTGTCGCCATAACGAGAAAAAGGAATGCCATTAAATAAATACGATGTTATTTTTTTTAATTTATTTTCTTTATCAATATTTAATTCATAAGAAATAGAAGCTAAACGAGATACTTTACTCATTATCTTTTGCTTCCTTCTTTATTTTTGCACAAACCTCACAAAAAGGAACACCTTCTTCTGTTGCTGCTGTTAATGCATTTATTTGATCAACACCTCCACCATCAATATTGACCGATGAAGCATTAATTTTAATTGTTTGGCCTTTATCGTGATACCCATCTCGTCAATAATAATACTTCCACCTGAATCCGCTAATGTCAGTTTTTTCTCAGCATGAATAATATAAAGTGGTGATTGTGATAATAATTTAGTTTTAATTTCCTCATGCATATTGCCTTCAACTATTATTTTTTTCTGACCACCAATTTGAATAAGTTGATCAGCAAAAATAATTGATTTCTTACTACTATTAATAACTTCTGTTTTATTTCGATCGATTTGAATTTCTTGATCTTGAGAAATATGAATAACAGAATTACGACCTATTTTTTCGTAATGATCTCTACCTACTTCTGTTCTTTTATCATTACCAATCTTTTCTTGTTGATCGACACCCACCTTTTTCTGACGACTATGATTAATGGTATGAAATTCATCATTTAATACATGAGTGCGGTGATCCCTCTGCGCCACCGTTATCCGCAGAGGGTTGTACACCATGATGTGAAACGCTGATCACTTGCCAACGTGAATTCATACGTGCACTTGGATGATGGGTTAAGGTAAACACTTTGCCCGGCATTAACGCAAAACAGTTGGTACTTGCCGAGCCTGTTTGACGATAATTTTGAGATTGCTCATAACGCAATTGATTCAATGGCTGAGCTTCTGCCTCTTCTTGAAAACGGCCATAGCTTTCAAAAACAGGATGTTGCTGATGAACGTCACCCGTTGTGTTTTGCGATAACGGATAAGAAGGTCGTATTGGGTTATAGTCTTTATCAATACGCACATCACTGCATAAACGTTCGGTATAGCGCCATGTGGTAGCGGTGGTATCCGTAATATCCGTTTCCGCTTGTGGGTTATACGTCAGCGTGATCCCCGCCGTCATACCTAAATGATTGTCGCTATAAAACAGTTTTGGCCCTTCTTCAAACCAAAAGTTGATCCCTTCTTCAAACGCTAAACGACACCAGAAAGCATAAGCAGATTCACGCTTTTGCGTGATATAGCGACGAGTTTGATGCAGTTCGGGTTGATAGAACTGGTTGTCATATTTGATATGCGCTTCATCTAGCAATTGCTGAAGAATTTGAGGCACCGTTTTATGTTGGAATATACGGCTGTCTTAATTAAGCGTCATCACCCACATTTCAGGGCGAATAACAAATTGATACCACGTTTTAACGCCGTCGGTGTTGCCTTGTTCGGCATTCGCCAGTAAGCCTTGAACCGTGCGGATTGTTTTACCGTCACGACTGACGGTTAATGATGAAGCCACACCTAATTGGTTGGCAAAATCAATATCACGCTGCTCACTCACCGCGTGTATTGAAAGCGTGAAAAGCGCTGATAATCCTTCGTTTAAATCAAACTGAGTGACTTGAAAAGTGCTTTTAGGTAAATCGCCAATTTGGCAAGTAAACACTAACCCCGTATGAAGTAACCCCTTTCCTAGGGTTTCAAGTAATTCGCTGTATTTTTTAATGCGGGCTTGTTGTTCAGAGAATGTCATCCCTATTTTGAAAGAGGGTGATGATGTCGGATCATCTAATACCAAACGGGGTTTAGGGGTATTGTTAGCGTCATTCGTTGACATAAAAGCTCCCATTTAAATGTGACAAACACGCAATAAAAAAGACAAAAAATGCAGAGAACAATGGGCCCATGACAGAGCCCATAAATAAAGTGTGAAGAATTAACCTTCGAGTGGCGCACGCCAGTCGTCAGAGCCAGATGTGCCTGCAACGGTGTGTTCCCAATCAATTTTGCGATAAGAAAGAGACACTTCGATCAGTTGAGTGAAGTCAGACTTAGTCGGATCTTGGCAGTGTGGCATTTGGCAATCGATATTGACGATAGTGGCATCAGTTAATGTGGTGGTGAAGAAATGCTCTTGCTTCCCTTCAACCGAGGTGCGATACCATTTTAATGTGATTTTTGGCAACATTTCGCCCGAGGCTAATGCGTTATACAGCAGAGGAACCGCTTTGTTTAACGCCACCGTAAAACGGAAAGGTTTATGCGCACGTTGACCTGAAGGCTGACCTGATTGTGGATCAGTGGGCACAGTCACTACATGAGAGAATGCTTGCACCAGCATTTCATCTTCGTGGCCTTGAACATAAATATTTCCTACTGATTCAGCCGTAAATGCACCCGCAGTAATATTACCTTGGGTTTTTCCTTCAATGGAGATATAGCAGGGAGTTGGCATGGCAAGTCCTTAATTAACTATCAGTTATTGTTTCTCAACAAAACTATTATTGTTGATGTCCTTTTCAAAAAATCAGCCAGTGTGCACCGCGATTTGATTAGAGTAGCTTAAGTAATTTTAAGGGGAAGTAAAGGGAGTGACGGAAAAGAAGGACGTTGTATCCTCGTAGGATAAGTGACTTAGCGTAAAATAATTGTTCACACGTTATTTACTGCTTTCGTTTCTTAAAATAAGTGTATTTACTTATATCATTCTCTTTCGTAAATATCCGAAATCTCGCTAAAGCCAGTCAGTTCTAATGTACATGGATTTTTTAATATGTAACAAAATGTGTATTTTTTTTCAAATTGTAATAGCGTTGATTTGTAAGGAAAAAATAGTCCTATTTTCAAAATAATACGCAAACTACGATTTTTATTCTCAAAGGACAAAAAATGCGCACCTAAAATTTAGTGTATCGCAGAAGATCTATTTAAATAGAGGCAAAAATATCACCCATAGAGTGATTGTTAGATAATTAAAAAATCTTTATCAACAAAAAAAAGATCCCCTAAGGGATCTTTTTTGTTTCTAAACTTGTTATTACCAGTTTTTATTGAAAATACGATCTAAACTCCATTTACCAGGGCCTGTCACAACGAGTAATAAATATCCGCCTGCAATTGTCATGTTTTTCATAAACATTAATTGGTTCATGCCTTCAGCAAAATTACTGTGGAACAGTAACGCGGTTAAGAGAGTAAAGATCGCAGTAAAGATTGCTGTGGTGCGGGTTAAGAAACCAAATAAGATTGCTAATCCACCACCTAATTCTAATAAAATAGTCAGTGGTAATAAGAAACCGGGAACGCCCATTGCTTGCATATATTGCTGTGTACCTTCGTAACCACCAATTTTTCCATAGCCTGCGCTGATAAATAAAATTGGCATTAAAATACGGGCAATTAATAATGCAATGTCTTCAAATTTTTTCATGATGTTTATTCCTAATCAAACTCTATTATCTGCAATTTATATCTGTTTATATTTGTATTTTCGTTGGTTAATTTTCTTTTTTCAGAATTAATAACCACGGCTACAGTGTGAGAGATACAATAATGGGAAATTGAAAAAGAGGATATTAAGAAGAATTAACATTCATAGACAAAAAAATTGATGTTTAATCTGAGGTTTTTTTGAATGACTTCTGTATTGCTCTAATTAAGCCAAATGCACCGATAGCGCGTTGCCCTAACCGTATGATTTTTTTAGGGTGTTTAATACTATAAAGCGACATAAAACTGGCGCCTACTAAAAGGGCCGGTTTTAAAGAGACTAAAATGCGCCATGCTTTATCATAAGGCTCTGTTACATCAAGCCAAATTTGTGTACTTTGCCCTAAATCAGAGCGCTGTTGCTGAATTTTATTCAACAACAGCTTTTTACGTCTTGAGAGGATCGCCTGTTTATTTTGTCTGTTCATCATGATATTGCTCCAAAAGACGTTTATCTAATTCTAATTGCTGGCGAGTATCGCCTAACAGGGTAGAATTTCGCACTTTTCTTAATGTCATGATGGCGCCAATAAGCGCACAGATAAGTAAAACAGCCGTTGTGATAGCTAAAGCATAAATTCGATATTCAGGAGAAATAGCCCAAAAAACCAGTATAAGTAAGCTCATTAAACCAAATGCAGTGAGTAACAAGGTGACCCCAGTCATGAGAATAAGCTGGATCAACGTTGTTTTTTCTTCTTCTAGTTCAATGGCAATTAATCGTAGGCGAGTTTCAATCATGCCTATAACGATTGCACCAATTCTACTGAGAGAATTCAGAACCCGGAAGCGGGGCCCTGTGGTCTTTGCGTGTCACTCATTATCAATTATCGTTTGGCAAGTAGAACACCAAGAACAACACCGACAGCAGCACCGATACCAATACCTGTCCATGGATTTTCACGAACGTAGTTATCTGCTTTTCCTGCCATTTCTTTAGTGTTATCAACAATTTCTCGGCCTGCATCGCTGAGTTTTGCTCGAGAACCTTTTATGGCAGATTCTGCTTTGGCTCGTAGGCTTTGGAGCTCTTCTTTGGATTTATCTGCAGAGGAGTTCAGCACTTCTTCTAGAGTATCAGCAAGAGATTTCAATTCACTACGCAGATCTTCGTTTGAACGTTGATGAGACATAAGTAACTCCTTTAATAGAGATAGAATGTGATACTTATAACAATAGACTAATTTGACAGCTTAATGAAATTAAATAATGACTTGATGGTAAAAAAAAGAGATAAATCTTAATTAAGTAGGGGGATTAAAAGAATGAAACAGGGATTAAGGAGTGAGCATTTGAAGAAAAAAGGCCTGTTTAATAAGATGAAACAGGCCTTTTTTTACTGTGTAATGACAGTCAGAAAATCTTGATATTATTTGATAGGGATTAAGCCTTTGCTTTTTTTTTCTTTTTAATTACAACCCAGATACTACCAATTAAACCGATTACTAATAGGCAAACAGGTAATAGCATCAGGAAGTTCATTAAATGGTGTTCATATTGACGAAATAGTGGGCTATTACCTAATACATAACCCAATGTGGTCAGTATACCAACCCATAAAAGTCCACTTAGCCAATTGAAAATTTGAAAGCGAGTATTATTCAAGCCAGCAAGGCCTGCAATCGTTGGCAACAATGTTCTGACGAAAGCTAAAAAGCGACCGATAAGTAATGCGGCTAAGCCATGACGATGAAAAAGCCCATGTGCACGTTGGTGGTAATGTTCTGGTAGATGCGATAGCCAACTACGTACTAACTTTGTATTACCAAGCCATCGTCCTTGAAGATAGCCCAACCAACAGCCTAGGCTCGCACCTGCGGTTAAAATAAGTAAGGTTAATGGAAAGTCCATTGTGTCTTTAGCAATTAACACACCCACTAAAATTAATAAGCTATCTCCTGGTAAGAAAGCCGCGGGTAATACTCCGTTTTCTAGGAATAGTATGGTGAATAACAAAATGTAGATAATCCATATTAATGAGGGATTAGCTAAGGTTTCGTAATCTTGATGCCATAGCGCCAAGAAGAGCTCTCTTACGATTTCCATATAAAAGGCTTCCTAAAACTGAGTCATTTGGGGGTAAATATAAATTCAATAAGTGTTGTAATAAATTTACCCGTTTTCCACTTCATAGGGTCTATTTTTCATTGTTTAAAACAGCAACACTCTAACAAAATCAGGAAAAACTAGACAGAAAATTTTTCAACTCTATTACGATACAACTTACCCATAGATATGGGATCTTGAAAAATAGACATTTAATCTCTTTTTGAGTTCAGAGTAGGTGATTTTTTAAAAGAAAACCTTGAGAGAAAAGATATTAAAAAGAGAAATATCACATTTTATTTTTATCAAAAAAGATAAATTTTCAATATCAATTGAAAGAAAATAAAAGGTTATCTTATTTAAATCATTCATCTTTTTTGTTTATTATTTATACAAATTGTGCTTGGAGAGAGTGCGTGATTGTTAGTGATTATGTTAATAAAAAAACTATCAGTTGATTAAGATAACAAAAAAGAAGAGAAGAAAAATAAAAAACAAGGTATTTGGGTAAGTATAACTTACTGATAATAATAATTTCTTTCATTTTTGGTTGGTATACTAAAAAGAACAAAATCCTATTATGATCACAGATATGTTATTTATTTGTTAACAATGATGATTAATGCTGTATATTTTGCATAATCAGCTTTTCAGCGCGATTCAATTCCTTATACTGGCATTGCAAACACTCAAAAATGCCTTTTTTAAATATTATTTTAAGTAATGGAATAGCTATGGATAAACAACAATCCAGAGTCTTCAGCCTGTTCTTTAGGGGAAGCCTCGTCAAACAAATACTCATTGGTTTAGTTGCAGGGATCTTACTCGCTTGGTTAGCACCAGAAGTTGCCAAGATGATGAGCTTGTTAGGTACTCTGTTTATTAGTGCGCTGAAAGCCGTGGCGCCAGTGTTAGTCTGGGTTCTGGTAATGGCTTCGATTGCAAATCATCGCCAAGGGCAAAAATCGAATATTCGCCCTGTATTAATTTTATATCTATTAGCAACGTTCTTTGCTTCTTTAACGGCAGTTTTTGCAAGTTTTATGTTCCCATCTGTTTTAACACTAGTGGTCAACGAATCGCAATTAACTCCACCTGAAAATATCGCGGAGGTACTCAAAGGGGTGTTAATTAATGTGGTTGCTAACCCTGTTGATGCACTTATCAATGGTAACTATATGGGGATCTTAGCATGGTCTATTGGTTTAGGTTTGGCATTACGCCATGCAAGTGATACTACAAAAGCATTAACGCAAGATTTAGCTGACGCTGTAACAAATGTTGTACGTGTTGTTATTCGTCTAGCGCCTATTGGTATTTTTGGGTTGGTATCATCAACGATAGCAACAACAGGTTTTGAAGTTTTAGCCGGTTATTTACATGTTCTGGTGGTGTTGATTGGCAGTATGCTATTTGTTGCTTTAGTCGTGAATCCACTGATTGTATTTTGGAAAATCCGCAGTAACCCATATCCATTAGTATGGGCATGTTTGCGTGAAAGTGGCGTCACCGCCTTCTTTACACGTAGCTCAGCGGCAAATATTCCTGTGAATATGGCGATGTGCCGTCGCATGAATTTAAACGAAGATACTTATTCTGTTTCAATTCCATTAGGTGCGACAATCAATATGGGCGGAGCCGCAATCACCATTACTATTTTGACATTAGCCGCGGTAAATACATTGGGTATGTCTGTTGATGTGCCTACGGCATTGTTATTAAGTCTTGTTGCTGCTGTTTGTGCTTGTGGTGCATCAGGTGTTGCAGGGGGATCTTTACTGTTAATTCCATTGGCTTGTAGCATGTTTGGTATTAGCAATGATATCGCGATGCAAGTGGTTGCTGTGGGTGTGATGATTGGTGTATTACAAGATTCAGCAGAAACAGCACTTAACTCATCAACCGATGTTCTTTTTACGGCAACCGTCTGTATTGCTGAAGATAACCGTATTTCAGATAATCCATTAACTGAAAAAAATAATGGGTAAAATGGGTAAGTAGTAAGACAGGAAGAGTAGTAAAAAATAATAATTAATAATAAAAAAAGAACCCCACATTTTTATGTGGGGTTTCTTTTTACTCAGACATTGAAAAAGATATTAAATATCGAGCGCTAATTCTGTTCCTTGCCTAATAGCACGTTTTGCATCTAATGCACTGGCATCTTTGGCACCACCAATAAGATGAACTTTTTTATTGTCACTTTCTAAAGGAGCAAGTAATGGATGGTAAGCGCGTTGCCCTGTACACAAGATAATATTATCTGCGGGAATAAGTTGTTGTTTTCCCTCTTGTTCAATATAAAGCCCTTCAGAGGTGATTTTTTGATAAGCACAATGAGTTAAGAAGTTAACACCTTTATTTTCAAGTGTTAAACGATGTATCCACCCCGTTGTTTTACCTAAATTTAGC
The DNA here is from genome assembly GCA_901472505.1 of Proteus vulgaris. Taxonomy (NCBI): domain Bacteria; kingdom Pseudomonadati; phylum Pseudomonadota; class Gammaproteobacteria; order Enterobacterales; family Morganellaceae; genus Proteus; species Proteus vulgaris. Next base: position 2,347,201 of record LR590468.1, read on the forward strand.
CCTATTTTGCCTGCTTTACGTTGTGTCATAATAATTTGTTTATTATCATCTTTTTTGGGGGTTGCAGGTTTTATACCACCACGATAAGAAAGTGTCGGATCAATACCCCATTCTTTATTAAAAGCACACGGGCTTAGGCTACTGCATTGGCCTTTTTGCGTAAGATAAAGGCCGGTATCAAAACCAATACCTCCGCTACCAATGATCACCACATTTTTACCTACAGCTTGATGGTGCTTTAACACATCAAGGTAAGTTTTAACAATCTCATTCTCTTGGCCGGTAATGTTAGGGCTGTGTGGAGTTACACCACTGGCTAAAATAACTTCATCAAAGTTTACCAGGTGATGAGGAGTGGCTTCGGTATTATTTTTAACAATCACCCCAGTGAGTTGTAGTTGTCGTTTAAAGTAGCGCAAGGTTTCTTGAAATTCTTCTTTGCCAGGAATTTGTCTGGCAATATTGAGTTGCCCACCAATCGCATCTTCTTTTTCAAAAAGTGTGACATGGTGACCTCGTTTTGCCGCTGTTATAGCAAAAGATAATCCGGCAGGCCCTGCACCGACAACAGCTAACTTTTTAGGTTGTTGAGTTGGGATAATTAAGAGCTCGGTTTCTCGACAAGCAAAAGGATTGACTAAGCAAGTGGCTGGTTGGCCTGAAAATATTTCATCAAGGCAGGCTTGATTACAGGCAATACAGGTATTTATCTCATCTTCACGCCCTTGTTGGGCTTTAAGGACAAATTCTGGATCTGCGAGGAAAGGGCGTGCCATTGAAACCATATCGGCACAGCCTTCAGCCAAAATAGCTTCTGCCGTTTGTGGGGTGTTAATACGGTTTGAGGTGATGAGAGGAATATTCACTTTTCCCATTAGTTCACGTGTTACATTGGCAAATTGACCTCTTGGCACCATGGTAGCAATTGTTGGGATACGTGCCTCGTGCCAGCCGATCCCCGTATTGATCATGGTTGCACCCGCTTTTTCAATGGCGTTGGCTAGATAGAGTACCTCTGATGCATCTGAACCATCTTTAATTAAATCCAACATAGAAAGGCGGTAAATAATAATAAATTTTTCACCCACCGCTTTTTTTATACCTTTAAGAATACGTAAGGGGAAACGACAACGATTTTCAATATTTCCCCCCCATTGATCGTCTCGCTGGTTGGTATGATTAACTAAAAACTGATTAATTAAATAGCCTTCAGAACCCATAATTTCAACACCGTCATAACCTGCTTTTTGAGCTAATTGCGCACAACGAATGTAATCATCAATAGTTTGTTCTATTTGTTCATGACTCATTGCTCTCGGCATAAACGGGGTGATCGGGGATTGAATTGCACTTGGTGCAACTAAATCAGGTTGATAGCTATAGCGACCAGTATGCAATATCTGTAATGCAATTTTACCACCTTGCTGATGAACAGCATCAGTCACCAATTGATGTGGTGCAAGCTGGCATTCAGACATCAATGTTGCTGCGTGGGGTAATAATACACCCTGCTTATTAGGTGATATTCCACCTGTAACAATGAGTGCAACACCAGCCGCCGCCCTTTGTGCATAAAACTGTGCAAGTTTTGGAGCATCTTTAGGATCTTCTTCGAGTCCGGTATGCATAGAGCCCATTAAAATACGGTTTTTAAGTACAGTAAAGCCTAAATCAAGGGGCGAAAATAAGTGAGAATAATGTGCCATCAGATACCCTTTTTATACTGGTCAGATGAGATATCTATAGCATAACGAGAAGTGAGAGGTTAAGAGTTCATTATGTTAATAAGTTGTGATCTTAATCATGGAAAAGGTGATTAGGGTGTTATAAATCGATAATAATCTAAGTAATCGATTAATGAGAACAAATAATGATAATAAAAACTACACTCATTCATAATTATTCATCATATAATGGTTAACACCTATTAATACGTATTAAAAACACACATCATTATTTTGAATTTGGAGACGTTATGATTAATAAATTTAATCAACTTGTTGACTGTTCTGACTTGGGTAAGCTTGTACTACGTGTTTCTCTTGGTGTTTTAATGTTGTTGCATGGTCTTCATAAAATGGAACCAGGTGGATTAGCAGGTATTCAGGGAATGTTAGCTAACTTTAATCTACCTGCTTTTATTGCTTATGGTACGCTGGTTGGTGAAGTTGTTGCGCCTATTTTATTGATTATTGGTCTATTTACACGAGTATCTGCTTTGGTTTTAGCAGGTACCATGTTTGTTGCTGTACTCATGGTTCATTCTGGTGATTTGTTTGCATTAAACCCTAAAACAGGGGGATGGGCACCAGAAAGTGCTGGTTTCTATCTATTTGCTGCGATTGCAGTGATGTTTTTAGGTAGTGGCCGTTTTGCTGTTAAAAAAGATTAATAAATTTTATAGTCAGTATTCTTGAATGTGTTTATAGTGACTTGATTAAATTTGATGAATAAGCGCCCAGTTTAATAACAAACTGGGCGTTTTCTTTTTCACTCTTCAAGGCTTATTTTTTATTGGGTGGTGTTAATTTAAAGACTTTTTCATTTTCTCCTAACCATTGGCGGGCGACTTGGTTGATATCATTCACTCTTAATGTTTTTATAATGGCTGGATTGGTGAGTAAACGCTGATATTGTTTGTCATCGGTTGCGACTTGTGCAAGGGCCTCTGTCCAATAACTTGCACTGTCATTGACCTGTGAATTTTCAGTTAGCCAGATATTTTTAGCCTCTTGTAACTCTTTCTCTGTAATACCTGATCGCTTAACTTCGTTGACGACTTTACGAGCTAAAGTGATAAGTTCATCAGCACGTTCTGGTGATGCGGTAAAATTTAAACGACCTGCGTAGTAACTTGTCGGTAATTTTGTGAGTATTTCAGAAAAACCCAGTGAGTAAATTCCACCTGCTTGTTCGCGTAAGTTAAGTCTTAAGCGTTGACTAACGACGGTATCTAGTAAATTCAGTGCCAGCACCTGTTGTTGTGACCATTGAGCAGGCGCTGCATATTGAATACTTACCATACTCTTATCACTGCTTGCGATAGGATATGTTTTGCTAAAGGAAGTCAGCTTTGGATTAATGGCTGGATCTGCCCAGAATAGACGTTGTTCAGAGCGTGTTGGCAGGCTGGCAACCCAGCGCTCAATCAGCGGTTTTATCTGATTAATATTGACAGAGCCACTGATAACTAATGTCATATCAGCAGGTTGCCCTAAAATCATTTGGTTGGTTTGTTTTAATTGTTGAGCTGTAAACTGTTTCCAAGCTCCTTGAGGCGAAACGATTAGACGCTCACCATTTTGATAACTTTCTTTATTGATATTATCTAAGAATGTGCGTTCAACAGGTGTTTTTGAAATACCTAATGCCATGGCTTGCTTCTGTTGCTCTAACTTCTCACCATTAAACTGTGGAGAAGTTATTTTTAGATGCATTAATGTGAGTAAGGTTTCTAATTCGTCAATCGGGGCTTCGCCACGGAAACCATGGAATAACAGTTCACTGTAAGGACGTAAACTAATTTGGTGTTGTTTGGTAAATAACGCTAATTCACGTGCATTATAATGACCGTATCCACTTACTTCAGGTAATTTTAATGCCCACTGCACCATACCTAAGCTTTGATTCGTTTCAAGTGATGAGCCTCCTGGAATACGCAGAGAAACCTGAATATTATCTTTAAGATAATTGTCATTTTTTACAATCACTTTTACGTTATTGCTCAGTGTCCATTCTTGTGTTTTTTCAATCGGCAATGATTGTGTTGAAATAATTGAACCTGTGAGTTCAGGTTTAATATCTAACACAACAGCTTGCGTTTTTAACGTAAATGCCCCTAGGTTTGATTGTCTAATTTCTTGCCAGCGTTGTGCGACTTTGGTTGCATTAAACAAATTAGCATCACTATCAGGGCCAATGACGGCAACTCGTGGTGATGATTGTTTTAGGTATTGAGCAAAATAAGCTGATAATGTTTCAGGTGTGACTTTATTGATTAATTGATAACTTAAATTTAGCGCCTGTTTTTTAGTTTGAATTGGCATCTCCAATTCAATTGCCGTTGTGATTTGGTTGGCTAAATAATTGTGCTCATAATGCTCTTCACCCGTGGCTTGTTGGCTTAGACGTTTTTAGCATTGCGTTACGGGCATTATCTAACTCTTCTTGAGTTACTGGAACAGAGGCTAGGCGTTGAACTTCTGTAAATAAGATATCTAATGCACCTTGATAATCATTGCCTTTAGGGTGCGCAATCATCAATTGTTGTGAACGACGAGAGTTCAGCATTGCGCCTTGCGTATTCGCACTAATAGAGGTAATTAAGCCATTATCAACGATAGTAGAGAAGCGTTGATTTAAAATTGATAACCATAATGAATCCATTAAATCTTCATATTGGCCCTGGCGACTGTTTAAAGGGGCGGGCAAAGTACGTTGCAAGGTGAACTGTAAGATACGTGAACCTTGCTCTTTGTCGAAAATCGTTTTAACCAGTAGATCTTTATGGTCAATAAAATTGTGCCAAGATGGTGAGTCAATGCCTTTATTCTCGCTATTTTTAGCATTAAATAGTTGTTTAATATCCGCAATAGCGTCACCTTGATTAAAGTTACCGACCAGCACTAATGCCATTCTTTCTGGTTGATACCAAGTATCATAATAGCGTTTGGCATCTTTGACATCGCCGTGCTTAACGATTTCCAAATCACCAATAGGATCACGTTCCAAATAACGACTACCGTAATAACGCAATTCTTCTAACTGACGGTTAATACGAAAACCGATACCTTGGCGTAAACGCCACTCTTCAACAATAACAGGGCGCTCTTTATCAAATTCAATAGGGTCAAATGTCATTTCAAATGCCCAGTCTGATAAGATCCTTAACCCTGTTTTAATCTGGATCGGGTTTGCATTCGGCAATGACAGTTTATAGGTCGTCGCATTTAAGCTTGTCGCGGCATTAACATGACTACCTAATTTCATGCCTAGGCTTTCAAGCTGTTTAAAGCCCGTAGTTCCCGGAAAATGAGTTGTCCCTTTAAATGCCATATGTTCAGTAAAGTGTGAAAAACCAAGCTGTTTTTCATCTTCTTGAACAGAACCACTTTTTACCAAAAGACGCATTTCAACACCTGTTTGTGGGCGTTGCAGTAAGTAGACCTCTAAACCATTATCTAGGGTAAAATGGCGAATATCAGGACGCAGCAATAGCGTGTTTTTGTCATTTTGATTCGAGGTGCTTGTCGCACAACCTAAAAGTGAAAGACTGACTGAAATAATCAGTAATTTACGATACATATTCGGTAACTCCAGCAGGTTGAGAGGAGGACTCGGTAGGGGCTTTGAGTGAAATCACATTATCTGCAATCACATGTGTAAAGCGTTGGTGGCTCACTAAGGCAATACCTGTAGTTGGCAGATGTTGTTTTAGCAACTGCAACATATTCAATGCATTTTGTTCATCAAGTGCAGAGGTGGTTTCATCTAATAAAATAAGATCAGGTTTATTGAGCAATAAACGGGCAAAAATAAGACGTTGTTGCTCACCGCCTGATAGACGTGTTGTCCAATCCGTTTCCAGTGAAAGTTGGTTTTTTATTTTGTCTAAGCCCACCAAATGAAGTACTTCTTCATACTCTTTAGTGGAGAATTGATTAGGCTGACAAGGATAAGCGAGCAAACTGTCTAAACGAGCAAAAGGCAGATACATACGTTGTGGGATCCAACACACATTTGGTGAACGTTGAATTTCCCCTTTGAAATAAGGCCAATGCCCACTTAATGCTCTAAGCAGTGTTGATTTACCTAAACCAGAGCAACCTTCAATAACGGTTAACTCACCTGCTTTTACAGAGAAGTTAATATCTTGGATTAACAGGCTGTCATCTTGCATAAACAGAGAAAGGTTGGCTTTCAATTTAGTCTGTTTATCATTTAAATCGGTGATTTCTGGCTCATGATCATGCTCTAAAAGTACCACGAAGTTATAAAGACGAGTCACCGTTGCCTGCCATGCGGCAATCTCTTTATAAGAGAAAATAAACCAGCTTAATGCACCTGCAACACTAGAGAATGCTTGTCTTAATTGCATTAATCCCCCTAGCATTAATTCGCCAGCAAGGAATTTAGGTAAGGCAAAAATAATCGGTGCCATTGCAGTCGCTTGTTGATAGCCCACAGTAAAGAATGCAAGATTTCTTTCGTAGCGAATGAGGTTGTTCCAGTTACGAATAACCCCTAAAAAACGACCCATTAATTCATTACGATCGCTCATTTCACCCCTCTGACCTGCAATTGCATCACCATGTTGTTTACGGGTGATGAGAGCAGTACGGTAATCAGCCTCTTTGCGCTGTTTATCCATATTAATCTTACGCAAGGGGGAGCCAATAAACTGCGTAATGGTGATCCCGATAATGGTATAGATAATGCAAGCCCAAAACATATACCCAGGAATAGTCCACTCACTCTTCCCTAATGTGAAAGAAATGGCACCCAGACAATGACCAAAGAATGGTAGCAAAAGAGATAAGTGTGAGTAACGAGTGTAAGAACGTGACCGTTAAGCGCATTGTTGATTCAATTAGTAAACGAATATCTTCTGCAATACGCTGATCCGGGTTATCAGGCTCTTGAGACGTCAATCTTAACATGTAGTGTTTACTGTTTTTTGATAACCAGCGACCGAGGACTTGTTCAGTCATGCCTTCTCGCCAGCGAATAACCATTTTTTGGCGTAAGAAATCACCCATTACCACGACAGTCATTAATCCCGCAATAATAACAACAAATTGTTGAAGAAGTGTGTAGAGCGCTTGTCCATCAAGTTGCTGTAATGCGTTATAGAAACTGCCATTCCATTCATTCATTTTGACGTTAAACCAGACGGATGACAGGGTTAAGGTCAAAGAGACAATCAATAGACACCAGCAGTAAAGGGCTTCACGCTGCCCCCAAAAAGGTGAAACTAAATAGAAAAATTGTTTTATTGTTTTCATTGCTTATTGGTCATATTTTTTATTGTGTATCGACTTGGTTGCTCACATTAACTTCAACTTCGGCAATTTATTAATAGTCGTAGCTGACTTGTAACCAGAACTGACGACCTGGTTCATACGATTTGTATTCTTTATCTTTGTAAGTAAAGTGATCAGCAACGTTTCGAGTATTTAATACGTTGTTAACTTCAATTGACATACCAACACCATGAGCAAACTCAGGTTGCCAGCTTAGTTTGGTATCCCAAGTAAAGCGGCTACTGTAGTTCTGTTTTTTATAGGCATAAATATAACCCGCTTCAGGTGTTTTAATTGGGTTGCCGTTATTGGTTTTTTCTGCTTGAGAGCGCCAGCTATTCCATTGTAATTGGTTAAACCAAGTCACATTCCATTCATCCCAAACACTCGTAAGATCTGCTGTGATTTTTAATGGAGAGTTGAAGTTACCAGAGGGTAAGTCTTTGGCATCAATGATTTTTCCGTCATATAGCACTTTGTTTCGGTTAACGTTTTGAGTATTTGGACTAAAGTCAGCATAACCTGAATCTTTAGGGGTATTGGTTTTGCTTTGTTGCCAACTTATTGAAGCATTAAAAATATGATCAGCTTGTGCTAATTCCCAAGGCTGGCTATTTTTCACCGATAAAGTCACAGTATCGTGTGAACTACGACCCTTGTTATTGAATGCACGAATATTCATTTTTTCGTAATTAGTGCTACCTGGATATTTTGTATCACTACGCACTTCATCACGACCATTACGATGAACGTATTGTAAACGCCAAGTGGTTGAGGCGATTTCTTGTTGCAAGCCTAATGTGAATTCGTCGTTGTAAGGCGTTTTTAAAGAATCTAGACCGTCAAAGTCTGTACGGTTATTCCAATTGGCATTAGGTGATTCGCAATTGAAGTAACAGTGTTGCAAGCCTGCATTTTGTGCCCCCATACAATGCATAAGTTAACATGGAGCGGCCGTAGTAACGGTTTACACCACCGATTAAGAGCGTATTGCCTGTGCCCCAAATATCATAAGTACCACTTAAACGAGGTGAAATATTGTTTCTTTGAACAAAATCATCTCTATCTAAACGAATACCAGGACGCAGTGTTAAGCGTTTATATTGAATATTATCATCAAGATAGATTGCATAGTTTGTATAGGTTGCACTATGGCTTCCTGATCGGAAGCGTGTTGTATTTGAACGTCCGCCACTCCACTCGTTTGTATCGGGATTAGTTATTCCTGTATAGAAATAACTATAAAAATCTTTATCTCTGATATAAGAGCCTTTAGTTCGAGCAACTTCAAAACCCGTTGTGGGCTGGTGTATGGTTGAGCCTAAGTCGAACGCGTTAAAGCGCATTATCGCTTTAGTGCTTACGGTTTCTTGATTACTCTTTAGATCACCCTGACCCCCACTGTTATAACTTGTTGGTGTTGACCAACCAGTAATTGCATCATCTAAACGAATAAAGTAATTTTGATCATTCGTTCGTTTATCTTCTAGTTTTTGATAACCCGTTGTTAATTCTAATGTACCGAGATCTAATTTATGTTTATAAAGCGCAGTGAAACTTAAACCATTATGCTCATTATCATAGCCTGAGTTATAGACTGAACCTGAGAATAAATAGCTTTTATAACGCGCGATATTACTTGATAAATCAAGAGATTGGGTCTCTGAAATATCCCAAGAATATTTAATAAAATAGTTATCTGAAGTACGAGTTTGGTCGCGATAACCTGCGTTTTGTTCAACTTGTTCTAATTGATAGTCAGGTGTGTGAATAAAACCACCCGCACTACTCATCATCATCGGAATGGTTGATTCACGGCGAGAAGCAGAGAATATTAAACCTGTATGCTCAGTTAACCCTGTTTCAAACCAACCACCAAAGTTTTGTTTGTCGTATTTTTTCTGGAAACGGGCAGGATTACTAAAATCATTATTGGCTGTATCAAAATTTAGTTTTGGATCAGTAAAAATATTATTCCAACTTGAGCGCGTTGTGCGGTAATAAGCATTAGCATGAGTTTCACCAGACCAGCGACGACTTTGCACATCAACGGTGCCTCCTGTAAACCTGCCAAATTCAACAGGAATATTGTTATCGTAAACCGTGACGCTATCAATTAAACGACTATCAAGGTACATCCCTTGTTCATCACTGGTCACTCGAGTATTGGTTTCACCATTACCTGAATTAGCCGGATCAAAGTCATTGTTAAAACTGACACCATCAAGTTTATAAGAGTTTTGATAACTGCTAGAACCATGAATAGAAATACGTGAAGGTTTAATTTCACCCTGATTCATTGACGTGCTGTCATTATTGGGAGAATTGAACTGCGGGGTTACTTTTTAGTAAGTCAGTGATGTTGCCATCACCGGTATTACGCTGTTTTATCTCTTCTGACGTGAGGTATTGAGGTGCTGAAACAACATCGGTAGCAGGATGATAAGTACTACCGACACCCGTGACTTTTACTTCAGGAATAATAATCGCGTTAGTCGTTACGAGAGGGCGAATAACAAATCCACTTCCTTGTGGAATAATGTCTAACCCACTACCTATTAAAACTTTTTGTAATGCAGTTTGAGTGTCAAATTGACCAGAAAGTGCTGGAGCACGTAGATTTTTGACCGAATTTGCATCAAATAAAATTTGGACTTGTCCTTGTTTTGCAATAGTGCTCAATGAGTCAGCCAAAGACTGTTCTGGTAAGGCCACAGAAATGGTAGATGCATAAGCACAAGGTACAGCAATAGTGGTACTTATAAGTAACGCTAGCAGAGACCTCTTAAGGGTCTCTTTTTTGTTATTCATTTTCATTTCACCAATCCCATTCACTAACTTAATAATTGTTGTTACTAAAGAAGAGGTGGAAATGAGAATTATCCTCACATGCAAAAAAGAATATTTTTCATATTTATTTTTACTTATTGATAATTAACGCATTATTTTTATCGGTGAAAACGACATTAACCGGCAATATAAGTGGGATTGCAGTAATAAAGCCTTTTGCATCGCTAATATTGGCAACACCAGAGACTTTCATTTTGGCAATATCGGGTGAGGCAATTTGAATATTAATATCAAGGTAAGGTTTGAGTTTAGTTATCACTTCATTCAATGGTTGTTCAAAGAAATGCAGTTGACCAAAACGCCAACTTCCTACGGCATCAATATTAACCGAAGAGATAACAAAACTATCGTTGTCTAATTTGCTGGTGGCCTGAGAACCGGCATACAAAAAAGCTGGAGAAGATTTAGGAGTTGCTTTTACTTCAACGATCCCTTCATGTACTGCAACATTAATTTGGTTGTTATCATAGCGATTGACTTCGAATTCAGTACCAACAACTTTGATTAATCGTGAGTCTGCTTGTACATAGAATGGACGATAAGGATTTGATTTTACTTTGAAATAAGCTTGACCTTTATCTAGCCATAATCGTCTTTCTTCTTGTACATAAGCGACTCTGACTTGTGTATTTCTGTCTAAGTAGACTTGAGAGCCATCAGCTAAAGTCATTTCTTTTGGTAAGTCGCTGGTTGCAAGCGTCATATTATCCATTAGTAATGCGGGTAAATGACTATAAGGGAGATATAAAACAGTGAGTAGGCAAAAAGTTGCGGTAGTGTGGATGACGGGGCGCCAAAGAGAACGTTTTTTCTTTTCAACAGTAGTTATTGTTGGTCGTGATAATGCATCACATTGACGCCAAATACCCGCAATATCTTGATACGCTTGCTGATTGACATCATTTTCTATCCAGTCTTTAAATTCTTGGCGTTGTTTGGGGGTCATCCTTTGGCTGTGTTGTCGGGTGAACCAAAGGGCTGCTTGCTCGTCAATAGAATCATTGAGTAATTCATCATCAGCTCCTAAGAAAAGAGGAGCGGTTTCCTCATTTGTATGAGGTTTAGTTTCCGGTATGTTTTTTTCCGGCTTACTCATCATTCGTGCATTTCTCCTGTCCTGCATCGACGTATCTTTTGCAATGTAATAGCGCAGCTGCAATATGTTTTTCCACCATACTGATTGAGATTTCCATTTGTTCTGCAATTTCGCTTTGTGATAAACCATCAAAACGATAAAGAATAAACGCTTCTCGTCGGCGTGGGGGCAATGTTGCAATTGCTTCACTAAGTAGATCTAAACGTTGTTGATGCTCTAGGACATACCCAGGATCGAGCTCAGTTGTATAATTTTGAGCAACATCATCTAATTGATAATCATCCTGATAGATATCTTTTTGCTTTTGATTTTTTCTCCAATGGTCAATCAAAACATGGTTCGCTATTTTAAACAGAAAAGCACGCTGTTGTTGCACCGGTGTTTGTTCTTTTCTGTTTAACCATAGTGTAAACACATCTTGAGACAAATCATCCGCATCATGGTAATTCCCCGTACGTTTGTGGAAAAAACGCACAAGTTGTCCATAGGTTGATTGATAGGCACAACTAATTTTTTGTGCCAATGATTTATCGCTAGCCATATTCTCTGGTGTCTAAAAAAGAGTGAAATAATAAGCTCTTACTGCTTCTCAAGCGAACAAGTTATAATAATTATCAAGCTAATTTTTTATTGTATTATTAATAATAAGCAATATCATTTGTGTTTGTATTATGCCTATAATTCATCAGAAAGAAAATCAGAGGCAAGAATTATGAGTAGTATGTCGGCGACTTTTCAACGCCGTTGGTCGTTTTCTCTTGGTGGATTAACTGCCAGTATTTTATTTCATACAACGCTAGTCGTTATCGCCATTGGCTGGATAACCTCTAAAGATGAACGTCATGGCGTTTTACCTCCCGCAATGACAATGGATCTTGGTATCTATCAATTAGCTCAGACAGAAACAAAAGATGTTCCTGTTGGGCCTGAAAAAGTGATGTCTGTTCCTGAGCCCGCAGAAACAGAACCTGAGCCAATTAAAGAAGTATTGGATTTACCAAAAATGCCGGTGGTTGAACAAGGTACTTATGAACATATTCCCGAAAAGCCAAAAGTAAAGCCAGTGGTTAAGCCAAAACCAGTTGCAGTAAAAGTCCCTGATGATCTCCCTATCTCAGAAGCCCCCTCTGAAGTAACGAGTGCACCGATTTCTGGGACGAGTACAGCCAGTAGTGCGCAATTTAATAGTTTCTCATCTTCTTCCGTAAGTGGGCAAATGGGGTGGGAAAGTTTGGTACATAGTCATATTGAGATGTATAAACGCTATCCAAGAACAGCGATACGTTTTAAAGCGACAGGTGTGACACAGGTTTCTATTGTGTTAAATGCCAAAGGTGAATTATTAGAGGCCAAAGTGGAAACATCATCAGGTAATCGCATTCTTGATCGAGAAGCGTTAAATACTATTAAACGGGCTTCGCCATTTCCTGCACCAGAAAGTTATCGTTTAGACAATGGGAGTATTTCATTTACAGCGCCTTTAAGCTTTGATTATAGGCAAGAGAGTTAATTAATACTGATTTACAAGTATTTATTAAATAAAAGATAATAAAAGAATTATTTAAATATAATCTAAATACAAAAAAGCAGAGAATAATCTCTGCTTTTTTGTTATCGCATAGAGTCAATAAATTCGATTATTTACTCATACGTTTGTACTTCATGCGACGAGGCTGAATAGCATCGTTACCTAATGTACGTTTTTTGTACTCTTCATATTCAGTAAAGTTACCTTCGAAGAATTCTACTTTACCTTCATCTTGGTAATCGATGATATGTGTGGCAATACGGTCAAGGAACCAACGGTCATGGGAAATAACCATGGCGCAACCAGGGAACTCTAACAGCGCATTTTCTAATGCACGTAAGGTTTCAACGTCGAGGTCGTTGGTTGGTTCATCGAGCAGTAACATGTTACCGCCAACTTGTAGCAGTTTAGCAAGGTGTAAACGACCACGTTCACCACCAGAAAGTTCGCCAACACGTTTACCTTGGTCAACGCCTTTAAAGTTAAAGCGGCCAACATAAGCACGACTTGGAATTTCAAAGTTACCAATACGCATAATGTCTTGGCCACCTGAGACTTCTTCCCAAACAGTTTTACTATCATCCATGCTGTCGCGGAACTGATCAACAGATGCTAACTTAACAGTATCACCTAGCACTAAAGTACCTGAGTCTGGTTGTTCTTGACCTGAGATCATACGAAATAGCGTTGATTTACCCGCACCGTTAGGGCCGATAATACCAACAATAGCACCTTTAGGGATAGAGAAGCTGAGATCATCAATCAGAACACGATCACCATAAGATTTTGTTAGATTATTAATTTCTAACACTTTATCCCCTAAACGTGGCCCAGGTGGAATAAAGAGTTCACTGGTTTCATTACGTTTTTGATAATCAACGCTATTCAGTTCTTCAAAGCGAGCCAGACGTGCTTTGCCTTTTGCTTGACGACCTTTAGGATTTTGACGGATCCACTCAAGCTCTTTTTGAATTGATTTATGGCGAGCAGCTTCTGTTGCGGCTTCTTGCTCTAGACGCGCATCTTTTTGCTCTAACCATGAAGAGTAGTTTCCTTCCCATGGAATACCTTCACCACGGTCAAGTTCTAAGATCCAACCCGCGACGTTATCAAGGAAGTAACGGTCGTGCGTGATTGCAACAACAGTACCTTCATAATCGTGTAAGAAGCGTTCTAACCAAGCCACCGATTCAGCATCTAAGTGGTTAGTTGGTTCATCTAATAACAGCATATCTGGTTTTTCTAACAGAAGACGGCAGATAGCAACACGACGGCGTTCACCTCCTGAAAGTTTCTCAATTTTTGCGTCCCATTCAGGTAAACGCAACGCTTCTGCTGCACGCTCTAGTTGATTTTCAAGGTTATGGCCATCATGAGATTGGATAATTGCTTCTAATTGACCTTGTTCTTTAGCTAATTTATCGAAATCAGCATCAGGATCAGCATAAGCAGCATAAACTTCATCGAGGCGGTTTAATGCGTTTTTCAGTTCGCTAACGGCTTCTTCAACGGCTTCACGTACTGTATGTTCGGGGTTTAATTTTGGTTCTTGTGGTAAATAACCAATTTTGATACCAGGTTGTGGGCGTGCTTCACCTTCAATATCGGTATCGATACCGCCATTAATGCGAAGTAATGTTGATTTACCGGCACCATTTAGACCCAGTACACCAATTTTCGCACCCGGGAAGAAGCTGAGTGAAATGTTTTTAAGGATATGTCGTTTGGGTGGGACAATTTTCCCGACACGCAACATACTATAAACGTATTGAGCCACTATAATTACCCTTTGATTATAAAAGAGATTTTCTCTGAGGCGCCGTTTTTTCGCGATAAAACAAATTTTTTGTAATTAAGTCGCGTTTTTAAGGCACCTAAATGAACAATAGCAAAGTCAATGCCAGTAATTTGCCAAAGACCCGAAAAAGATGAAAGTCGCCAGTATACCCGATTTATAAAAGAAAACCTTAGTCAAAAGCGAGGTTTTTATCTACCTTTCGTGCTTCCTCTGAAAGTAATGAAAATTTCTCTTAAAGAGGGGAACTTACATTGTTAATGATTATCATATTAGCTAATGTATTCAGTATTTGGTGGTTTATTCGAGGTGGGAGATATTACGTGGTTAAGCAAAAGTGGTCATTAGCAGTCGCAATAGGAGCTTTGTGTTTTTCAACATGGGCACAAGCAGATTCATTAAGTGAACAACGTGTTCGCTACCAAGAGATTAAGGCTGCATGGGATCTTAAAAAAACAGATGAAGTAGAAAAATTACTCCCGACATTAGAAAACTATCCACTTTACCCTTATCTGGAATATCGCCAAATTACCGATAATCTTGATGTTATTGCACCGGCTGTGGTGACTGAGTTTGTGGCCAAATACCCAACATTACCACCAGCAAAAGCACTTCCTTCGCTATTTGTAAATGAATTGGCTAAACGTCAAGAGTGGCAAAATCTACTGACCTTTAGTCCTAATCCACCAAATCCTAAAGCGGCTAGATGTAACTATTATTATGCTAAGTGGGCAACCGGTGATATTCAAACGGCATGGATAGGGGCTAAAGAAGCATGGCTAAATGGCACATCAATGCCATCAAGTTGTGATCCTCTTTTTGATGAATGGGAAAAAGCTAATCAATTAACACCAGAACTAGTATTAGAACGGATTAACTTAGCAATTAAAAATGGTAATACAGGGCTTGCGGCATATTTAGCAAGACGTCTTCCAGAAAATTATCAAACGATGAGTGATGCGTTGGTTGAATTACAAGACTTTCCAAACTTAGTGGGGCGTTATGCAACCGTGCTTTCACCGACTGATTTCTCTCGTTCCATCATACAATCTGCATTTTCACGTTGGGCGAGAAAAGATGCAGATGCAGCTCGAGCTCAACTGGATAATATTGCGCATGCACAAAAAATGACGGCAAGTGAACGTCAGTTAATGCGTGATACCGTGGCATGGCAATATATGCCTTATGCGACACCTGAGCAGGTAAAATGGCGCGATAGTGTGATCCAAGATACTGCATCTGATACCTTGCGTGAACGTCGTGTACGTTTAGCATTAAGCCAAAATCAACCTGCTGAATTGTCATTGTGGTTAGAAAGGCTCTCTCCTGAAAGTAAAAATAAGGAAGAGTGGCGTTATTGGCGTGCAATGGTGTTGCAATCACAAGGTAAAAATAGTGAAGCACAAGCGATTTTAGAAGCACTAACACAAAATCGTGGCTTTTACCCAATGGTTGCTGCTTCTAAGCTCGGTAAGCCTTATGTAATGGTGATAGATAAAGCACCGAGTGTTTCATCAAGCATCCCTAATCAGCCAGAAGTACAACGTGTTCGTGAATTAATGTATTGGCAAATGGACAACTTGGCGCGCTCAGAGTGGGCAAACTACGTTGTCTCACAACCAGCACAAATGCAATCTCAATTAGCACGTTATGCATTTGAACAAAAATGGGCTGATTTAGCAGTACAAGCCACTATTACAGGAAAAATGTGGGATCATTTAGAAGAGCGTTTTCCACTTGCTTGGAAAAATGAGTTTGAGCAATACACAAAAGACAAATCTATAGATCGTAATTATGCGATGGCAATTGCTCGCCAAGAAAGTGCATGGAACCCACAAGCACGCTCTTCAGCTGGTGCAACAGGGTTAATGCAGGTAATGCCAAAAACTGCTGAGTTTACAGTAAAACAAGCGGGTATTACCGGCTATGTCAGTAGCGCGCAGTTAACAAACCCGGTGAAAAATATTGAGATTGGTACTGCTTATCTGGATTCTGTCTATCAAAGGTTTAACCAAAACCGTATTTTAGCTAGTGCTGCATATAATGCAGGCCCCGCGCGTGTTGATCGTTGGTTATCTGATGCAAATGGCCAATTAGATGCTATTGCGTTTGTAGAAAGTATTCCTTTTGCAGAAACCCGTGGTTATGTAAAAAATGTACTCTCTTTTGCTGTTTTTTATAGTTATTTTGCAGGCGAACAGCAACCGATATTAACTGAGAATGAATGGAATAGCCGTTATTAAGGGATAAAACAGCGATTTATCGTGAGAGCCTCTTTGTCCATTAGCAAAGTATGATATAGTTTGTACTAGTTAATGAGTGTGGCAAAAAGAGGCTTCCACGATGCAAGATCCTGCATTATCACCTGAAGAGAATGAGCACTGGCTAAGATTTGTTGAGTTATTACAACATGCATTTGAGCAAGATGTGCAATTTCCTATTTTACAGCTTTTAATGACACCTGATGAACGTAGTGCTTTAGCGACACGAGTACGCATTGTGCAAGAGTTAATGCGGGGAGACTTAAGTCAGCGTGAGCTAAAAGAAGAGTTAGGCGTTGGTATTGCTACTATCACTAGAGGCTCTAATAGTTTAAAAACTGCGCCACATGAAGTGAAGTTATGGCTTGAAAAAGAGCTAATGACAAAAAAATAGTTGCATTATGACTATGTAAATTAGAATAATAAAAAGCCATTTAATCACATGATTAAATGGCTTTTTGCTTTCTTTTTATCTAAAAAAACCGATCAGGTTAGTTGTTAATCTTCTTTTTGATTGAGTTCTTTATAGATAGCATGAGTTACAGGCACTAATGCCAGAACTAATGCTTGCTGATAAACAGACGTACGACTGAGTAGGCCATCGGTAAAATAACCAATTGCACCACCGCGCTGTTTAATGTTATCAATTTTGGTTAAGAAGGCCATTTCATCACCAAGCTCTCTGCCTTCACGGATCCCTTTTAAGATCTGTTCTGGTAGCATAAGACTTGCAGAGCGTGATTCACCTCGAATTTGTCCATGCTCGACAACAATCCAAGCAAAAGTCATATCATCTTCAATACCGGCTTCAACACCAACCCAAAAATCTGCTTCTGGACGAACTTGTCGGGCTGCCATCACGCGTTGACGTGCGCCAGTTCTCGTTTCTGTATTTCCGATAGGTTGTTGTGGAACACGGCTATCGACATTAATATCTTCAATATCAAAGGTATCTTTACCGAACACTTGCTCAAAAGCGAGTTTTATCGCGTTGATTTTTGCTGGATTCGTAGTGGCTGCAATGACATGATACATAATGAATTAATCATCCTTTGAAAAATTAGAGCAGTATAACGGAAAAAATGTATGTTACAGGTCTATCTTGTTCGCCACGGTGAAACTGAATGGAACGTGGCGAGACGTATTCAAGGGCAATCTGATAGCCCACTGACAGCAAATGGTGTGCGTCAAGCACAGCAAGTTGCTGAAAAAGTAAAATCAGCAGGCATTACCCATATTATCTCAAGCGATCTTGGCCGTACTCGTCAAACGGCAGAAATCATTGCACAAGCTTGTGGCTGTGAAGTAATCACTGACTCACGTTTACGTGAACTCAATATGGGCGTTCTTGAACAGCGAGAGATCGCAACATTAAAGACACAAGAAGAGGCTTGGCGCAAGAGTTTGATTGATGGTACACCTGATGGGCGAATTCCCCAAGGAGAATCAATGGCAGAATTAGCGACCCGAATGAAGGCTGCGTTAAATCAATGCCTTGATTTACCCCAAAATAGCCGTCCACTTTTAGTGAGCCATGGTATTGCATTAGGGTGTTTATTGAGTACAGTTTTGGGATTACCTGCATATGCAGAACGTCGTTTAAGACTGCGTAATTGTTCAATATCACGTGTCGATTATCAAAATAGTCCTTGGCTTGCCAATGGTTGGGTGATTGAAACGGCAGGTGATGTAAGTCATCTTACTGATTACTGCATTAGATGAAGTTCAACGTTAAAAAATAAAAGCTCTCTTTGAAATGATTATCAAGAGAGCTTTTTCTTATGCGGTTACATCTTCACGTTTAATGGGGATGTAATATTCAAAGCGTTCGATATGATCTTGTGGTTCAGTTTACCATCTCATTACTGTAACGCACATTTTTAAGATAGTATTTTTCGACGTCATAACCTTTACGGCGAGTTAGCCCCATAGTGGGTAAACAAACACCATAAATCAGGAATAAAAACTCCTGCATTGCACCTCGTTTCGCCTCACCTTCGAAATCAAGCGAATATAATCGCCACCGGCTAATGAGACCTCATTGGCTGCATCATACTCAATAAATGTTGCATAGTCAGGTTCAACTGCAGTGGTGTAAAGTACACGTTGTTCATCTTCATGTTCATCACTATGTTGTGCATGATGAAGACCATAAACTTGGTGAGGAACCGCATTTATTTTGCTCATATAGTAACGCCAAAATGTTTGGCGCATATCAGAACAGGCATCAGCCCATTGTTCAAGTGTATGGCTACATGTTTGCTCAATACCAATGAGTTTTTTCTCAGATAACTGCACAAATTCCCATTTAGGTAAATGTTGAGGATCTAAGGTAATTGGGTGGGCAAATTCCTACCGCACACCATTCATCAGTGCGACGATAAAGAGCTGGAGTTCTATTAAATTGCTTTTTAAAAGCACGGGTAAACGTTTGTTGGGAATCAAAACGATATTGCAAAGCAATGTCTAAAATAGGGCGGCTCGTTAAACGTAATGCAACGGCAGCGCGAGATAGACGCCTTGAACGAATATAAGAACCAATCGCTTGTCCTGTAACTTCTTTAAACATGCGTTGTAGATGCCACTTGGAGTAGCCTGCTTTGGTTGCGACATTATCGAGGGATAATGGCTTATCGAGGTTACTATCAAGCCAAGCGAGCAAATCACGTATGATGTTGGTTTGATCCATACATCTCCCTTAGTCATATTCGTTTATTTATTGTTGTAGATGGTAAATAGGCTAAACACCTATAACAAGTTATATTGTTAGGTAATCGTAAAATATAGTCTTTTTCGGTGATAGATGTACACAAATTCTTCTATCAGTTAGCAAAAGATTGTTTTATTCTAGGTTTAATTATTTTCTCATCTTTTCAATGGAACAAAGTAAATATGTTAAATTTCAAAAAGATGCTAGCTGTGTCTATCTTACTCCCTTTTTCTTTGATGGCAAAAGCGGAAGAAATTGGCTATGTCGATACTGTGTTTAAGTTTTTTGGTGCTAACCATAAAATTGTGATTGAAGCGTTTGATGATCCTGAAGTTAAAAATGTGACTTGCTATTTAAGCCGAGCAAAAACGGGAGGGATCTCAGGAAGTTTAGGTCTTGCTGAGGATACGGCAGATGCGGCAATTTCTTGCCAGCAAGTGGGGCCTATTGAGTTAAGTGAAAAGGTGATAAAAGGAAAAAATCGAGGTGATGTTGTTTTCCAAAAAAGAACGTCTTTAGTCTTTAAAAAGCTTCAAGTTGTCCGTTTTTACGATAAAGAGCGTCATGCGCTGATTTACCTAACCTATTCCGATAAAGTCATTGATGGATCGCCAAAAAACGCGATTAGTGCAGTGCCTATTATGCCGTGGAAAGAGTGATTTTGAATTATTAGATAACTCAATGGTTAATAAAATTAATCTGAATAAGGTTTAAAATTTTTTTTAACAAGTCGCTCTATTTTTTTTCAAAATAGTTGCTGAGATCAATTTTCACCTTTTGTGATTTTATTAAGACGATTTTAGATAAAAGAAAACCCCGAATAAAAATCGGGGGTTTTTTTATAAATTAACTATTTGATATAGAATCAAATTACTCGTCTAAATCACCACAGAAACGATAACCTTCACCATGGATTGTGGCAATGATTTCAGGAGTATCTGGTGTAGATTCGAAATGCTTACGAATACGACGAATTGTAACGTCGACAGTACGATCATGCGGTTTCAATTCACGACCTGTCATTTTCTTCAGTAATTCTGCTCGAGTTTGGATTTTTCCAGGATTCTCGCAGAAATGTAGCATCGCACGAAATTCACTGCGTGGTAATTTGTATTGTTCACCAGCAGGACTGATCAGTGAGCGACTATTAATATCAAGCTCCCAACCATTGAATTTATAGCTCTCGACTAAAACGGCGTTCTTCTGTGCCATTAACTAAATTCATGGTACGTGACAACAAGTTACGAGCACGAATCGTTAATTCACGAGGATTAAAAGGTTTAGTTATGTAATCATCAGCACCAATTTCAAGGCCTAAGATTTTATCAACTTCATTATCACGACCCGTTAGGAACATTAATGCAACACTTGCCTGTTCTCGTAATTCACGAGCCAGTAACAGCCCATTTTTACCAGGAAGGTTAATGTCCATAATGACCAGATTAATATCGTGATCAGAGAGAACATTGTGCATTTCGTTGCCATCAGTGGCTTCGTGTACGATATACCCTTCAGCTTCGAATATGCTTTTCAGGGTATTACGAGTAACTACTTCGTCTTCAACAATCAGAATGTGCGGGGTTTGCATATTTGCTACCTAAAATTACCAAAAATAGAAAAAGGAAATCTGTGTTTAACTTCTGTGTGTGCACTTGTGTGGTTATTCATTTTTGTTATTAGCACGCAAAAACTAGACCCAGATTGAAATTCGATAAATAACCATCACGTTATTACAAAAAAATTACGATTTTAATCGACAATGAACGCTAAAATCAGAATGCAAAACGCCCATAGTCTATTAACAGCAATATAACACCAGTTGTATTAAATACCATCTAAAAAGCTAACTTTTGTTGACACATATCAAAATCAAGATAACAGCTTAACCCTGATTTCAATAGTTAACTATATAATTTGATTTATGTAATGTAAAAGAAAAATATATGTTAAATATAGTGGGGATTATTTTTTTTACCAGTTTTGTTACACAAATTAAAGGAGCCTAAAATACCTTATTCCTTATAAAAGTACAAATCCCCAAATAACACCAAAATAGTAGCTTTATTTTCTTTATTTATCCCTTTGTGATAGCAATATCTATACTACAATAGGAGTAACGATCGAATATATTTCATTTAGGTGAAATTTATTTTTTGAGTAAAAAAAAGAAAAAAATTGACATCTCTCTCGCTTTGCTTTAACCAGTATATAGTCAAACTAAATTTGAGACAGACAGGATAGTTATGCGTAGTTACAGCCCAGTTAAAATGACAATTATTACCACCACCACCGGAATTTTATATTGCGGGACGGGCTGTCGCATATAAAAAACGAAAATCGAAAAAGCCCGCATTGAGAAATGCGGGTTTTTTTTTTGGGTGAAAAATCAGGAGAGTTGTATGCGAGTGTTAAAATTTGGAGGAACTTCAGTTGCCAATGCCGAGCGTGTGCTGAATGTTGCTGATATCGCTGAGAAAAAAAGAGAGCAAGGACAAGTCGCTCTTGTATTATCAGCACCAGCTAAAATAACAAATTATTTGGTTGCAATGATTGAAAAAACGGCAGAAGGCGAAGATCCCCTCACTCAAGTACGAGAAGCCGAACAAATTTTTGCCAATTTATTACAAGGTTTAAGAGAAAAACAGCCTGGTTTCGATTATGAACGTTTAAAAGATAAAGTTGAGCGTGAATTTGCTGAAATTAAACATATCCTTCATGGAATTTCGTTATTAGGACAATGTCCTGATAGCATCAATGCGGCAATGATTTGTCGTGGTGAAAAGCTCTCGATCGCCATTATGGAATCGGTTTTACAAGCTCGTGGCTATAATGTCACTGTTATTGATCCTGTAAAAAACTTACTCGCACAAGGTCACTATCTAGAATCTACCGTTGATATCCCTGAATCGACTCGTCGCATTTTGGAACTTAATATCGCGAAAGACGATATGATTTTAATGGCAGGTTTTACCGCCGGTAATGAAAAAGGTGAACTGGTTGTATTAGGTCGCAATGGTTCAGACTACTCAGCTGCAGTATTAGCAGCCTGTTTACGTGCTAAATGCTGTGAAATTTGGACTGATGTTGACGGTGTTTATACTTGTGATCCACGTTTAGTGCCTGATGCACGTTTGTTAAAAGGCATGTCATATCAAGAGGCAATGGAACTGTCTTACTTTGGTGCCAAGGTACTTCATCCTCGTACAATTGCGCCTATTGCCCAATTCCAAATACCTTGTTTAATTAAAAATACGGGCAATCCAGATGCGCCGGGTACCTTGATTGGTGATGGTCAAAAAGATGAGAGCACACCTGTTAAAGGAATAACTAACCTTAATAATATGGCAATGATCAACGTATCTGGGCCTGGAATGAAAGGAATGGTAGGAATGGCGGCTCGCGTGTTCTCGGTAATGTCGAGAGCGGGGATTTCAGTTGTTCTAATCACACAGTCTTCTTCTGAATACAGCATTAGTTTTTGTGTGCCACAAAAAGAGCTGATAAGAGCGCAAAAAGCATTATCAGATGAATTCTATTTAGAATTAAAAGATGGCGTACTTGATCCATTAGATATTATGGAAAATGTAGCGATTATCTCTGTGGTGGGTGATGGTATGCGTACCCTGAAAGGGATTTCAGCACGATTCTTCTCTGCATTAACACGTGGCAATATCAATATTGTTGCTATTGCTCAAGGGTCCTCTGAACGTTCTATTTCTGCGGTTATTGCTAATGATTCAGCAACCAATGCGGTACGTTTATGCCATCAAATGTTATTCAATACAAATCAAATTGTTGAAGTTTTTGTGATTGGTGTGGGGGGAGTAGGTAATGCATTAATCGAACAAATTCATCGTCAACAGGCATGGTTGAAAAATAAGCACATTGATCTTCGTGTATGTGGTATTGCTAATTCGCGCGCGATGTTAACGAATATGCAGGGTATTGATTTAGATAATTGGCAACAAGCATTAAAAGAAGCCAAAGCGCCTTTTAGCTTTAGTCAACTTATTCGTTTAGAAAAAGAGTACCACTTCTTAAATCCAGTGATTGTTGATTGCACATCAAATGAGGAAATTGCGCAACAGTATGCAAATTTCTTACAAAATGGCTTTAATGTGGTTACACCAAACAAAAAAGCGAATACGCTGTCGATGGATTATTACTATCAAATCCGAAAAGCCGCGGAAGCTTCACGTCGCAAATTTTTGTATGACACTAACGTGGGTGCCGGTTTACCAGTTATTGAAAACTTACAAAACTTGCTTAATGCAGGTGATGAACTAGTTCAATTTAATGGTATTCTCTCTGGCTCGCTCTCTTACATTTTTGGCCAGTTAGATGAAGGTAAGAGCTTGTCAGAAGCAACACTTTCAGCGAAAGAAAAAGGCTTTACAGAACCGGATCCTCGAGATGATCTTTCTGGTATGGATGTCGCACGTAAATTACTGATTTTAGCTCGTGAAGCGGGTTATAAATTAGAGTTAAGTGATATCGATGTAGAGCCTGTATTACCGGCTTCATTTGACAGCACGGGTGATGTTGCTAATTTCTTAAGCCGTTTACCTCAAGTTGATGTTGAGTTTGATGCTAAAGTCGAAGAAGCGCAGAAAGAAGGTAAAGTATTACGTTATGTTGGTATTATTAATGAGGGGCAGTGCCAAGTTAAAATGATGGCTGTTGATGCTAATGATCCTCTGTTTAAAGTAAAAAATGGTGAAAATGCTTTAGCCTTTTACACTCGCTACTATCAGCCAATCCCATTAGTGCTACGTGGGTATGGTGCGGGTAATGATGTTACTGCTGCTGGAGTGTTTGCAGATGTATTACGTACCTTATCATGGAAATTGGGAGTTTAAGCGTGGTTAAAGTTTACGCACCGGCATCAATAGGTAACGTGAGCGTCGGATTTGATGTTCTCGGCGCCGCAGTTTCACCTATTGATGGGCAATTACTTGGCGACTGTGTCGCAATTGAAGCAGCATCATCATTTAC
The DNA here is from genome assembly GCA_901472505.1 of Proteus vulgaris. Taxonomy (NCBI): domain Bacteria; kingdom Pseudomonadati; phylum Pseudomonadota; class Gammaproteobacteria; order Enterobacterales; family Morganellaceae; genus Proteus; species Proteus vulgaris. Next base: position 2,371,458 of record LR590468.1, read on the forward strand.
ACTGGAAAGTAAAGGGCATTTTGTTAGCAAATTGCCTGCTGATCCTAAACAAAATATTGTGTATCAATGTTGGCAATTATTCTGTGAAAAACTAGGCAAAGAACTTCCAGTTGCAATGACACTTGAGAAGAATATGCCAATTGGTTCAGGTTTAGGATCAAGTGCTTGTTCTGTTGTTGCCGCATTAGTTGCACTTAACGAATTTGCTAAAAAACCCTTCAACGAAAGACAATTATTATTAATGATGGGTGAATTAGAAGGGCGTATTTCGGGGAGTGTACATTTTGATAATGTTGCGCCTTGTTATTTAGGTGGATTACAACTCATTCTTGAGCAAAATGATATTATTTGCCAATCAGTGCCTGCATTTGATGACTGGTACTGGGTAATGGCCTACCCAGGAATTAAAGTCTCTACGGCACAAGCTAGAGCGATTTTGCCAAAACAGTATTCAAAAGAAGATATTATTAATCATGGCCGTTATTTATCTGGATTTATTCATGCTTGCCATACACAGCAATCCGAGCTGGCAGCCAATTTAATGAAAGATGTGATAGCAGAGCCTTATCGTACTCAATTGCTTCCGGGATTTGAAAAGGCCAGAGAAGCTTCTCAAAAAAAAGGGGCATTGGCTTGTGGCATTTCCGGCTCAGGTCCTACTCTTTTTACCATCACCGATTCATTAGAAATTGCACAAGATATGGCCGAATGGTTAAAACAACACTATGTACAAAACAGTGAAGGTTTTGTGCATATCTGCCGTTTAGATACGCGTGGCGCAAGACAGATAGGGTAAGTCATGAAATTATACAATTTAAAAGATAATCAAGAGCAAGTGAGCTTTGCTCAAGCAGTAAAGCAAGGTTTAGGTAAACACCAAGGCCTCTTTTTCCCACAGGACTTACCATCGTTTTCTAAAGATGAAATTGATGAATTATTAGCGCTTGATTTTGCAACGCGCAGTAGCCGTATTTTAACGGCATTTATAGGTGATGAAATTCCAGCTGATGTATTAGCAAAACGAATTAAAACTGCATTTGCATTTCCTGCCCCAGTGACTCAGGTTGAAGATGATATTAGCTGTTTAGAGCTTTTCCATGGCCCCACACTGGCATTTAAAGACTTTGGTGGCCGCTTTTATGGCGCAAATGTTGTCAGAAGTAGCAGGCAATCAACCGGTTACTATTTTAACTGCAACATCCGGTGATACGGGGGCTGCTGTTGCTCATGCATTTTACAAATTAGAAAATGTACAAGTGGTTATTCTTTATCCTGAAGGCAAAATTAGCCCATTACAGGAAAAACTGTTCTGTACATTAGGTGAAAATATTCACACTGTTGCAATTAAGGATGACTTCGATGCTTGCCAAACATTAGTAAAACAAGCTTTTGATGATGAGTTTTTAAAGAAAACAATGTATTTGAATTCAGCAAACTCTATCAATATTAGTCGATTACTTGCTCAAATTTGTTATTACTTTGAAGCGGTTGCTCAAATTCCTACTGAAAAGCATGAACAGCTCGTGATTTCTGTACCAAGTGGTAACTTTGGTGATTTAACGGCAGGTTTGTTAGCAAAATCTTTAGGTTTACCTGTTAAGCGTTTTATTGCGGCAACAAACGTCAATGATACAGTTCCTCGTTATTTAGATAATGGAAAATGGGAACCCCATCGTACTGTTGCAACATTGTCTAATGCAATGGATGTTAGTCAACCTAATAACTGGCCTCGTATTGAAGAATTGTACCGTCGTAAAGGGTGGGATCTTTCTGATCTTTCTCATGGTGCTGTCACGGATAAAACAACCGAAGAAACTGTACGGGAATTAGCAAAAAAAAGGTTATATTTCAGAACTCATGCGGCAGTTGCTTACCGTTTACTGCGCGATGAACTTCAAGAGGGAGAATACGGACTATTTTTAGGTACTGCACATCCAGCAAAATTCAAAGAAAGTGTAGAACGTATTTTAGGTGGTGAGTTGCCACTTCTAGAGAGCTAGCAGAACGTGCGGATAAAGAATTGTTATCACACTTCTTACCCGCCGATTTTGCTCAATTACGTGCATTCCTACTTGAAAGAGCACCTAAGTAATAATTACTTTAAATAATTAAATTTATATTTAATTAAATAGCCCAATAAAGTATTGGGCTATTTTTTTATTAAAAATAAGAAATAAGCATTTAAAATAAATAAAATTAATTTATATAGTTTATTTCTAATAGCTTAATTTTATAAAATAAGGAAATTAAATATGAATGGATTCAAAAAAATTGCATTTAATGATGATATAAATAAAATTGTATTAAAAATAGAATGTCATATAAAAGAAAATAATAAAGAGTTATTCTTTTCTCTTAATTCAGTAAAAAGAGTTTTAATTGAAACTATATATCCATTTTTATTTCTCAAAATGAGTATGCGGCAAATGAATTTATAGAAAATATAAATAATAATTTTTTACTCTATAATAAAAATGAATTTACTAAAGGTCTTGATTTTATTAAAAAAGAAATTAATTCAAGTATAGAAAATTTGTTTTTTAATAGTGCAAAATTAGCAGGGAGAGAACCTAATAAAATACAAAAAGAAAAACTAAATTTATTAATGCGCCATAATTTATCTGGTGATTATTACCTTACGTTAGAAAATGGAAAATTATTTATACAAATAGATAATGAAAGTCATAATTTTAGTATTATTGATTTTGATGGAATGTTGAGTTCTTTTATGATAAAAATAACCTCATTAATAAAATTAATGAGGTTATAAAAAATAAAGATAATAATAGTTTTCTTACATTATCGATTTTATAATAAGAGAGAATATATTGGTTATTTTAATCTAACTCAAAGTTGGAAAGTAAGTAATAAAGATATTATTAGAGAAATTATCAATGATATTAAAATAAAAAAACAGATAACTATTAATAAAGATATCAGCATCGAACTTAATGAGAGTTATTCTTATAAAAATATCTTTATTATTAGGGATAAACTAAATAAGACAGAAAAGGTACTGCATATTTATGTCGATGATATAGAAGAAGCATTTACAATTGCAAAATCTAAATATGCTCAGATAACAGACAGTGGAGAACATTTACTTTATAAAGTTGGTACAGGTTGGTTTATTACTAAAATGAAAAATAATAGTATAAAAATTTTTTCACAATATATTGATCTATTAAAACCACTAGAAAGAGTAATGAGTCGAGTTAATCTAATTACTTCCACAGAAACTAATTATGATTTTAGTCATATTCATACTCTTGCTGGGTTATGTTATGGCCTGAGTTTGAATTATTTAGTTGAAGTTAGAAATAATGGTCTAGAAGGAGGAAACAAATATTTATTCTGGTTAAAAGAAAATATACGTTCTTATCAAGATAAAATTGAAGTCATAGCTGATAAATTTGATTCTATTATATTTAGTGGTATACAAGAATATGAAATATTAAATCTAATCAAAGAAATTAAGAATATTATATTGTCTCAACATTTTCAAATGGAGAGATTAAGTGAAAAAGCACAATATTTTATTTTTGACTCATTAAATTCGACTGAATTTAGCAAAATATTAGAGGATAGAGGACTAAAAAAATCACATATAAAAAAAATAGTGTTTGATAAAGATAAAATAAATGAACACTTAGAATATGTTATGAAAAATTATGATGATTATTATGCTATTATTGCTTTTAAAGATCATGCGATTGCTATTTCGTACAAAAAATATTCTGAAAGTAATCATAAATTTTCCTTGTTTGATTCTAATAGTGAATTACTAGAGCATTCTAGTATTTCATCTATAAATGAAGTTTTGGCGAGTAAAATGGATTTTTATGGATCTCATGAAGTTGATAATAAAAAATATATTATTTTTGATGAATATAAAAGAAGAGAAACTTCAAATTACCGAAGTGCATGGGACTATAATAATATAGAGATAAATAAGGGAGTTGCTGAAAATATAAAGAAGATAGGTTTTGCATTACCTTTCAATGATAATATTGTTGGGCGTGTTATTCATTATAGTGAACAAGTGGGGCTTGTTGTCGAGCTTAAAATAGAGAGTAAAATAGTAGAAGTCATTGTGAAAAATTCAAATGTTGATGACGGTGTTTATTTAATAAAAAATCATCTTGAGCAAATAATAGAAAATAGTGAAGCAAGTAAGATTATTTTAAATAAATATGATAATGACGATTTTGATATCGAAGAAGTTGAATTTGGTTCTTTTCAAGAAATAAGGAAAGGTAAGGGATATATAGAGTTTAGTGATACATACTATCCTGAATTAATTAAGATTAATAGCTACCTATTAAAAGGGAATAAAATAGTTTTATTAAATGAGATAATTTCTTTAATAAATGGGTTAAATGGGAATATATATTTTGATAAACTAGTTTCAAGCTTTTCTCTTATTAATAAAATTGGTATTTTTAATCAGAATAATAAAAATATCTCACTTAAAAGTATATTGAGTAAAGTAAAAGATAAACTAGAGAATAAATTATTTTATGATGAGTTTATTTATGGAAAAAATAATTTGATAGCACTAGCTGAAAAAAATAGTTTAGTTGCTGCAAAACTTTATCAATTAATGCTTAATGAAATTAATGAAGGTACAAGGGGTATTAGTAACTTTATTTATGATAATATCATTGAAAGCCCTTATTTATTATCGGATAAAAATAGAAATATGGGCGTTTATGGATATGATTATACTATTGAATTTAAAGAAAACTACCAATATTTAAATGAGATAATTAAAGGAATAGATATTCCTGAATTAAAAAATACATTATTGATAGAAGATCACAACAAACTACATCTAAAAGATAATTATAAAAATCTATTAGAGTATAAAAACAACAAATATGTAAATAAGTTACTTGATTTAATTAAGAATGAAATAGATTTAAAAAGAAATAATAGGTTGGGATCTTATCATGATTTATTTTTTGATTTTTTTATAAACCAGCAATTTAATAATAAAATGATTATTCATGAAATAGGTCAGTTAGAAAATTATTTTCTTAATCATTATAGAGAAAAAAATTATGGATACCATCTAAAGGATTTCTATATTCATGAAGATAATCCATATGTTCTTTTAGAAAAATCATTATGGCAAAATAAAAATAAAATAGATTGTAGCTATTTATTATTTGATGATGATGATGAAAATTTTAAATTCTTATTTTCTGAAAATTCGACTCTGACGGGTAAAATAATAGACAATATTATTGTTGATAATATAGATTATTGTTATCAAGATGATATTATAATATACTTTTATAATGGAGTTAAAAGTGAAGAGTTAGCACTCTACTTAGATAATAAGCCAGAAATAAGTCAGTTTTTAGATTATTGCTTAAAAAATAGAATACGTGTTACTGTAACAGGAAATCAAAAGCAAAATCTTTTTAATCAATCGTTTATTAGACAAAAAAATGAGGTTGAATCCTTATATAATATTATTATAGAAAATCAGTTTTTTAATGAAAGAACAATAATTTTTGCTAAAAAAGAGAAGTTGTTAAGTTATCAATACGGTGATTTTTTTATTGAAGGCATTGCTCAACGATTAAATATGCCTATTTATAAAATTAGTAATAATACGATATCGCTCTCAAAAGAGCATGTTATTATTAAGCCCGTTACGGAAAGAAATTATATTGATAAGCCGTTGTTAACGAATGTAACATTGTCTAATTTTATTACGCCTGAAGCGGAATATAAAGATATTACATCTATTTCATCAGAGGAAAAATTAAAAATAGAAAATAAACATTTAACTAAAGATGTTTATCAATTTGTTTCTGAGTTATATCCTAGTTATCGTGATAATATTGAATTTAAAAAAGGCTATCGAAAAGATATTAAAACCTTAATATATGATTATTCAGATAATATAACTATAGCAGATATTTTTAACTATATTCAAATAAATCGTTATGATCTTACAATTGAAGAAATTGGAACGTTAATTAAGAAAGTAGATATTATTAATAATGAACAGCATAGAGAGGTATTAAGAGATCTAAGTGATAAAATTATTAATAATAATATTTCTATACATGATGCCTATTTAATATATCCAGAATCGTTATCAGCTATTTTTAGAGTCGCTGATGAAAATATGATCAAAAGTCAGTTTATACAAGTAATATATGATCCATTAATTAATAGAGAATTTAATAAATATTTAATGGGTGAAATTTCTTTTGACCATGTATTTTTAAATCATCAATATGAAGCTGATAATTCAACATTAACTGAAAAAGCAAATAGAGCAATTGAACTGATTCATGCAATATATGACAATCCAAGTTTAATAAAAAATTTAAGTTTATTATCAGAAAAATTACTTTCTTCATTTTTTGATGAAAAGAGAAAGGGTATTTTATATAGAGTATTATTAGATGGAATTTCTACATTTGAAAACTATAAATATTTAATTACTAAGCTTCAATGTATGATTTATACAGATAGTGATAAAAACGTATTTGAGGGATTGTCGCCTGCCAAAGCAATTGACAAGATAAGTCATTTAAATATTTTAGATTATCTAAATAATAGTAATAATATTTTATCTAATAAAAATAAAGAAATAGTAAAAATAAATAATCTTTCTTTTGATAAAATGCTATTAATTCATCTAGGAGCAAAAATAGATGGTAAAAAAATAGATTTAATTTCATTAAGTACTATCGATAAATGGGAAGAAAAATTAACATTTGATCCATCTTGTTTTAATGATTATTTTTTGTCACTTTCTGGAACTGAAGAAGATAAGAAAGTCATTTCTATTTTAAAGTTTCTATTAAATAATAAAAAAGATAAAATTAAATATCTTCTTTCTAGCGATACAAATAGAATTGATTATCTAGTAGCCTCTGAAAGATTGTCTGAAATTATTAATCTAGATAATAAAAAATATGATCATAATGATTGGGATACTTTGAGGCAGTTCTCATTAAATATTCCTCGCCATATGCGAATAATTAGTAAAATTGGTTACTCAAATATTACTTTTAGCACGTGGCAATCTATTAATGCTACATTTATGCTTGCTGAACAGCTTAATAATCCACTATTAGTAGCAAAAGAACGTAAAGAAATTATTCATAATCTTGCTATTATGTGGTCTGAAATGGCTTACAATGGTCTTTCTGAAATAATTGAAATAGCTTTGGCTAAAGGATTATTAAAATATCGTCATAATCCATTAGAATATATCAATAAAATAAGTACTAGAGTTGGTGTCGGTCTTAATATGCTTTCTATTGGATTTGATATTTATAATGTTTACGATAATTTTAGTCGAATTTCAGATGCGCCTAATGAAAAACAACGTATTGATTATATTGTCAATGGCTCTTTGGCTGTAGTATCTGGATTGGTAACATTGGGGGTTTCTATTGCTATGCTCGCAGGCTCTACTATTGCAGGCCCCATTGGTATTGTTGCTGGTGCTGTTATTGCTTTAGCAACCTCAATTTATACAGCAGTAAGACTAATTGAAGAATCAAAAACAAAAGTGCATTTTACGCCATTTGAAGAACTCAATAATGGCTTTTATGCATTTTTGATGGGAGATCTTATTCCGGATAAAAAAAATGAAATTATTTATTTGGAAACGGAAGCGCAATTAGAATTAATGATTGATAAAAATGCGATTAATTATCTTGATGAAATAAAAAAACAATCTGATTCTGCTCGTTATTTTTATACTAATGAAAAACAAATATATCAAGAATATTATTATTATAAAGTTATTCCTAATTTAATGGGAAAAACATTAGATTCAATTTTAAATCCGCTTGGTGAGTATGTTGCTCAGCGAATATCATTAAACATGAGCCAAAAAGAAGCAGAGAAAATAGCTGCACTCTCTTATCATTTTCGTTTGGAAAAAACAGAATATAAATATTATATTCCTAAAGAAGCTATAGCTACAAATGAAATACTTATTTTTGATATGGATTTTTATATTAATGAATTGAAGCGTTATTCTATAGATATTATTTCTGATAATGATTCACCTATTTTTGATGATATCGTTGAGAGTGACTTTTTTAGAAAAATAAAAACAACACGAGAAAATAGTATTCTTCTACTGGGTGAAGAAAGGATTGCTGAAAATTTAATAAAAGTTAACCAATATAAAAAATATTATAAATCAGATTGGAGTGAATACGACGCTTTCTATTTTAATACTTATAATGGTGATGATATTATTGCTGCCCCTTCAAATACTCAAAATAACTTCGATATTTATAATGGAACAAAAAGAATAAGTGGAGGAAATAAAAGTGATATATTCAATTTATTTACTTCAGATTAACCTCTTTATGCCAGTCGTTTTTATGGACGAGAGGGATGTGACACACTTCGTATTATTAAAACAACAAATAAATATACTGGTTATGAAGTGAGTTTATTAGATAATTATGTTAAATTTAAAAAATCAGCAGAAGAAACAAATAGCCAAAATTTTCATTCTAAGCTTTTTCTCTATCAAGAGAACGGGCGCCTTTACTCTAAGCAATTAGTTGATTCTATGCCTAACATCGTATTACAAACTCAAAAAGTTATTGCTTACTTAGACAGTATTGAAAATGTCATAGGAAGTGAAATAGGCAATGACACTATTTATGGTAATCAAGAAGATAATTATTTAGATGGAGGTGGTGGTACTGATTTATTATATGGGTTAGAAGGAAATGATACTTTAGTATTACAGGAGGGATATGCTGAAGGTGGCGAAGGAAATGATAGTTATATTATTTTAAGATCATCGTTAGAAAAAAATTACAATGTTCAGTTTGAAACTATTATTAATGAAAAAAGTGAATTGCAATCTAGTATTGTAAGGTTAAATTATAATTTTGATGAAATATACTCTATTCGACGTTATGGGAAAGATATTGTTTTTTATATTAAAGTTAATGATGGAAATAGAAATAATGAGACTATTTTTCATTTAATAACACTAAAAAATGTTTATAATGAAAAGGAAAATAATTTATTAGCTCATCGATATACTTTAACTACAATGGATGGTTTTATCTTGACAGCGAATGAAAATAAAACCATTGAAAATAATATATTATATAAATTTAGTTATATAGATAAATATAGTAATAATAAAGAAGAGCTTCAATCTTTATATATAGATGATGAAACTCATTCCTTGCTAATTTCATACCCTAATAAGACTAAAAAAATTAATTTATTGCCACAATTACAATATAGTGGATTTTCTTCAGGTGAAAATTTACAATTTACTATTCTGGGAAATAATCAAGATAATCAATATGTTGGTATTACAAAGAATTCGTTTATTACGTTAAGTGCAGGCAATGATAGTTATCAAATTAGAACATTTTTAGTTTCGGATAAAAATGACACTATCAGTCTTTCATTTTCTAAACAGATAGACATATTATCTCAGCACGATACTAGTAATTTCTTTTTATCCGATATTAGTGGTTTTGATTTGATATTTAGTGACGGTATTTTATCACATCGTTATCATCCAGACTCACACTTAAAACTGTTTTTTGAGCCGTCGAGTATTAACGCTATTTTTGGATCGGGTATGAATCTTCGTTTTATTGATAAAGATAATATTATTTTTACTCTTCCAACCAAAGAAAGTATGCAACGTTTGCTTATACCTATTACTGATTTAAATTTAGCGATGAATACAGAAGATAATGTACTGATGATCCCTGAATCACTAGCCTTAAATAAAGAGGCATTATCTGCCTATTCTCTTTATCCTTTTGACTCTCAATTAATGCCTATTCCCGTCACCTTGCAAGAGGAGCAAAGTCAAGCGATAGACTTATTGTCAGTTCTCTATCTTATGGATGGGAATGATATCGTTGTTAATCATAATAAAAATAGTTCTGTCATAGATGCGGGGGCAGGAGATGATCATATTGTAGTGAATCATGGACATCATATTTTAATTGCAAGAGAAGGTAATGATAATCTCAGTGCTGGGAGCGGGAATGATTTATTAATCTCTGAGTTTGGTAATGACTATTTAAGTGGTGGGGCTGGCAATAATGTTTATATTGTGAAAAAACGTCATGGTGAAGTTATTGTTTATGATGAGGGAAATCACAGTCACCTTTTTATTTCCGGATTATCTGAACATGAGAGACTTACTGCTTTTCAAGTAGGGGATGATATACAGTATAAAACTCAGGATAATCAGTTTGTTTTAACTGTAAAAAAGAAGCCAAATGAGATTAATCGATCCGTAACGGTTATTGAAAAGCAAAGTATACTGTCTGAGGCGTCTCTTGCGGTTATTATTCAAGAAATGGCTCAATTTAATGAGCAACAACTGACAATAATGCAAGGCAGTGAATTTGTTCCATCACCTACATGGTCACCTTTACCGTTAGTAACAAAACATTTGTGATCCTTAATATAAAAAACAGCACTTATTTTAGTGCTGCTTTTATTGTTGATAACTAAAGATAAATATTTTTATTTGACGAGTGATTCAGCGCGTTTAAATACTAAGGTGTTGCCTTCTGATGCGGCTGCATTAAACTGATAACCCTCTAAATCAAATTCTTTAAGTTGTGTTTTATTAGTGAGCTTTTCTTGAATAATAAAACGGCTCATTAATCCGCGAGCTTTTTTAGCATAAAAGCTAATAACTTTAAATTTGCCATTTTTTTCATCAAGAAAAACGGGTTTAATAATCTCTGCATTGAGTTTTTGTGGGTTAACTGATTTAAAATATTCATCAGACGCTAAATTAATTAAAATGTTATCACCTTGTTCTTCAAGAGCTTTATTTAGCGTTTCTGTAATGGTGTTTCCCCAAAACTGGTATAAATCCCTACCTTTTTTATTTTTTAGTTTTACTCCCATTTCAAGGCGATAAGGTTGCATTAAATCAAGAGGCCGCAATACACCATATAAACCTGAAAGTATGCGCAAATGTTGTTGAGCAAATTGAAAATTATCTTCAGAAAAAAGCTCAGCTTGCATTCCCGTATAAACATCACCTTTAAATGCTAAAATGGCTTGGCGTGCATTTTCTGGTGTGAAATTAGGTTGCCACTCACCGAAACGAGCTGCATTTAATCCGGCGAGTTTATCGCTTATTTTCATCAAGCTTGCAATATCACTTGAAGATAACTTTCGACACTCTTCGATAAGTTGCTGGGAATATTTTAGCAATTCAGGTTGGGTGAAATGCGTTGTTGCTAAAGGCGATTCGAAGTCCAGTGTTTTCGCTGGTGAAATAGTAATTAGCATAATTCCCTCAATTGGCTATTTTAATATTGATCGAATATAACAAATTCTGTCGATAATAGGCTAAATTATAGTGATAGGAAAAAACAATGGTTTCTCTTATTTGAGGTAAAAACCGATAATTTAAACGATTCAGCTTGCGGTATTCTTCTGTTTTTTTCCGTTTTTGTTTCGCGAAAACGTTTGGCATTCAAATAATTGCTTTGTATGAATTTAAGCGTCTTGTAGTGTGAGCAGTCCATGTTATTATCAATAGATATCCGCAGGTGACTGCAAACAGATTTACCTAGTAGATGAGATAAACAAAATGACCAACAAATTGACTTCTTTGCGTAAACTGACAACCGTTGTTGCTGACACTGGCGACATTGCAGCAATGAAACTGTATCAGCCTCAAGACGCAACTACCAACCCATCTTTAATTTTAAATGCAGCTCAAATTCCTGAATATCGTAAATTAATTGATGAAGCGATTGAATGGGCTCGCTCACAAAGCAATTCACGTGAACAACAAATCGTTGATGCTTGTGACAAGCTGGCAGTAAATATTGGCTTAGAAATTTTAAAACTGATCCCTGGCCGTATCTCGACAGAAGTGGATGCACGTCTGTCTTATGATACTCAAGCATGTATCGAAAAAGCGCGTCATTTAATGAAGCTGTATAACGATGCAGGTATTAGTAACGACCGTATTCTTATCAAATTAGCATCTACTTGGCAGGGAATTCGTGCCGCAGAGCAATTAGAAAAAGAAGGTATCAACTGTAATCTGACTTTACTGTTCTCTTTCGCTCAAGCGCGTGCATGTGCTGAAGCAGGTGTTTACCTGATTTCTCCATTTGTTGGTCGTATCATGGATTGGTATAAAGCCAATACAGATAAAAAAGAATTTGCCCCAGCTGAAGATCCGGGTGTGATTTCTGTTACTGAAATCTATAACTATTACAAACAACACGGTTATAACACAGTAGTTATGGGCGCAAGCTTCCGTAATATAGGTGAGATTTTAGAATTAGCCGGTTGTGACCGCTTAACTATCGCGCCAGCACTGCTAAAAGAATTATCAGAAGCTGAAGGCGAAGTTGAACATAAATTATCTTATAAAGGTGAAGTGAAAGCACGTCCAGAGGCTATCACTGAAGCTCAATTCTATTGGGAACATAATGCAGACCCAATGGCAGTAGATAAATTATCTGATGGTATTCGTAAATTTGCTGTCGATCAGGAAAAATTAGAGAAAATGATTGCGGATTTATTATAATTCGTCGTTAAATTCTTATAAAAATCTTAAATACCCATCTTTTATAGGTGGGTATTTTCATTTTTTTCTTCTCAAAATAACATTTAAGAAAATTTTAAGATTAAATTGATTGGAATATATTATTTATCCAGTAATAATTATAAAAATATATTATTAAAATACTCTATTTATTATTGGTGAATTATGAAAAAGATTGTCTTGGCAACGGTACTTGCATCGTTATTTCTTAGTGGCGCTGCAATGGCAGAGAGTAAAACCGCGTTCTCTTTACCTGCAATTGAAAAAAGTGCTGAAAGTGGAAACTCAGCATCTCAATATCAATTGGGCGTAAAATATGAGAATGGTGAAGGTGTTGAACAAGATGCACAAAAAGCGTTGGAATGGTATACCAAAGCTGCTGAACAAGGCCATGCTGAAGCACAGTTAAACTTAGCGCTTATGTATGATATGAGCGATGAGATTGAGCGTGATGCAGAAAAAGCGGTTTACTGGTATAACAAAGCTGCGGTTCAAGGCGTTTCTTTAGCACAATATAACCTAGCTGTTTCTTATGATGATGGTGATGGTGTAGAGCAAGATCATGAGAAAGCAGTATATTGGTACACTAAAGCCGGTGAGCAAGGTGATAGTGATGCACAATACAACCTCGGTATCTCTTATGATGAAGGTATTGGTGTAGCACAAGATCATGAAAAAGCGGTTGTTTGGTATACAAAAGCAGCAGAACAAGGCCACTCTGATGCACAATACAATCTTGCTGTCTCTTATGATGATGGTGAAGGAGTTGAACGTAACGGCACTAAAGCTGTTTTTTGGTACACCAAGGCTGCAAACCAAGGTAATCGTGACGCACAAAATAACTTAGGTGTGATGTACGATGAAGGCGATGGTGTGGCTAAAGATGCACGTAAAGCTGTTGAGTGGTACAGAAAATCAGCTATTCAAGGTAATGGTCTTGCGCAAAATAACCTTGCGTTAAATTATTACTATGGCAAAGGCGTTAAACGTGATCTGAAAGAAGCTTATGCATGGTTCTCTGTTGCCGTTGAAAATGGTGATGGTGATGAAGCGATGCTAAAACGCACCGCTCGTGCATTAAATGCAGCACAATTAGCTGAAGCAAAAAGTTTAGCTGCGTCTTATATTGCTAAATATATTGATGAGTAATATTAATTAGTATTATTCAAGATTAAAGAGGGGGAGCTTATGCTCCCTTTTTCTATATTTAGCTAACGATAAATAAATATAGATCTTTATCATTTTTTATTATCCATTCTCAATAATCAAATATTAAACATCAGTAATATATTGAGATTGTTTTTAATTCTCTTGTGTTCTCATGGTAATATCTGCGCGTAAGTTAGATGGTCATTGATTAATTGAGGTTGATATGAATGAATTACGCATAGGGTTAGTTTCTGTTTCTGATCGCGCATCAAGTGGGGTTTATGAAGATAAAGGTCTACCCGCTTTAGAGGCTTGGCTAAAAGCTGCGTTAACAACGCCTTTTCATATCGAATCTCGGTTGATCCCGGATGAGCAATTAATGATTGAGCAAACACTTTGTGAACTTGTTGATGAATCGGGTTGCCATTTAGTCCTTACAACCGGTGGAACGGGCCCTGCTCGCCGTGATGTTACGCCTGATGCGACTTTGGCTATTGCAGATAGAGAGATGCCTGGTTTTGGCGAACAAATGCGTCAAATTAGTCTGAAATTTGTACCAACAGCGATTTTGTCTCGGCAAGTTGGTGTTATACGTAACCAAGCATTAATTTTAAACTTACCTGGACAACCTAAAGCGATTGCAGAAACGCTGGAAGGGTTAAAAGACAGTGACGGTAAAGTCATTGTGAGTGGCATTTTTGCAAGCGTGCCTTATTGTATCCAATTGTTAGATGGTCCTTACATTGAAACAAACGAAAATATTGTTACCGCATTTAGACCAAAATCAGCCCGTCGTTCTACTTCTGCCTAAATAATTTAAGAGGTTATTCTAACTGTTTGTTTGTATGAGTGGATAGAATTCATACTATATTCAAGTAGTACAAAAATAACCTCATTTCTATTTAATCCCTTTTTCCTAGTGCTTTTTTTTAAAAAAATACTTTGTTATCAATGTATTGTGGTTCTATTTTGAGTCTAATCTTCAGTCAATTGTATTAATTCGTTATGATATTATTTATTTTTGAAGTAATGTATTGATAAATAAACCGTTTTTGTTTATTGAGGCTTGTTTAACCTATTTTTTTCGCATTTTTTGCATTTTTTTTCATGATTCCCCTTGATGAATGTATTTATGACCCCATCTTCTTTTCAACTGCAATTACCACTCTTGAGTTGCGTTGATTTTATATCCGCTTTGAGATGATGTTGTAATAAGTCTATTAATTTGTGACTTGAAAAATGAATATTCATCCTCATATAGATTGGTAGTCAAATTGATAAAGAATTCTCTTTGGAGGCGTTTAAATGGGTAAAATTATTGGTATTGACCTGGGTACAACTAACTCTTGTGTTGCTGTAATGGATGGCAAAAATGCCCGGGTTATTGAAAACGCTGAAGGTGACCGCACAACACCTTCAATCGTTGCATATGCACAAGATGGTGAAATCTTAGTTGGTCAACCAGCAAAACGTCAGGCTGTGACTAACCCACAAAATACTTTATTTGCCATCAAACGTTTAATTGGTCGTCGCTTCGAAGATAGTGAAGTTCAGCGTGACGTTGCTATCATGCCTTACAAAATTGTAAAAGCTGATAACGGTGATGCGTGGATTGAAGCACGTAACGATAAAATGGCTCCACCACAAGTATCTGCTGAAGTCCTGAAGAAAATGAAGAAAACAGCAGAAGACTATTTAGGTGAAACAATTACAGAAGCCGTTATTACTGTTCCTGCTTACTTTAACGATGCTCAACGTCAAGCAACTAAAGATGCGGGGCGTATCGCCGGTCTTGAAGTTAAACGTATTATCAACGAACCAACTGCGGCAGCTCTGGCTTACGGCTTAGATCGTGAAGTAGGCAACCGCACTATCGCTGTTTACGACTTAGGTGGTGGTACATTCGATATCTCTATCATTGAAATTGATGAAGTAGATGGCGAAAAAACCTATGAAGTTCTGTCAACTAATGGTGATACCCATTTAGGTGGTGAAGACTTCGATAGCCGTTTAATCAACTACTTAGTTGATGAATTTAAAAAAGAACAAGGCATTGATCTGCGTAACGATCCATTAGCAATGCAACGTCTGAAAGAATCTGCTGAAAAAGCGAAAATTGAATTATCTTCAGCACAACAAACAGATGTTAACTTGCCGTATGTTACTGCTGATGCAACAGGCCCTAAACACTTAAATATCAAAGTAACTCGTGCAAAACTAGAATCTTTAGTTGAAGATTTAGTGAAACGCTCAATGGAGCCAGTACGTGTTGCTTTAGAAGATGCAGGCTTGAAAGTTAGCGAAATTAACGACGTTATCCTGGTTGGTGGTCAAACTCGTATGCCAATGGTTCAAAAAACCGTTGCTGATTTCTTTGGTAAAGAGCCACGTAAGGATGTTAACCCAGATGAAGCGGTTGCAATGGGGGCGGCTGTTCAAGGTGGTGTATTAGCCGGTGATGTTAAAGACGTTCTGTTACTTGACGTAACTCCACTGTCTTTAGGTATCGAAACAATGGGGGGAGTAATGACTTCTCTGATTGCGAAAAATACCACAATCCCAACTAAACATAGCCAAGTGTTCTCTACCGCAGAAGATAATCAATCTGCAGTAACTATTCATGTATTACAAGGTGAACGTAAACGTGCGAGCGATAACAAATCGCTGGGTCAGTTTAACTTAGATGGTATTCAAGCAGCACCACGCGGTATGCCACAAATTGAAGTAACTTTTGATATTGATGCTGATGGTATTTTGCATGTATCAGCTAAAGATAAAAACAGTGGACGTGAGCAAAACATCACCATTAAAGCTTCTTCTGGTTTAAATGAAGAAGAAATCCAAAAAATGGTACGTGATGCAGAAGCGAACGCAGAAGCTGACCGTAAGTTTGAAGAATTAGTGCAAACTCGTAACCAAGCTGACCAATTAGTTCACGGTACTCGTAAACAAATTGAAGAAGTTGGTGATAAATTACCAGCGAACGATAAAGAAGCTATCGAAAAAGCGGTAAGCGAGTTAGAAATAGCTTCTAAAGGCGAAGATAAAGACGCTATCGAAGCAAAAATTAAAGCATTAGTTGAAGCTTCTGAAAAGCTGTTAGAAATTGCACAACAACAAGCACAAGCGGGTGCTGCAGGTAATGCTGCTGACGCAGAGGCGAGTGCGAAGAAAGATGATGATGTTGTCGATGCAGAGTTTGAAGAAGTTGACGGTAAAGACAAGAAATAATGCCCTTAACGGGCCACGGTAACTCACCTGTGAATAGTTACTGATACCGAACACGGGCGTCGAGGAAACTCAACGCCCGTGTGCTTATGTCAAGGGTAATCTAGAATGGCGAAAAGAGATTTTTACGAAGTACTCGGTTTAAGTAAAAGTGCCGACGAAAAAGAAATTAAACGTGCATATAAGCGTTTAGCAATGAAATATCACCCAGACCGTAATCAGGGTGATAAAGAGTCAGAATCAAAATTTAAAGAAATCAAAGAAGCCTACGAAATTTTAAGTGATGCACAGAAACGTGCTGCTTACGATCAATATGGCCATGCAGCCTTTGAGCAAGGCGGGTTTGGTGGCCAAGGTGGTGGTGGTTTCGGTGGTGGCGCTGACTTTGGTGATATTTTCGGTGATGTTTTTGGTGATATTTTTGGTGGTGGTCGCCGTCAACAACGTGCATCACGAGGGTCTGACTTACAATACAACATGGACTTAACGCTTGAAGAAGCTGTTCGTGGTATTACCAAAGAAATTCGTATACCTACACTAGAAACATGTGACAAATGCCATGGTAGCGGTGCTAAAGAAGGTACATCAGCTGAAACATGCTCTACCTGTCATGGTGCGGGTCAGGTTCATTTACGTCAAGGCTTCTTCACTGTACAACAAGCATGTCCAACGTGTCATGGTCGAGGTAAAGTGATTAAAGAGCCTTGCTCTAAATGTCATGGTGATGGTCGTGTCGAGCGTTATAAAACCCTGTCTGTTAAAATTCCAGCTGGCGTTGATACGGGTGATCGCATTCGCTTAAGTGGTGAAGGTGAAGCAGGTGAAAATGGTGCACCAGCAGGCGATTTATATGTACAGGTTCATGTTCGCCAACATCATATTTTTGAGCGTGATGGCAATAACCTGTATTGTGAAGTTCCGATTAACTTTGCGATTGCGGCTTTGGGAGGCGAAATTGAAGTTCCTACACTGGATGGCCGTGTAAAACTTAAAATCCCAGCAGAAACTCAAACGGGCAAAATGTTCCGTATGAAAGGTAAAGGCGTCAAGTCAGTACGTAGTAGCACTGTCGGTGATTTGATGTGCCGTGTTGTTGTTGAAACACCGGTTAAACTCAATGAGAAACAAAAAGAGTTAATGGAACAACTTGGTGAATCATTTGGTGGTAAAAGTGGTGAGAAAAATACACCGCGCTCTAAAAGCTTCCTAGATGGTGTGAAAAAATTCTTTGATGATTTAACCAAATAATTTTTATTCCCCCTTTCAAAAAGGCCTGATGACAGTATTTATCATCGGGCCTTTTTATTTTAATATGGCTCAATATTATCCCATCTTGATGGCGACAATCCCCGTTAAAATGACTAAGCACGCTAAGAGTTGTTTACGGTTAAATTGCTCTTTTAGCAAATAAACAGATAAGACCATGGCAAATAGTACACTGGTTTCTCTTAATGCCGCGACAAGCACAATAGAGGCATGACTCATTGCCCAAATTACAATGCCATAACTGACTAATTGCATGACACCACCTAAAAACGCGGGCTTCCAATAATCTTTTATTTTGGTTTTTAAGTACTGGCGATAACGAAGCCATGCCAGTAAATACATCGCAATACCATTTAAAAAGAAGAGCCACAAAATATAAGCAAAAGGTGTTTCACCCACACGGGATCCATTACCATCAGATAGAGTATAACTTGCGGTAAATAATGCAGTAAGGAGCGCAAAAAAGAGCGCATCTTTACGCAAATTCAGTGTTGCTATTTTTCGGCTACGTGAAATAAGGATAATACCTAAAATAATCAATAGAATACCGATTAATCCAGTAATGGGGAGTGTTTCATGAAAAAGAAAAAAACCAAGAACTGCGGTCATTAATGGTGCACTACCACGAGAAATTGGGTAGATCTGGTTAAAGTCTGCCAAGGTATAACATCGGCTTAAAGAGAGTGTGTAACCAATATGAAATAGGACGGAAAGAATAAGCCATTTCCATGCACCTATATCAGGTGATCCAACCAAAAACAGCGCGGGGATTGTTACAATACCTGAAAAAAAGGTCAGTAACGAGATCCCTAGAAATCGATCACTGCCGACTTTGACTAATGCATTCCAACATGCATGGAAGACAGCGGCAAATAGTACGGCAACAAAAATGGTAATCGACATATTGATAGAAGCCTTAGTACAAAAGCGAAAATTATTTTTATAAAACCATAGCACAATGGTTAAATAGTGAAATATATAACATTTTCTTTTTTCTTATAATCTTAGGATGCTGTAAATATAAAAGAGAGAAAGGGTATTGTTTGGTGTGGTTGAAAATTAGTCTATTTGCTCTATTTTATCAGTTGGGAGTATTTATTCAATTAGATGCCTATTTTTACTTATTTGTTAAAATATTGGATATTTATCAATAGATTAAATTTAATTAATTTAATTATTTTTTATTTTCTCTATTGGGAAATAATATTGATTAATTTCGACTACCTATCTTGTTTCTCTTAATATTTCCTATTTAATTCGAATAATCCGAGCTGTTATCCATAAATAAACTGTTTTTTACGAATTTATGGTTAGCATATTATTAACAAGATTAGTAATCTTGAGGTTAATATTATGACGGCAATTATTAGACAATTTTTGAGATTAGAGGCATCAGGCGGTATTCTTCTGATTATTGCTGCTATTATCGCATTGATTATGGCGAATACACCTCTAAGTGCTTTGTATAATGAGTTTTTATCTATTCCTATCATGATCAAGTTTGGTGCATTCGAACTTGATAAGCCACTCTTGCTTTGGGTAAATGATGCCTTAATGGCTATTTTCTTTTTAGTGGTTGGATTAGAAGTTAAACGCGAGTTAAAAGAAGGTTCTTTAGCTCAACGTGATAGAGCTATTTTTCCTGCAATTGCTGCTGTGGGAGGGATGTTAGCGCCTGCATTAGTTTATCTCATGTTCAATCATGCAGATGCTGTTGGGCAACAAGGTTGGGCTATTCCGGCGGCAACGGATATTGCATTTGCATTGGGCGTTATGGCGCTATTAGGTAAACGTGTCCCTGTTGAGTTAAAAGTTTTCTTATTAGCTTTGGCGATTATCGATGACCTAGGCGTTATTGTGATTATTGCACTCTTTTATTCAAAGAGTATTGCATTGATGCCGTTGGCTTTGGCTGGGGTGATTGTTATTACTCTAGGCCTAATGAATTGGCGTAAAGTTGGTAATACCGCAGCTTATTTGGTTCTTGGATTTATTTTGTGGGTGTGTATTTTAAAATCAGGCATTCATGCCACCATTGCGGGTGTCATCGTCGGGTTCCTTATCCCATTAAGAAATAATGAAGGTGATTCACCTTCTGAGGAATTAGAGCATGTGCTACACCCTTGGGTTGCTTATTTAATTTTGCCACTGTTTGCATTTAGTAATGCAGGGGTATCCTTAAATGGAGTGACATTGGATGGTATGTTATCAGCATTACCATTAGGTATCGCATTAGGCCTATTTTTAGGTAAGCCGATCGGAATTTTCCTCTTTAGTTGGGTTTCGGTAAAACTAGGCATTGCAAAATTACCAGATGCGATTAATCTTAAACAAATATTTGCAGTATCTGTGCTCTGTGGTATCGGTTTTACTATGTCTATCTTTATCGCAGGATTAGCTTTTGATGGTGCAGATGAAGCTTATAATACCTACTCTAAGCTTGGTATTTTAGTAGGTTCAACGATAGCTGCTATTGTGGGATATTTGTTGCTTCGTTCTGTTTTACCGAAGTTAAAAACGAAGTCAATATAAGGAAATTTATTACGGATTTGAGTTTCTCAACACAATAAATACCGAGCAATATATTTAAACCTACGGTGCAATACAGTGTATTGTGCCGTAGGTGTTTTTATGAGGATTGGATGCAAGGAAAGCCAATCGCAAACTAATGCGTTATTACATAGTCTGTGTCTAGATCACAGAAGTTGAAAGGAAGATAACTATGCGGGTGTCACATCTCAATTTTAACCATCTTTATTATTTTTGGCATGTGTGTAAAGAAGGCTCTGTTGTAGGTGCAGCAGAAGCCCTGTATCTGACACCTCAGACAATTACAGGGCAGATTAAAGCATTAGAAGAAAGATTAGGTGGTAAGTTGTTTAAACGCCAAGGAAGGGGACTGGTTCCTTCAGAATTGGGGCAACTTATTTTCCGTTATGCTGATAAAATGTTTATGCTAAGTCAAGAAATGCTGGATATCGTCAACTATAGTCGTGAATCGAGCTTATTATTTGATGTCGGTGTCGCAGATGCATTATCTAAACAACTAGTTAGCCGCATATTGGAAACAGCTGTGATTGATCATGAGCAAATCCACCTGCGCTGTTTTGAATCAACGCATGAATTATTATTAGAACAATTAAGTCAGCATAAACTGGATATGATTTTATCAGATTGCCCGGTCGATTCTTCTCAGCAAGAAGGTTTATTTTCTGTAAAACTCGGTGAATGTAATATGAGCTTTTTTTGCAGTCACCCACTTCCTGAAAAACCATTTCCTGAATGCTTAGAAGAGCGAAAACTACTCATTCCAGGTCGTCGATATATGTTAGGTCGCCATTTATTAACGTGGATACGCAATAAAAATCTGCAAGTGGAAATATTGGGAGAGTTTGATGATGCGGCATTAATGAAAGCATTTGGATTAAATTATAATGCTATTTTTTGTTGCACCTTCACTGTATACCGATGAAACTTTCGCTCATAGTAATATCGAAGAGATTGGGATGCTCGACACTGTAAAAGAAGAGTACTACGCGATTTTTGCAGAACGAATGATCCAACATCCAGCGGTTCAACGTGTTTGTAATACTGATTTTTTCGGCACTTTTTAATGGAGATAAAAAGAGTGTTGTAAGCCCATAAGTGGGTTGCAGTTCAAAGGGAGAAAATAAAAAACCGGCTTAAGCCGGTTTTTTATAACACAAGAAAGCAATATTACATTGCTTTGATTTGTGCTTGCAGATTAGCTTTATGACGTGCAGCTTTATTCTTATGAATTAAGCCTTTAGTTGCCTGACGGTCAACAATTGGTTGCATGTCATTAAATGCTTTTTGTGCTGCTTCTTTATCACCTGAAGCAACTGCTGCGTATACTTTTTTAATGTAAGTACGCATCATAGAACGACGGCTTGCGTTGTGCTGACGACGCTTTTCAGACTGAACCGCACGTTTCTTAGCTGATTTGATATTAGCCAAGTTCCAACTCCCAAATATATTCTAGCGAGGACAAATACAAAGGTGAAGGAATATGCCTTTTCAACCTAAGTTTGTCAATGGATTTATACAAAATTAGCGTCGTTGTACGCGACACTTGTTTCGTTGTGATGGCGCAAGATTTTATCAGTTAAGACGGGTAGAATACAGTCCTTTGAGTGAAAAAATCATCAAAATCGTGTATATGAGTAATAAATAATAGATTCTAATAGGATCTACGATTGATTTTATGCGATTTTATAACCAAGAAGTGAGTGATAGTCCATTTTTATTTGATGTGAGTAGTCACATTTAAGAATAACAGTGAATCGACTCGTTGAGATATTACTCATCAATAAACATTGATATATTGGGTTACTCTCAAGCCTTTGACAAGGTATAATCCAATAATTTCCACGGTATTGAGCCAGTTATGGAGCTAATTCGCGGTATACAGAATATTAGAGCGCTACATCATGGTTGCGTTCTGACGATTGGGAATTTTGATGGTGTCCATCGAGGCCATCAGGCATTATTGAAACATTTGAAGCAAGAAGCTTCACAACGAGGGTTACCCACGGTTGTGATGACATTTGAGCCTCAGCCACTTGAGTTCTTTTTACCAGAAAAGGCGCCAGCACGTCTGACTCGTTTGCGAGACAAGATAAAGTATTTGGCTGAATGTGGTATTGACTACCTTTTGTGTGTCAAATTTGATAAACAGTTTGCTGCACAAACACCTGAAGAGTTTGTTTCATCCCTGCTGGTCAATAAATTAGGGGTGAAGTTTCTTGCTATTGGTGATGACTTTCGCTTTGGCAAACATCGTGAAGGTGATTTCCACTTTTTGCAACAAGCGGGCGTTCGGTATGGATTTGACGTCGCGAATACAGAAAGTTATTGCGATAAAGGATTACGTATCAGTAGCACCGCGGTACGAGAAGCGTTACTCAATGATGATTTAGTGCTTGCTGAATCACTCCTTGGACACCCTTACAGTGTTTGTGGACGAGTTGTTCATGGTAATGAATTGGGTAGAACTATTGGTTTTCCGACAGCCAATATTCCAATGAAGCGCTTGGTTGCACCAGTGAAAGGTGTTTATGCCGTTGATGTCTATTTATCAGATAATCAATTGCCTTTGCCTGGTGTGGCAAATATCGGAAGTCGCCCAACTGTAAAAGGGAAGGGCGTACAATTAGAAGTTCATTTAATCGACGTTAATATGGATTTATATGGACGTTGTATTGATGTTGTGTTACGAAAGAAATTACGTAATGAACAGCGATTTGCATCATTGGATGCATTGAAGCAGCAAATCGCAGATGATGTGGCTACTGCTAGGGATTTTTTATCACAGCGGTCGGAGTCATAAACTAGCGGAAAATTGGAACTGAGAATCGAATGAGTGACTATAAAAATACCCTGAACTTACCAGAAACAGGGTTCCCTATGCGCGGGGATTTAGCAAAGCGCGAACCAGAGATGTTATCACGTTGGTACAAAGAAGGTTTGTATCAAGCTATTCGTCAGGCTAAAAGTGGTAAAAAAACATTTATTTTGCATGATGGCCCTCCATACGCCAACGGCAATATTCATATTGGTCACTCAGTAAACAAAATTCTCAAAGATATTATTATTAAATCCAAAGGGCTGTCAGGCTTTGACTCTCCGTACATTCCAGGATGGGATTGTCACGGATTACCTATCGAACTAAAAGTTGAACAAATCGTAGGTAAACCAGGAGAAAAAATATCGGCAGCACAATTCCGCGAGGAATGTCGTAAATACGCTTACGAGCAAATCGAAGCACAGAAAAAAGATTTTATTCGTTTAGGTGTTCTAGGGGATTGGGAAAAACCTTATCTTACAATGGATTATAAAACCGAAGCGAATACTATCCGTGCATTAGCGCGTATTATCGCAAATGGTCACTTGTTAAAAGGGGCGAAACCTGTTCACTGGTGTACGGCGTGTGGTTCATCACTGGCAGAAGCCGAAGTTGAATATTACGACAAAACATCCCCTTCTATCGATGTGCGTTTCACCGCCGTAGATTCAAAAGCCGTTGCTGCTAAATTTGGTTCAGCAACAGATAAACCAATTTCTTTGGTTATCTGGACAACAACGCCTTGGACATTACCTGCTAACCGCGCTATCGCATTAAATGCAGAGTTTAATTATGCCTTAGTCTCTTTTAATGATGAATGCGTGATTTTGGCGGCTGATCTTGTTGAAGGCGTAATGAAGCGTATTGGCGTAACTGGCTGGGCTGTTTTAGGTGAATGTAAAGGTACAGATCTAGAACTGTTGCGCTTTAATCATCCATTTATGGGCTTTGATGTACCTGCTATTTTAGGTGATCACGTTACTTTAGAAGCGGGTACTGGTGCGGTACATACTGCACCAGGCCATGGTCCTGATGACTTCGTGGTTGGCCAAAAATACGGTTTAGAAGTTGCAAACCCAGTTGGGCCAAATGGTTGCTATTTACCTGGCACTTATCCAACATTAGATGGCGTTTTTGTTTTTAAAGCAAATGATGTCATTGTTGAATTGCTAAAAGAAAAAGGCGCTCTGTTACATCATGAAGCGTTGCAGCACAGTTATCCTTGCTGTTGGAGACATAAAACTCCAGTTATTTTCCGTGCAACACCACAATGGTTTATTGGTATGGATAAAAACGGGTTACGTCAACAGTCATTAAAAGAGATCAAAGGTGTTAAATGGATCCCTGATTGGGGCCAAGCACGTATTGAATCAATGGTTGAGAACCGTCCAGACTGGTGTATTTCTCGTCAACGGACTTGGGGGACGCCAATGTCTCTGTTTGTCCACAAAGAGACTCAAGAGCCACATCCACGTACTTTAGAGTTGATGGAAGAAGTTGCAAAACGTGTTGAAGTGAGTGGGATTCAAGCATGGTGGGATTTAGATATCCGCGAAGTGCTGGGTGATGAAGCTGACGATTACATGAAAACACCAGACACACTGGATGTTTGGTTTGATTCAGGATCAACACACTCAACTGTTGTCGATGATCGCCCTGAATTCCATGGTAATTCTGCTGACATGTATTTAGAAGGCTCTGACCAGCATCGTGGCTGGTTTATGTCTTCACTGATGATATCAACCGCAATTAAAGGCAAAGCGCCTTACCGTGAAGTGTTAACACACGGTTTTACCGTAGATGGACAAGGCCGTAAAATGTCCAAATCTATTGGTAATACTGTTAGTCCACAAGATGTGATGGATAAATTAGGTGCTGATATCTTACGTTTATGGGTTGCATCAACAGATTATACGGGTGAAATTGCCGTTTCAGATGAAATCTTAAAACGTGCGGCGGATACTTATCGTCGTATTCGTAATACTGCACGTTTCTTCTTAGCGAACTTAAACGGTTTTGATCCTGCAAAACACCAAGTTAAGCCAGAAGAGATGGTGACACTTGATCGATGGGCTGTAGGTCGTGCGAAAGCAGCACAAGCGGATCTCCTAAAACATTATGAAAATTACGATTTCCATAATGTTATTCAGCGCTTAATGCAGTTCTGTTCAGTGGAAATGGGCTCTTTCTACTTAGATATCATCAAAGACAGACAATACACCGCGAAAAGCGATAGCGTTGCGCGTCGTAGTTGCCAAACAGCATTATTCCACATCATTGAAGCATTAGTCCGTTGGATGGCGCCAGTTATGTCATTCACTGCTGATGAGATCTGGAATGAACTGCCAGGTGAACGTGCAAAATACGTTTTAACTGAAGAGTGGTATACCGATTTATTTGGTTTAGATGCATCCGAAACCTTAAATGATGATTACTGGGCTGAATTACTGGCCGTTCGTGGTGAAGTCAATAAGGTATTAGAGCAAGCGCGTACAGATAAACAACTGCGTGGCTCTTTAGAAGCATCCGTCACACTGTATGCAGATAAAGAATTGGCAGACAAATTAAATGCATTAGGTAATGAACTGCGTTTTGTTTTATTAACATCTCAAGCGACAGTCGCAGATATTAATGATGCACCAGCAACAGCATTAGTGTCTGATATGGCGGGTTTAAAAATCGCCTTTAACAAAGCCGATGGTGAAAAATGTCCTCGTTGCTGGCACTATGCAACAGATATCGGTCAAGTAGCGGAACACGCTGAGTTATGTGGACGCTGTGTTACTAACGTAGCCGGTAACGGTGAAGAACGTAAGTTTGCTTAATTAATGAAGAAAACACTTTGCTCTACAGGTTTACGCTGGTTATGGCTAGCGATCGCTGTAGTGGTGTTGGATTTAGGTACGAAACAGTATTTCATGCAGACATTTCGTCTGTATGAATCTGTTGCCGTAATGCCTTTTTTCAACTTCACTTACGCACATAATTATGGTGCTGCCTTTAGCTTTTTAGCGGATAAAGGGGGATGGCAACGTTGGTTTTTTGCACTGATTGCATTAGCAATCTGCATTACTTTATTAGTGATGATGTATAAAAATAAAGCGAGTGCCAGACTAAGTAACATTGCTTATGCGCTTATTATTGGCGGAGCATTGGGTAATCTTTCTGATCGTCTGATCCACGGGTTTGTTATCGATTTCCTTGATGTTTATGTCGGAGATTGGCATTGGCCCACTTTTAATATTGCTGATATGGGGATTTGTATTGGTGCTGGGCTTATTATCATTGAAAGCTTTTTCCCTGATAAAAATGTCAGCCCGCAAGATACAAAAAAGCAAAAGTAATCAGACAATGAGTTAACTAAAATAACCCCTGCCTTATGGCGGGGGTTACGCTTAATAGAAGGTATTAGTATGGTTATGCAGGTACTCAACAACAGCGCAGTATTGTTGAATTTCACTTTAAAATTAGCCGATGGCTCTGTTGCTGAATCTACACAAGCACATGGTAAACCCGCTCTTTTTCGTTTAGGTGATGAAAGTTTATCGCCAGCCTTAGAAGCTGAATTATTGGGGTTATCAACGGGAGATAAAAAAACCTTTACGCTTGCAGGTGAACATCTTTTTGGTAAATATAATCCTGACTTGATCCAATACTTTATGCCTTCTGACTTTGCAGAATCTGGTGTGCCTGAGGCGGGCACTATCATGCTATTTACAGCAATGAATGGCAGTGAAATGCCGGGCATTGTAAGAGATGTCACTGAAGATTCCGTCACTGTCGATTTTAATCATCCGTTAGCGTCAGAAGAAGTGACATTTGATATTGAAGTGGTCAGTATCGATCCTGAGGAGGAAACAACACATGCAAATATTGCTGGCTAACCCACGAGGCTTTTGTGCGGGAGTTGACCGAGCTATCAGCATTGTTGACCGTGCTCTGGAAATCTATGGCGCACCTATTTATGTTCGTCACGAAGTAGTTCATAACCGTTATGTGGTTAACGATTTACGTGAACGTGGCGCTATTTTTATTGAAGAAATTTCAGAAGTGCCTGATAACGCGATTTTAATTTTTTCAGCTCATGGTGTTTCTCAAGCCATTCGCCAAGAAGCTCGCTCGCGTAATTTAACGATGCTTTTTGATGCCACTTGCCCACTCGTGACTAAAGTTCATATGGAAGTGGCAAGAGCGAGTCGTAAAGGTAAAGAGGCGATTTTAATCGGTCATGCTGGACATCCCGAAGTTGAAGGTACAATGGGGCAATATAGTAACCCTGAAGGGGGGATGTATTTAGTTGAATCGCCTGCGGATGTCTGGAAATTAGAAGTCAAAGATGAAGACAATCTTTGCTTTATGACACAAACAACACTTTCTGTAGATGATACATCTGAAGTGATTGATGCTTTAAATACGCGTTTTCCCAAAATTATTGGACCTCGTAAAGACGATATTTGTTATGCAACAACGAATCGCCAAGAAGCGGCAAGAGAACTTGCTGAAAAAGCCGATGTTGTTTTTGTTGTTGGTTCTAAGAACTCATCGAATTCAAACCGCTTAGCAGAATTGGCACAGCGTGCAGGGAAACCGTCTTATCTTATCGATAGTTTTGAAGATATTGATGAGTCATGGGTGACTGATGTTAATATTGTCGGAGTGACCGCGGGGGCTTCTGCGCCTGATATTTTAGTACAGCAGGTGTTAGAGCGTTTAAAAAGCTTTGGTGCTGATGAAGTCATCGAATTATCAGGACGAGAAGAAAACATTGTTTTTGAAGTGCCTAAAGAGCTTCGACTTGATTATAAAGTTATTGAATAAGGCATATAAAAAGAGAGTTTTTTAAAAGCAGAGTTGAAATCTCTGCTTTTTTTATACCTAAAGTTAAATGAATAATCATGCTACTCATCTCTTTTACTGATAATTAGTACGATTTGGTGTGTTTTTCTTATCTGGAACGTTAAATGCTGGCATCAAACGGATGACATCGCTAATCTGTAAACAATAAATAGAGATCATAAGTATTGTTAAGGAGAAATTTAGTTATGTCTGCAAAAGAACTTCGTCTTGCTGTTGTGGGTGCAGGTGGACGCATGGGACGCCAATTAATTCAGGCAATTTCTCAACAAGAAGGAACCGTGCTAGGTGCTGCTTTTGAGCGTACAAATTCTTCATTGATTGGCTCGGATGCGGGTGAATTGGCTGGCATTGGTCATATTGGTGTCACAGTATCCGATAACCTATTAGCACAAGCGCATGCATTTGATGTATTAATTGATTTTACACGCCCAGAAGGCACTCTTTCACATATTGAGTTTTGTGTGGAACAACAAAAAGGCATGATTATTGGCACGACAGGCTTTGATGATGAAGGTAAAAAAGCCATAGATGATGCAGCAAAAATTATCCCCATCGTGTTTGCTGCCAACTTTAGTGTTGGTGTTAATTTAGTGCTTAAATTACTTGAAAAGGCGGCTAAAGTGATGGGAACCTACAGTGATATTGAAATTGTAGAAGCACATCATCGCCATAAGGTTGATGCTCCATCAGGCACTGCATTAGCAATGGGTGAATCTATTGCCGATGCATTAGGCCGTGATCTTAAAAAATGCGCTGTCTATGAGCGAGTAGGGTATACAGGAGAGCGTGATCCCCAAAGTATTGGTTTTGCTACCATTCGTGCGGGGGATATTGTGGGTGAACACACCGCGATTTTTGCTGATATTGGCGAACGCGTCGAGATAAGCCATAAGGCTTCTAGTCGAATGACATTTGCAAATGGCGCAGTAAAGGCGGCTATTTGGCTAAGTTCTAAAAAATCAGGTCTTTATAATATGAAAGATGTGCTTTCTTTAGAGGATTTATGATTTATTGTTATTTGTAATATATTGAAAGCTCATGGTTATTTTTTTAACTATGAGTTTTTTTTCTTTTGTTGATTATTTTTTCTCTTCTTTCTTGTTTTTCTTGTTTATCCCTTGCTTTTTCCTGTTTTTTTTCTAAAAGTAGACAGTATTCTGCTGTATTTCCTTTTAAAGTCTCATTTTTAAATTATCTTAGTAAGCAAACGGTTAAATTCGTAAGATTTGTTATATTAATTGTCACTTGGTTGATTAGATTGCTAATGGTTGATGTTTTTTTAATTAAAAAGGTGTTTTTTCTAGACATCTGCCTAAGGGATCTTTAGAATGCGCCCAATTTGCCAAAAATTTGCCCAATTTTATGTTTTTGGCATTGATTTAGAGGCTTAAATCTGAATTAATATGCATGAAATGTGATTTATTATTCTCTGGAGGGCGTTTTGATTAAATCAGCTATACTGGTTCTAGAAGATGGGACCGAATTCCACGGCAAGTCGATTGGCGCAGAAGGCGCCGCCATCGGTGAAGTCGTTTTTAATACTTCAATGACTGGTTATCAAGAAATATTAACCGACCCGTCTTACTCCCAACAAATTGTTACTCTCACCTATCCCCACATTGGCAACACCGGCGTTAATCATTCAGATGAAGAATCAGAAACCATCCATGCTCAAGGCTTAATTATTCGTGATTTACCATTAGTGATGAGCAATTATCGTGCACAAGAAACATTATCTGATTATCTTAAACGCCATAATATCGTTGCAATTGCAGATATTGATACACGTAAGCTAACGCGCTTATTGAGAGAAAAAGGCGCACAAAATGGCTGTATTATCGCAGGGGATTGCCTAGATACCCATGTTGCGCTCGAAAAGGCTAAATCATTTCCGGGTTTAAAAGGAATGGATTTAGCCAAAACAGTAACCGTTAAACAGCCTTATCAGTGGACTCAAGGAAGTTGGACACTAGAGAGTGAATTACCCAAAGCTAAATCAGCGAATGAATTGCCATTGCACATTGTGGCATATGATTTTGGTGTGAAACGTAATATTTTACGTATGCTGGTGGATAGGGGGTGCCGAGTCACCGTTGTACCAGCACAGACATCAGCACACGATATTTTAGCGCTTTCACCTGATGGTATTTTTCTTTCAAATGGCCCCGGGATCCAGAGCCCTGTGAATATGCCATTAACGCCATTCAAACGTTTTTAACAACCGATATTCCTCTCTTTGGTATCTGTTTAGGTCATCAGCTTTTAGCGTTAGCTAGCGGTGCAAAAACCATCAAAATGAAATTTGGGCATCATGGTGGTAACCATCCTGTAAAAGATTTAGATAAAAATACCGTGATGATCACAGCACAGAATCATGGATTTGCCGTTGATGAAACTTCACTTCCTGCCAATTTACGTGTGACACATAAGTCTCTATTTGATGGTTCTTTGCAAGGTATTCATCGTACAGATAAACCTGCGTTCAGTTTCCAAGGCCATCCAGAAGCCAGCCCTGGGCCACATGATGCCGCACCTCTTTTTGATCACTTTATCGAGCTAATCGCGCAATATCGTCAAAACCTGCAATCAGTAACAACAAAATAAATCAGGAGCGAAAGAAAATGGCTAAAAGAACAGATATCAAAACAATCCTGATTTTAGGTGCTGGACCGATTGTTATCGGACAAGCGTGTGAATTTGACTATTCAGGCGCTCAAGCATGTAAAGCTTTACGTGAAGAGGGATATCGAGTTGTTTTGGTAAATTCAAACCCTGCAACCATTATGACCGATCCTGAGATGGCTGATGCAACGTACATCGAGCCTATTCACTGGCAAGTTGTGAGAAAAATTATCGAAAAAGAACGTCCCGATGCGGTACTACCGACAATGGGCGGGCAAACAGCACTGAACTGTGCTTTAGAATTAGAGCGCCAAGGCGTTTTAGCTGAATTTGGTGTCACCATGATTGGGGCAACAGCCGATGCAATTGATAAAGCAGAAGATAGACAACGCTTTGATAAAGCGATGAAGAAAATAGGCTTAGATACAGCGCGTTCAGGTATTGCACATAACCTTGATGAAGCGTTTGCGGTCGCACAACAGGTTGGTTTTCCTTGTATCATTCGTCCTTCATTCACGATGGGAGGAACCGGTGGTGGTATTGCCTATAATCGCGAAGAATTTGAAGAAATCTGTATTCGCGGTTTAGATTTATCACCAACCAATGAACTATTAATTGATGAATCACTGATTGGTTGGAAAGAGTACGAAATGGAAGTCGTGCGTGATAAAAACGACAACTGCATTATCGTCTGTTCTATCGAAAACTTCGATGCAATGGGAATTCATACGGGCGACTCCATTACTGTTGCACCAGCACAAACACTTACCGACAAAGAATATCAAATTATGCGTAACGCCTCGATGGCAGTATTACGTGAGATAGGTGTTGAAACTGGTGGCTCTAACGTTCAGTTTGCTGTTGATCCTAAAACAGGGCGTTTGATTGTTATTGAAATGAATCCTCGTGTCTCACGCTCTTCTGCCTTGGCATCCAAAGCAACCGGCTTTCCGATTGCTAAAGTTGCCGCAAAATTAGCGGTAGGTTATACCCTTGATGAGCTGATGAATGATATCACAGGAGGAAGAACACCTGCCTCTTTCGAGCCTTCAATCGACTATGTTGTGACAAAAATCCCTCGCTTTAACTTTGAAAAATTTGCAGGAACAAATGACAGACTAACAACGCAAATGAAATCTGTTGGCGAAGTGATGGCAATTGGTAGAACGCTACAAGAATCTATGCAAAAAGCGTTACGAGGTCTTGAAGTTGGTGCTACTGGTTTTGATCCCAAAGTCGATTTAGACGACCCTGAAGCATTAACCAAAATTCGTCGAGAGTTAAAAGAAGCAGGTTCAGACAGAATTTGGTATATCGCAGATGCTTTCCGCGCTGGATTATCTGTTGATGGTGTCTTTAATCTCACCAATATTGATCGCTGGTTCTTAGTTCAAATTGAAGAAATCGTTCGTCTGGAAGAAAAAGTCAGTGAAGTTGGTATAAAAGGATTAAGTGCTGATTTTTTACGTCAATTAAAGCGTAAAGGTTTTGCCGATGCGCGTTTAGCTAAAATACTTAACGTAAAAGAATATGCTATTCGCCAATTACGTGAGCAATATCAGCTACATCCAGTCTATAAACGTGTTGATACTTGTGCGGCAGAATTTGCAACTGATACGGCTTATATGTACTCGACTTATGAAGAAGAGTGCGAGGCAAATCCACATCAAAATAAACCCAAAGTGATGATCTTAGGCGGTGGGCCCAATCGTATAGGTCAAGGGATTGAATTTGATTATTGTTGTGTTCATGCGGCGCTTGCACTACGTGAAGACGGTTACGAAACCATTATGGTGAACTGTAATCCTGAAACGGTTTCAACGGATTATGACACCTCTGACAGACTCTATTTCGAACCTGTCACATTAGAAGATGTGCTTGAAATTGTGCGTATCGAAAAACCGAAAGGGGTTATCGTGCAATATGGTGGTCAAACACCGTTAAAATTAGCAAGAGCGTTAGAAGCTGAAGGTGTGCCAGTCATTGGCACAACGCCTGATGCAATCGATAAAGCCGAAGATCGTGAGCGTTTCCAAAAAGCGGTTGATAAATTAGGGCTAAAACAGCCTGAAAATACCACTGTGACCGCTTTAGAAGAGGCGGTAGAAAAAGCGCAATTAATTGGCTATCCGCTGGTGGTTCGTCCTTCTTATGTGCTTGGTGGACGTGCCATGGAAATTGTTTATGATGAAGTTGATTTACGTCGTTATTTCCAAACTGCCGTCAGTGTGTCAAACGATGCCCCTGTATTATTAGACCGTTTTCTAGATGATGCGATTGAAGTTGATATTGATGCAATTTGTGACGGTAAACAAGTCGTGATTGGCGGTATTATGGAACATATCGAACAAGCAGGTGTTCACTCCGGTGATTCAGCTTGTTCATTACCTGCGTATACCTTAAGCAAAGAAATTCAAGATGTGATGCGTAAACAAGTTCGTGAGCTTGCTTTTGAATTAGGTGTAAAAGGGCTGATGAATGCACAATTTGCGGTAAAAGGTGATGATGTTTATCTTATCGAAGTTAATCCTCGAGCGGCTCGCACAGTGCCTTTTGTGTCAAAAGCCACTGGTGTGCCATTAGCCAAAGTCGCTGCACGTGTCATGATAGGACAAAGCCTTGAAGAGCAAGGGATAACAAAAGAAGTTATTCCCCCTTATTACTCTGTAAAAGAAGTGGTTTTACCTTTCAATAAGTTTGCAGGTGTTGATCCTATTTTAGGGCCGGAAATGCGTTCAACTGGCGAAGTAATGGGAGTCGGAGCAACCTTTGCTCAAGCTTTTGCTAAAGCGATGTTAGGCAGTAGCTCTACGATGAAGAAAAAAGGTAGAGCACTTCTCTCTGTGCGCGAAGGTGATAAAAAGCGTGTTGTTGATTTAGCCACTAAATTGCTAAAAAGTGGGTTCGAATTAGATGCGACACACGGTACAGCCATTGTATTAGGTGAAGCGGGAATAAATCCACGTTTAGTGAATAAAGTTCATGAAGGGCGACCGCATATTGAAGATAGAATTAAAAATGGTGAATATGACTATATTGTTAATACAACTTCGGGTCGCCAAGCTATTGAAGATTCTAAGATTATTCGTCGTAGTGCATTAAGATATAAAGTCCATTATGACACAACGTTAAATGGTGGATTTGCGACTACGCTGTCATTAACGGCGGATCCGACGGCGAGTGTTATTTCCGTTCAAGAAATGCATAAAAAGATAAGCAACGCTTAAGTTTGTTTGTCGTTTTAATTATGATCCTGAATAGAAGGAAACGTCTATTCAGGATTTTTTATTTTGTCATTTAAAAATGGCTGATAATAAAAAGAAAACACCCATAATATTTAATTTTTATGGGTGTTAATAAAAGCCTATTTTTTTAATAAGTTAACTGTCTAACGTATTGATTTATTATAAATTACATGGACATTATTGCCTTGTGCGCTACCTGAACCTTCCCAAGTAACAGCTTGTTGGAATTCTTTTTTCACACCATAGATCTCCATTTCGGTGATTAATGTTGCTGAGCCTGAATCAGGGGCGCCTATGGGACGTTGATAACAATCTTCTTTCATTGCGAGTGAAGGATAGGTGTCAGCTTTGGAATCATTATGAATAGAAGAAGAATAACTAGTGCTATCTTTATAATCTACTTCATTTCGACTGGAATCACCTTGAATATTAACAAGCCTATGAGAAATATGTACAGGATATAAGAGTTTATTCGTTCCGAATCCGATTGACGTTACTGGAACAGCCATAACATGAGTCATGGGCTCTGTGGCTAATGTCCGACATGAACTCGTCAACTTACCGTTATTACTTGTTTCAACAAAATTGATGTGTCCATCAAAACTATATTCCATAAATTGTGGAGTAACAGGTTCTACTTTTAATGGATAAAACTCAGGGTACTCTTTATTACTATTTCCCCAATCGAATGCAATCGCTTTGATCTCTATTTTTGCACCTTTATCGAAGAAGCTTTTTTCAGCGTGAAACGTG
The DNA here is from genome assembly GCA_901472505.1 of Proteus vulgaris. Taxonomy (NCBI): domain Bacteria; kingdom Pseudomonadati; phylum Pseudomonadota; class Gammaproteobacteria; order Enterobacterales; family Morganellaceae; genus Proteus; species Proteus vulgaris. The sequence goes on from LR590468.1 coordinate 2,406,517, forward strand.
GTTGTTTTTTCTAAATTAGAAGTATCAGGAATATTCTCATTTTTACTATATGTTTTTCCATTAATCATTAATTCAATATTTACCGCTGTTTGACTAGCAGTGTCATCATCTTTTAGTTTCCAAGTTATTTGAATGGTGTCGTTATCATAGATAGGTGTCCAGCGAATAGTTTTTTGTGTTGAAACATAAAGCTCTTTATCAAGGAATTGATTATCAACTCGACGGGCTATTGAGAGTATTTTTACACTAGGAATAGCTCTTACTTCAATTTCATAGCTTCCTTGAGAGGCTAAGAAATATTGGTTTTCCAAGACCTGTAATGAAATAACGCTTTTACCTTTACTTAGTGCTGTTATTTCTCCTGTATCTTTAATGGCGACAACATTAGGGTTCGATGAAAGCCATATTGCTTTTATTTCAGGGAGGAATTTGTTTGTCAGGTTGTTGTACTTTTACACCTAATTGATCATCTGATAATACGACGCTTTTATTAGCAAAATTAATAACGAAAGTTCCTTTTTTTTGTTCATAATCAATAGTATGAGTATCTGCTAAGAATTGTTCAGTTGCCTCACTTTGTACTTTTATTTTTGTTTTCCCCGGCATTATGGCATTTAATACCCCTTTATCATCTACAGTGGTAATAGAAGGATTGTCGCTGGAAAAACTGACAGTGATATTTTTTGCATCTGTATTATCAAATCGGGTAAGTATTTTTTGAGTTATACCATCATTCCACGTTGATTGTATGTTGAGTGGAGACATGATTTTCAGATGTGGTTTCGCTTTTTCAATGACCAAAGGATAACTACTTTGAGCTGGTTGATATTGCTCGTTTCCTGACGTTTGCAGTGTAATGATTACTGTGCCTGCTTTTTTCATCGAGATTTTGCCACTATTGGTGTCAATCGAGGCAATAGTCGGCTCTGAGCTAGACCACATCACATTAATATTATTAGGTAATCCCGTATAACTTAATGCATTGATTGGCGCAGAAGCATAGGTTTCTTGTTGGATCTGCTTAGCAAATATAATGGTTGGTTTAGGAATAGTGACTTTAATGGTTAATGATTTTGCAATGGTGATCCCATCGGCTTCAGCCGTTAAAATAATATCTGTTTTAACATTCGAAGTAAGTGTGGTCTGGTAATTACCATTTCCTAATGGATTTAATGGGTTATGACTAAAGTTAGCTTTACCATTGATTGCTTTAATTGAAACGGTTTTACCATCAATAGTATTACTGTATTTATCCATTAAATTTACAGTAATTAAGGCGTTATCTTTATTATCACCACCAATTGATTGACGATTACTACTGAAGATTGATTTATTCGCATCGATATTAGCAGGAGTGACAGTGACATCTTGTATCGCTTTGTGATTGCTTAAATCAAGATACGCACTCATTTTTAAAATACCCGCAACATGGCTGGTCACTTTGGTTCTTGCGATACCGTGAGCATCTGTATAGGTACTAAAGTCATAGTCATCAGCTAAACCTTGTAATTTCCATGACACAATGACGTTAGGTAATATATTGTCATTAGCATCGACAATAGTTGCTTGATAATTAACGCCTTTATCACCAGCAATCATGGTCGTTCTATCTACATTAGTGGCTTTTATTTTCCATGTTGTTGCATCAGCACGAAGTTGCAAGGTTTTTTGTTTTTTGAAATCAACACCATTCACTTTGACACTTAATTGTGCTGTGCCGGATTTAGTCCCCGTTGCTTCAATTTCATAATGGCCCGGAGAGACTTGTTTAGCCGCGCTAAATTGTATCGTTGGGTTATTAGAGATCCCTTCAACTTGCTGATCAGGTAAAATATTACCGCCTTTATCTTTAATCGTTAAAGTGAGTAATGTCTTATCCGTACCATTGGCAATGATTGATGCAGGTATTAAGTTGATTTCTGAACGATTTTCATCCACATCATCGGCCACAAAATTGACATCAGGAGCGGGGTAACGACCTGAAATTAATATGGCGTTAACTTTAGCAATACCCGCAGGGTTACGAGTTAACTTAACCTCTGCAATACCTTTGCTGTCTGTAAATGTGAGTGGTTTGGCAAGTAGACTCTCTTTGTCCGTTGTCCATGTTACGTTGACGCCACTATTGACAGGATTATCATTTTTATCGCTGATATAAGCACTATAAGTGATGGTGTCGCCCGCATGAGGTTTTGTATCACTAATCACAAACTTATCAACTTTTGCCGTTTGACTATTAGGCAGAACCGTTAATAATGCAGTGTGTGTGAGTGTTACACGATCTATTTTTGCACTGATTGTTGTTTGGCCGGCTTTTAATGCGCTAACTTGTGCTTGATAAACCCCCGTTGAGATTTCTTTAAATGCTGTCGTTGTTGCCGTTAAATCAGTGCTGTAGCTAACGCTAATTTTATTCTCTAATCCTGTTAATAAATTATCGTATTTATCTTTTAGCGTTAAAGTAATGTGAGATTGTTCGACCTCAGAAATAATGGTGTTAGGAATAAGTGATAGCTGAGATTTATCAGCAGAAATGGTATCAGTATTAAAATTAATCAAATGATCAGCATCGAGAGATTGTTGGCTGTCTAACATTGCGGTCACTTGTGCTGAACCTGCTTGTGTGCTGATTAACGTAATTTCCGCTATCCCATTTTTATTGGTTTTACTGATAGGTTGTGAGAGTCGACCTAGTGAGGTTATCCAACCCACAGCAATTCCTTCCATGCCAGGGTTACCTTGCTTATCAACAATTTTTGCGCGAATAACCACTTTATCCGTACCATTTGCGATGACATCAAAAGGTGCGACCACATTAACTGCATTAATTGTGGCGTTTTGCTTATCAGCAATAAAACCAAGAGGTTGTGCTAAAGTAAATGTATTACTTATATTGGTATATTTAGCGTTAATGGTGCTAATACCTTCTTGTTTACCCTTGATTGAGGTTTGGTAAACACCGTTATCTATTTCTTTTATGGCGCTAAATTGAATAGTGGGGTTATCACCCGTTAGCGTTATCAATTTCTCTTGTTTTGGCACAGGATTACCGAATGTATCTTTTAGGGTAATAGTACCTGTGGCGAGTGATTGGCCATTGGCAATAATAGATTGCGGTTCAATCAAAAATGTACTTTGTGATGACTTGACCTGGCCTGCGATGAAGTGAATGTTTTGTGTTGCACTTTGGTTATTTTCTAATATTGCTGTGACAGTTGTTGGTAGGGCTTTAGTGCCTTTTATCTCTATTTTTACATCACCATTATCATCTGTTTTTGTCATGTTAGTGCTAAGCGTATTATGAGTTGAATGCCAAAATACAGATTGTTTGATTAATGGATTATTTTCAGCATCAGTAACATGCGCTGATAAGGTAATGGTATCGTGATTATCTGCTATCGCTTCTGTTTTATTATTTTCAGTCGTTAGGACAATATTAGCACTATTAGGATTCGCAATAGCAGTTAGGGCGAGTTGTGCTTTTTCTTTATTTTCAAGTGTAACGATAATTTCGGTTACACCTGCTTTTTTAGTGCGTATTTGATTGGTTGTTTGTCCTTGATTGTCAGTCACACTCTTTTGCTTATCGAGAGTTGCAGAGGCGTTGGATTGCCATTTAACGGTTACATTAGGTAATTTATTCCCGAATTTATCTTTTACTACAGCAGTTAATATCGCTTGCTCTGTATTATCTGCAACTAATTGAGTTTTATTACTTGTTAAGGTAATTAAACCGTGTTGATTATTAGCAATAAAGGAAATCGGTTTTGCATCAAATGATTCATTACTGAGTCTAGCGGTTACAATGACATCAAAAGCGTGAGTACTGGTTACTATTGTTTTAGCAATACCTTGGTTATCTGTCGTTGATACCTCATTAATACCCACGATACTTTGATCTCGATTAGTAGACCAAATCACCTTGGCATTAGGTATTACATTGTGATTTTTATCTTTAACGATAGCAGTAAAAATTACGGGGGTATTGCCATCAGCAATATAAGGTGGGGTTGATGGTGTTACCGAAATAATTTTACCGTTGGAGAGATCAGCAATAAATTGGGTTGTTTTTTTTGTGGTTACTTTATTAACCAGCGCAGTGACCGTTACCGCACCTGATATTTTGCTGGTCATGGTTGTTGATGCATTACCGTGACTGTCTGTCAGTAGTTCAGTCTCTTTGAGTTGTGCTTGGTTGTCAGCTGATAGTTGTATTTGTGTATTGGAAACAGGATTATTATTTTTATCAATGATATTAAAAGTAATTAGCTTTTCATCAGTCCCATTGGCGAATGAGCTATTGGGATTAATAGTAAAGGTATTTATTTTTGCTGAGTTAGCATCGGCAATAAAATCAACATCAGTTGAATAGGTAATATTATTAACATTTACGCCTATCTCACTCTTACCAATATGAATATTGGTAATTGGAACAATAATTTTACCTTCAGAGTCTGTATTCTTCTGCCCAATAATCGTTGCGCCATTATCTGCAGTAAAAGAGACCGGATAGTTAGGAATTCTATTGGTATTAATATCGGTTACGATGACTTGAATTTTATTTTGGCTTTTACCATCAGCGGGTGCATGGTTTTTAATTACGGTTAACCCACCTTGAGCAATAATGGCTGAATGAGTATCAGCGACAAAAGTCACCTGTGCCTGATTAAAGATATTATCCCTGAATTTTGGGGTTAACGTTACAATTTCAGGTGTGCTTCCTGCGGTTATTGTTGCTTGATATTTTCCTGTATCAATTCGACTGAAATTTGAGACTCGACTATTGCCAATAGGATTATCGGATTGGATCTTTAGTGATAGTTCTTTTATATCGATATCAACGGGGAGCTTATCATTATCGAAAATTGATAAGGTGAGATTTTGTACAGAATGATTGTCTGCAGGAAGTTGTGTTGATTTAGGCGTAAATTGGCTATTTTGTGTATTGATAGCGGATTGATCAACCGTAATGTGACTTTGTACAGGATCAGAACGGTTGCCCTGTTCATCAATCGCAACGGCGTTTATTGTGTAGCTATTTTCTTCCGTTAAACCAGATAGATGACGCGGAAGGATTATGGAGTAATTAAGATTATTATTGTGATTAATTTTACCTCCGTTAGCGATTAAACGACTGGCAGACCATTCAATTTGTTTAACTGGATATTTAGAGTGAACTTGTACTCCCAAATCTTTTTCTTCTTTGGCATAACCATTGATTGTTGGTGTGAGGGAAAGGAAGACTAAGGTTTTCTTTTTATATTCCAAAACAATTTCATTATTTCTATTTACGAAATCATAGCGATTTCCTGACATTAAACGTGTTGATCGAACATTATTAGGATTGAGTTGTGAAGAGAGTGATTCACCGAGTCGATATTGGATACTGACGTCAAATTTATTATCACTATTATCATTTAATCCAAAACGACGTTCAGCACCAAATGTAATTAATGGCACTGGGGTATAGGTTAATCCAGCAGTATAAGCATGCGGATTTTCTTGGCGATTATCTTTACTAAATAAGCCAACTTCTTTTCCGTAATATTGCTCAAAAATAAGCTTAGCACCTAATTGCGGATAAGCAGGTAGATACCCTTCCGTTCTAATATCCCAACCATTTGCTGGGCGTTCATTATAATCCATCACATCGTCAGAAGTACGCCAGTTGGATAAGCGATGATAGTGATTTATGTTTAATTTAAAGTAATCTCGCCATACCTCAGCACCAATACCGAATCGACTATGATAGCGACTCAAATCGTAGTCATAAAAAGCATTTAAACCGACCATAAATTTATCGGTAAAATGACGATAGCCAATCCCTTGATTTAATTGACTACGAGCATTTTTGCGGTGATAACTGGTTTGAGTAAAAACTAAGTTTTTCTCACTATCATAGACAGGAATAAGAAGATCAGCAGAACTCCCTTCTAAAGTGAAATGTTTATCCATGGAAAGTGATACTCGAGCATGGCCAAATTGATTAAGCCATTGTTCTATTTGTTGATTTGCTTTATTGGATATTCTGCTTATTGCATATTGTGTTGCATCGGTGTCTCTATTTAATAGAGAAGAATTATCGACAATAATTTGAGCCAGTTCTTGTCCGTTAGTGGTAGGAATAGAAGTATCTTGGTCATTGTTATTATTAAGCCATTTTTTTGTTGGTAAAGACTCATCGGGAATATTGAGTGTAATCCCTGCTTTTACTTTTAATTTTCCAACTAAAGAAACATAATCAGGATTAGCTTCAATAAGTTTAAACAACTTTATATTGAATTTTTTTGCAATTGATTCTGGCGTGTCATTTGCTTGAACCTGATAAGTGCTCTTTTTTTTTAACAAATTAATTGTCTGTTTTTCTTGGTTATTCTCTCTTGCAAATACGTTGGCTGGAATTGTTGCTGAAATAGGAAATGCTAGTTGAATAAAGATATTAAACCAAGCAACTTTCTTTGTAATGGAAGAGAGTTGAGGTGTTAGTCCACTTTTAAATTTTGTCATTTTTAAACTCACCGTAACAAATAATGATGAGATTTTCGTATTTATATATGTTTTAGATATCAGAAAGTGAACTTGAATTAATTGATTTCTAAATATATAAAAATTAATGATCAAAAAAATAAAATAGATATAAAGATAAAAAGCCAATAGAAAATAATCTCTATTGGCTTGGTAATTGTAAATTAAAAATTAGATATCAACAAAAATATCAGGATCAGGACCTAAGCGTTTTTTCTTCTCAAGTGTCGTTATTTCAGCAACTTCTTCTTTTTCTAATTTAAAATCAAAAATACGGAAATTCTCTTCAATACGAGATGGTGTAATTGATTTAGGTATCGCCACAAGCCCACTATCTAAATGCCAGCGTAAAACAATTTGTGCTGGTGTTTTATGATATTTCTCAGCAAGTTTTTGAATCATCGGTTGATCAAAGACACCTTCACCACCTTGTGCTAATGGGCTCCAAGATTCAGTCACAATATTATGAGTTGTGTTCCATGCTCTTAATGACGCTTGTTGCATTAAAGGATGAATTTCAATTTGGTTAATTACGGGGGTTACACCCGTTTCAGTAATGATCCGTTCAAGGTGTTCTTCTTTAAAATTACAGACACCAATGCTTTTTACTAAGCCTTCTTTTTGCAAAATAATCATTTGTTTCCACGCATCAACATAAAGCTCACGCGATGGTACTGGCCAATGCATTAAGTAGAGGTCAATATAATCAAGTTGCAAACGCTGGAGGCTTTCTAATAAGGCACCACGGGCATGGGATTGATCGTTATTCCATAATTTTGTGGTGATAAAAAGTTCATCACGGGGAATTGATGTCTGTTTGAGTGCTTTACCGACGCCTTCTTCATTGTGGTAAATCGCAGCCGTATCAAAAAGACGATAGCCTGTATCAAGAGCGTGATGAATTGCGTTAACAACTTGATGATTATCTGCTTGCCAAACACCAAGCCCAAGTTGTGGGATAGCATTTCCATCAGATAACTTGATTAGTTTAGGTTTATCCATTTTTGTCTCCAAAGTCGCATTAAAGCACTTAGAGTGCTGCTGTATAAATACGTTGACTGACTTCTAATGTGATATCTTGATGCTCGCCTAGTGCGGTTTGTCCATGCTCTTCCAATTTATGCACTAAAGCAGGAATGTCTTCTTCAGTGATTTTGAAATCAGCCAGTCGAGTTCTAAGTCCCATTAATTCAAAGAATTTTCGAGTTTCATTAATCGCAGTTTCAATTTTAAAAGCGTCAGAACCTTGGTTTATACCCCAAACTTTTTGTGCATATTGGATTAACTTCTCATATTTAGCCTGTCGTTTTTCATTTAATAGGGCCGGTAAAACGATGGCGAGAGTTTGTGCATGATCTAGCCCATGTAAAGCCGTAAGTTCATGACCTAATGCATGCGTAGCCCAATCTTGAGGAACACCAACACCAAGGATGCCATTAAGGGCTTGTGATGCTGTCCACATTATATTAGCACGGATATCATAATCTGTAGGCGATGTCAGCGCTTTTGGTCCTTGATCTATCAAGATACGTAAAAGACCTTCTGCATACTCATCTTGTACACGAGCATTCACAGGATAAGTGAGGTATTGCTCTAATATATGAATAAAAGCATCAACCACACCGTTAGCGGTTTGTCTTGGCGGTAAAGAATAAGTTGTTGTTGGATCTAAAATCGCGCAATGAGGATAAACATGAGGACTGGCAAAGCTTTGCTTATCCATCGTCTGTTTTCTACTAATAACAGAGAAGCTGTTAGTTTCCGTACCGGTCGCAGGCAGTGTCAATACACAACTCAAAGGTATCGCTTTTTCGATTACTTTACCGCGACTTGTCACGATTTCCCAAGGTTCACCTTTATAAGGTATAGCCGCAGCAATAAATTTTGTACCATCAATAACTGAGCCACCGCCGACTGCTAGTAAGTGTGTAATACCGTGGTATCTTGCATAAGAAACAGCTTTCATTAGCGTTTCATAAGAAGGGTTGGGTTCAATCCCACTAAATTCATGAATTTGATAGCCTGGAAGAGCGGTATAAATCTGATCTAATACGCCATTGCGCTTAATACTACCACCACCGTAAGTAAGTAGAATTCTTTCATTTTTCCCAATTTCAGAACGAAGTTTATCTATTTGTCCTTGACCAAAATGAAGGCGAGTTGGCGAGTAATAAGTAAAGTTTTGCATTTTGTTTCCACCTTAATTCGATGTTCTGAAGCATGACAATTAATCAGGGAAAAGTTTTCCACTGTGTCTAGACAGGATAGCCCGATATAACTATAACCTCTAAGGTTGTAGAAATAAGAGATGAATTATTTTTCTTAATGGCTACAACAATTCAATTGTAGTTAATTTATAAGGAGTAATATGGAAAGTCATTATTTAACATTAAACCAAGAACACTGGGATAAACAAGCTGTAATGGAAAATCAGTGGTCTAAGCCTGTGAATGATGAAGAAATTATGGCGGCAAAGCAAGGCAACTGGAAAGTACATTTAACACCTAGTCCTGTTAAGAATGAGTGGTTAGCGGACATTAAAGGTAAAAAAATACTCTGTTTAGCGTCTGCTGGTGGACAACAAGCACCTATTTTGGCCGCCGCTGGTGGTATCGTAACCGTATTTGATTTATCAGAAGGGCAATTAAGTAAAGATCGCCAATTGGCACAAGAACATCAGTTAAATTTGGTAACAGTACAAGGTGATATGGCTGATTTAACTGCATTTACTGATGAAAGCTTTGATATTATTTTTCACCCTATCTCAAACTTATATGTGCCAGATGTGAATCCAGTGTGGCAAGAATGCTACCGTGTTTTGAAAAAAGGCGGTGTGCTGATGGCGAGTTTTTATAATCCAGTTGTATTTGTTGATGATAGAGATCCGCAATTGCGCTCACAGGGATTAATAAGACCAACTTATCGCTTACCATATAGCGATCAAGGTTCACTGCCTTTGGATATTCTGCAAGAAAAAGTTGCCAAAGGTGATGGGCTCGTATTTGGCCACTCTCTGACTGATCTTATTGGTGGACAGTTAACGGCAGGTTTTTTATTGCAAGATTTTGTTGAAGAATTTGCTCCTCATGCTCGTTTTCTCATTGACAGTTATATTCCAACATTTCTTGCTTCAAAAGCGATTAAGCTTTAAAAAAATAGAGTAGGAAGAATATGATTGTGATTTATATAAATGGATTTTTAGTCAGATATTAATAGGTGTGGAGATAAGACAATGAGCAACTGAACTCTTGAAATATTAGATGGTTAAAACACGCCATTATGATGATTAAAATAATGGCGTGTTTTTTTATTATTTATTGTTGGTGCTATTTTTGCGATGGCGAATATACATCACAATCGAACCAATTAAGCCAGCGCTTAAAAGCAAGACGGGTAATGTCATCAGAATATTCATCACTAATGTTTCATGCTTTTGAATGAAGGGAATTAAATTCAATACATAACCTAGTGAAACAATAATACCTACCCATAAAAAGCCACTTAACCAGTTAAATATTTGGAAGCGACGTTGTTGCAATTCCGATAAGCCCGCTAATGTTGGTAATAATGTTCGTACAAAACCGATGAAACGACCAATTAATAGTGCATACAACCCTTGTCGATGGAAAAGATCATTGGCTTTATGGTGATATTGCTCTGGTAATTGAGCCATCCAGCGTTTAACGATTTTTGTATCACTTAGCCAGCGACCTTGTAAAAAGCCAAGCCAACTCCCAAAACTGGCGGCAGTACCTAATATGATGATTGTTGGAAAGAAGTGTAAAACATCTTTTGCAATTAAGGCACCGCAAAGAATAAGCAGTGTATCTCCAGGTAAAAATGCGGCGGGTAATACCCCGTTTTCCAGCATAATAATAACAAAAAGAACAATATAGATAACCCATAACACATTAGGATTAGCCAACACCATATAATCGTGTTGCATTAATGCGTGAATTATCTCTTTTAATGTACTCATTAGCGAACTCGTATTAAAAAGACTTTATGTTCGTTATTCTAACGCAAAATAAAGATAACAGTTTGATTTAATCCCTGTGGTTCCACAGGGATAGATTTTTTTTAATAAAAAATTCATTATTTATTAGGAAATACGTAAAAACGCGCACTCTAGATCTTCAATAAGATCGTCTACATTTTCTAATCCGATATGGATGCGAAATAACGTTCCTGTAAATGTGGATTGAGTTTCATATTGGCGCATCGATTTAATATCATTGGGGTGATAACCTAAAATTAAAGATTCAAATCCTCCCCATGAAAATGCCATTTTAAATAATGAAAAGTTATCTAAGAAAAGTGAAAATTCTTCAGGCGTTAAAATTCTCTTTAAACTAAAAGAGAACAAACCGTTGCTACCGGAGAAATCACGTTGAAAATATTCATGCCCTGGGCAAGAGGCTAGTGCAGGGTGATAAACATTATCAACTAATGGGTGTTGTTTTAGCCAACGAGCAACTTCCAATGCACTTTGCTCATGTTGCTTCATTCTCACTGGTAATGTTCTTAATCCTCTCGCTGTCATATAAGCAGTATCAGGATCAACACATTGACCTAATAAATAGGTATTTTCTCGTAACTGCTCCCAACAACGTTCATTCGCTACAGCAAAACCTAACATGCCATCGGAGTGGCCATTAATATATTTTGTGGCAGATTGGATTGAAATATCGACATCGAAAGTAAGTGGTTTAAGCAGGTATCCTGCCGCCCAAGTGTTATCAATCATTATAATGATTTCAGGATTATATTGGCGAATCGAGCTGACTATTCCTTGTAGATCTTGAATTTCCATCGTGATTGAACCGGGGGATTCAAGAAAAACAATTTTTGTTTCAGGTCGTAGTAGTTGACTGATGTTTTTACCGATTAGAGGATCAAAATAGGTTGTTGTGACGGAAAATTTGCGCAAGATCTGATCACAAAAATTTTGTGTTGGATCGTAAGCTGATCCTGTCACAAGAATATGCGAGCCTTGCTCAACAAACGCGAGTATTGACTGTGTAATAGCTGCCGCACCCGAAGGGAAAAGTGCACAACCTGCACCTTGTTCTAATTCAGTTAGGGCTTCTTGTAAGGCAAAGTGAGTGGTTGTGCCTCGACGTCCATAAAAAAGTGTACCTTCAGCACGTTTTTTCGTTGCTTCACGTTTTTGTGCAACCGAATCAAAAATAACGGATGAAGTTCGTTGTATAATTGGGTTTACTGCGCTTTGGGCATATTTTTTATCTCGACCAGAAAGGAGGAGTGAGGTTTCTTGTTTTTTTAGCGTCATCCTTAATACCTTCTTTTTAATTGATGGTGTGTTTACTTCACGGTAATTCATTTTTTGGATAAGTACAAAAGACGATCGACATAGTTGATAAAATTTCACGTTACGTGAAATAACGATAATTTGTCTTAAAAATCGACAAATGAAAAAAAAATAGCCAAATAGTAATGATAATTACTATCAAAATGCTTCATGTTTGATATCATTTGAGCGTTTTCTCTTTCCTGATGGCAAACAGGATGATTGTAAGCGAACGATTTTGGGTAAGTAGTGACTGAAAAGCGTCATTACTGAATAAATAAATAGATAAAAAAGAGAGTAAAAGGCCAACTGATGCGTAATTTGACAGCTTCTATTCTATTGGCAATAGGTCTGACAGGCTCTGCTTTTGCGGATACGACTCCTGCCACACCAACCGAACAGCCAACTACTGCTGCCGTTTCTTCAACAGCTTCTACACAGGGAACTGCTACAACCGCAACACCGACAACAGACTCATCTGCTAATACAGGCAATGAAGTTAAAACGCCGGGATCTGAACCGGCTAAGCTTGAGGGTGAAAATACATCACTTACAACGGCTGAAAACGCAGAAAATACTCCGCCAGCGACAGAAAATATGTCATCACAAGTAGAGCCAGAAATGGTGACAGGGGGAGGATTTGCAGAAGATCTGTCCGTTATGGGCATGTATCGTAATGCCGATTTAGTCGTTAAGAGCGTTATGATTGGCTTACTGTTAGCGTCTATTGTGACGTGGGCATTATTTTTCGCCAAAGGAAGCTACTTACTTTCATTGCGTCGTCGATTAAGAAATGAAACAGCGCAATTAGTTGATGCTAAATCACTTAATGATGCTTTAGCTATTAGCAAAAAATTCGGTAATAAGAGCGCGACGGCTGATTTCTTTAATGATGCTGAATTAGAGCGTACTTACTCTCAAGAAAGTAAAGTGGCATCAGGCATTAAAGAACGTGTTGAAATGCGTATGGAACGTCGAGTTGCTGCTATTGTTCGTGAGTTAGGCCGTGGTAATGGCTACTTAGCTACTATTGGCGCAATTTCTCCATTTATTGGTCTTTTTGGTACGGTTTGGGAATTATGAACAGCTTTATTGGTATTGCACATTCTCAAACGACTAACTTGGCGGTTGTTGCTCCAGGGATTGCTGAAGCCTTATTAGCGACTGCGATTGGTCTGATTGCTGCAATTCCGGCCGTTATCATTTATAACATTTTTGCTCGTATGATCGCAGGCTATCGTGGTGAAATTGGTGATATTGCAACAGGTGTGGTGACATTAGTTAGCCGTGACTTAGATATCGAAAACAGCAAAGCAAGGTAATGAATTATGGCAATGCGTCTTGGTGATGATTCAGGTGATGATAATGAATTACATGATATCAATGTGACGCCTTTTATTGATGTCATGTTGGTTCTGCTCATTATCTTTATGGTAGCCGCGCCTTTAGCTACCGTTGATATAAAAGTAAATTTACCCGCTTCAAGTGCAAAACCACAGCCTCGCCCTGAAAAGCCTGTTTATTTGACCATAAAGTCTGATAAGCAAATTTTCATTGGTGAAGAGAGGGTCACACATGAAACGATGGCTAATGTGTTAGATACCATGACACAAGCAAACAAGGAGACCACCATCTTTTTCCAGGCAGATAAAACGGTTGATTATGAAACGTTAATGGCTGCAATGGATTCGTTAAGAAAGGCGGGGTATCTTAAAGTTGGATTAGTAGGAATGGAAACTGTCTCTACAGGCAATTAACATTTAAAAATATGCTCTTCAACTAAGTATTATTACGCTATTTAAAAAGTACTTTATTTGTCGTTGTGAAATGATGAATAAAGTGCTTTTTTATTATACAAAAAATAACGGTTATATTTTTACTGCTTTTAGTTATTAACAAGGTTATTAATAAAATTGAGTTAGAATCAAATTTAGCTTTAGTCTTAAATAATGTTAATAATAGGTAGATTAATTTTAAGAATAAACAATTAATTTAGTTTGCTCGGTAAAAATAAGCTGAATCAATTAATGCTAAGTAGATATTATTATTTCAACTTACTTTACATTAATATTCATTAACTCTTCATTTTTTTTCACTTTTAGATTTGTTGATATTTGCTTTTTTAAGTTAAATTTTTCTATAACCATATGATTAGTGGTGTTTTTGTTTTAATTTGATTTAAGTGTAAAAATGCTTGCGCAAAAAATCTTATTGGATATAATGCATTCACATTACAAATTGAAACATTTTGTAATGTGCCAGAACGCCTAATTTATTTATTATCTAAGTTATCCGTATTTGGATACTTATTTTTTTATTGCACCAGGTAGACCGTTGTTTTCAGTCATTCCAATTTCTGGTAAGTAGATTTTATTTACTTATTCAAACCACTTCTTGTCTTTGATAAGCGGTGAGTACAATAAAACGTGAAAGGCAGAGAACTACACATAGCATTTTATTATTTTAATAAATTTAAAGGCCATAACATTTCGGTGTTATGGCCTTTTATTTTGTTGATGGGATCTATTTTTATCACTCCAGTCATTCCAAGGTGTTAATCTAAAGCACATAGACCTTACTTTTATCTCCTTATTCTTGGTTTTTCTCCCACTCTCACAAGGTTTTGTCAGACTGAATAGTACAAACAGTTAACAAAGTGTTTTTCTATTTTTCAGATTTATGAGCACTTCTTTCATCTATTCTTACAAAAATAAGAAATATGCTTTATTTGGGGATTTTTTATCGATAATTTGTATTTTTTTATCTATAAAAACAACAAAAATTTAACATAAAAATTTAGCTAGGTTAATTTCGTTATAAATTCGATAGGTTATAAAATAACTTTATGTAATTATCTCCATGGTTTACTAGTTAGTAATTATTAATGATCAGATCTTTTGAATGTCAGTTCTCATTATTATGTATTTAATTATATAACGATTTCATAGTAGGGGATTATCTTATTCCAAAAACGAATATACATATAACTATATGAAAAATGATAAGAAAAATAGGTTGGTTTTTGGTTAAAAAATAAGCAGAGTTATGATGGTTAAAAATGAATAACAAAAGAAAATGGACTAAATTAGTCATTAAAATAAGCTGAAATTAAATATATTAATGTAATCATTTATTGTTTATGAAATGCAATTTTTAACATTATTTATGATGTAATGTAAAGGTTGATAATATGAAAACAAGAGTCATCATTATAATTAAAGAATATATTTAAATTAATTTTTAATAACTTTTATTAGAAAGTTAAAATAATTAATTATTAATTTTGTATTATTTTAAATATATTGTCTTATAAATTGATTGTTTTTTGACTTACTTGTATCTTTATGATTATTAACAATTTAAATATTTATAACTCTTCATCTATCGAGTTAATG
The DNA here is from genome assembly GCA_901472505.1 of Proteus vulgaris. NCBI lineage: Bacteria > Pseudomonadati > Pseudomonadota > Gammaproteobacteria > Enterobacterales > Morganellaceae > Proteus > Proteus vulgaris. The sequence goes on from LR590468.1 coordinate 2,421,748, forward strand.
AGAATTATTTCTATTTCTTTTATCATTTCTAAATAAAGTCGTAATAAATTTAAAATGACGCAATATATAAAAAATAGATATTAAACCTTATATTGCTGAAACGTTTTTACTCACATAAAAGAATAATTTATTTTTTAATGAATTATCGCTTGATAATGATCAAGTCATTATTGTGTCGTAGTGTTAAAAAGGCGGTGTTTTAAAATTATTCCAATTAAAAATCATCATATCAGGAGAGATATATGGCCTTGGGGAATAATGTTTTTTCCCATCATGGTATTAACCGACGCGATTTTATGAAATTGTGTGCTGCGTTGTCAGCTACCATGGGATTAAGCGGCAAAGCTGCCGCAGAAATGTCAGAAGCAATGGTGTCAACTGAACGCCCACCGGTTATTTGGATTGGTGCTCAGGAGTGTACAGGGTGTACGGAGTCTTTATTACGTGCGACTCACCCGACTCTGGAAAATCTTGTGCTTGATGTTATTGCACTCGAATATCACGAAGTGCTTTCTTCGGCTTTTGGTGATCAAGCTGAAGAAAATAAACACAATGCGATGGAGAAATATAAAGGTAAGTACGTTCTCGTTGTCGATGGTTCAATCCCAGACAAAGATGGCGGTGTTTACTGTATGGTTGCAGGAAAACCTATTATTGAGCATATCAAAGAAGCCGCTGAAGGGGCCGCTGCGATTATTGCGATTGGTTCATGTTCTGCATGGGGGGGGAGTGCCTGCTACTGGAGGTAACCCAACAGGTGCTAAATCACTGGAAGCGATTTTACCAGGTAAAACTGTTATCAATATTCCAGGATGCCCACCAAACCCACATAACTTCTTAGCGACGGTTGCACATATTATTACTTTCAATAAATTGCCTAAGTTAGATAGCAAGAACAGACCGCTTTTTGCTTATGAGCGTTTAATTCACGAAAACTGTGAACGTCGCCCTCATTTTGACGCGGGTCGTTTTGCTAAAGAGTTTGGTGATGAAGGTCATCGTCAAGGTTGGTGTTTATACCATTTAGGCTGTAAAGGGCCTGAAACCTATGGTAACTGCCCGACATTGGAATTCTGCGATGTTGGTGGTGGAATTTGGCCTGTAGGTATTGGTCACCCTTGTTACGGATGTAATGAAGAAGGGATTGGCTTTACTAAAGGTATTTTCCAATTAGCGAATGTTTATCAGCCAACACCAAAAGCGCAAGTACCTGATGTTAATGCGAAAGAAGGTGGTGGCGTGTCTTATGGTGCTGCGGGCTTGCTCGGTGCTGTTGTCGGTGCGGTTGCCGGTGTCAGTGTGATGGCTGTGCGTCAATTAGGCCGTGACAAGAATGCCACAGGAGCCTCACAGGAGGATAAACGGTGAATAGGCGTCATTTCTTTAAGCTGGCATCAGGTGGGGTTCTCCTTGCGGGAATGGCTCCCACTGCGAGTCATGCTGCGGCGCAGAACCGTCCCCCGATTCCTGGGTCTCTCGGTATGCTCTACGACTCTACATTATGTGTAGGCTGTCAAGCATGTGTCACTAAATGTCAGGAAATCAATCATCCGGAGCCAATGGAGCGTGGTGATACTTACGCTAATGGCGATCCGATTTGGTCAAACAACGATAAATTAAGTCCTTACACAAATAATATTATTCAAATTTGGCGTGATGGTACGGGTGAAAATAAAGACCAACTGGAAAACGGTTATGCTTTCATTAAGAAACAATGTATGCATTGTGTTGATGCGAACTGCGTTTCCGTTTGCCCTGTTTCTGCGTTAACCAAAGATCCAAAAACCGGTATTGTCCATTATCACGCGGATATCTGTACAGGTTGTCGTTACTGTATGGTGGGATGCCCTTATAACATTCCAAAATACGATTATGATGATCCATTTGGTAAGCTCTATAAATGCGAGCTTTGTAACCAAAAAGGTGTTGAGCGTTTAGATAAAGGCTTATTACCAGGCTGTGTTGAAGTTTGTCCTACTGGTGCAGTTATTTTCGGTACACGCGAAGAATTGCTAGAAGAAGCAAAACGTCGTTTAGCGAAAAAAGCGGGTGAAGAATATCATTACCCACGTCAAACCATTAGTGGTGGCGATACTTATCTACATAAAATTCCTGAATATCAAGATCATATCTATGGTGAGTTTGAAGGTGGCGGTACGCAAGTCATGGTACTTTCTGCGGTTCCTTTCGACAATTTAGGAATGCCAGAAGTGGCACCATTATCAACGGGTGCGCGTTCTGAACATATTCAACATACGCTTTATAAAGGCATGGTATTACCAATAGCAGCCCTTGCAGGGATCACCTATTTGGTTAACCGTAATAGTAAAAAACAAGAGCAGGAACACCACAAGGAGGATAACGATGTCGAGTCATGATCCTCGTCCACTTGGCGGTAAGTTATTTACTCTAGCAGTAAGAGTATTTTTACCGCTTGCTGTGCTCGGTTTTATTCTTATTGGTAAGCGTTTGGTATTAGGTCTGGGCGATGTCTCTGACCTGAATGGGGGATACCCTTGGGGTATTTGGATTGCCTTTGACTTATTGATAGGAACAGGCTTTGCATGTGGCGGTTGGGCACTTGCATGGGCTGTTTATGTCTTTAATAAAGGGGAGTTTCACCCATTAGTGCGTCCTGCATTACTCGCGAGCTTGTTTGGCTATTCATTAGGTGGTTTATCCATCGCTATTGATATTGGTCGTTATTGGAACATGCCTCACTTCTTTATGCCGCAATACTTTAACGTTAACTCAGTGTTGTTTGAAACAGCGACCTGTATGACCATTTATATTATGGTGATGGCATTAGAATTCTTACCTGCGTTATTAGAACGTTTAGGTTGGAAAGTGTCGTTGAAACGTCTTAATAAAGCGATGTTCTTTATTATTGGTCTTGGTGCTTTACTGCCAACCATGCACCAATCCTCAATGGGATCATTAATGATTTCAGCGGGTTGGAAAGTACATCCACTGTGGCAATCTTATGAGATGTTACCGCTGTTTTCTTTACTAACAGCCTTTATTCTCGGTTTCACTATCGTTATTTTTGAAGGTTCGCTGTTAAAAGCAAGCCGTACCATGAATGATGACGAAACACCATTGTTTACCAAGCTAACACGAGTGATCGAAGTGTTATTGATTACTTTCTTGGTACTACGTTGGGGCGAGGTAATTTGGAACGGTAAACTCAGTTATATCGCAAATGGGGATATGTTCTCTTGGTTATTCATTGCTGAAAGTGCATTGTTGCTTATCCCACTTGTGCTTATGCATCTGAATGATAATCGTCGTAACCCAAGAATGTTGTTTGTATGCGCATTATTTATGCTTATTGGCGCAGCAATGTGGCGTATGAATTACTCTTTAGTTGCTTATAATCCAGGCAATGGTTACCACTATTTCCCAACAGCAAGTGAATTATTGATTTCTATTGGCTTCGTTGCATTTGAAGTAACTGCTTACATTCTTATTATCCGTTTATTGCCGGTTTTACCTGCACAAACAGATTCAAATATACAATTAAAAAAGGCTGAGGTTAAATCATGAGCCAACGCATTACTATTGATCCTATTACCCGTATTGAAGGGCATTTACGCGTCGATTGTGAAATTGATAACGGAAAAGTTGTTAAGGCTTGGTCTTCCGGTACCATGTGGCGCGGAATGGAGGAGATCCTAAAAGGAAGCGATCCTCGTGATGCATGGATTATCGTGCAACGTATTTGTGGTGTTTGTACGACAGTTCACGCGATTGCCTCAGTACGTGCAGTTGAAGATGCCTTAGGTATGGATATTCCTGTCAATGCGCAATATATCCGTAACATTATTTTGGCTTCTCATATTCTTCATGACCATATCGTTCACTTCTATCAGCTTTCTGCGATGGACTGGGTTGATATTACTTCTGCATTACAAGCCGATCCTGAAAAAGCATCAGCGATGCTGAAAGGCGTTTCTAAGTGGCAATTAAATTCTGCTGAAGAATTTAGAAAAGTACAGAAAAAAATCCAAGGTTTAGTAGATAGCGGTCAGTTAGGTATTTTCGCTAATGGTTATTGGGGTCACTCAGCCATGAAATTACCACCAGAAGTTAACTTGATTGCCGTTGCTCACTATCTGCAAGCTCTTGAATGTCAGCGTGATGCAAACCGTATCGTTGCTGTTCTTGGTGGTAAAACACCTCATATCCAAAACTTGGCTGTGGGGGGGGTTGCTAACCCAATTAATCTTGATGCACCAAGTGTTCTTAACTTAGAACGTTTAATGTATGTGAAGCACTTTATCGATAATCTTGGTGATTTTATTGAACAAGTTTATAAAGTCGATACCGCTATTTTTGCTGCTTATTATCCAGAGTGGCTAAAAATTGGTAAAGGAGCTAACTACTATTTATCTGTACCTGAGTTACCAATCAATGGTAATAACACCGAGTTTTTACTGTCTGGTGGTTATATGGAAGGCGTTGATTTCTCAACGTATCGTCCAATTAAAAACTGGAAAGATGAAAACCTGAAAGACGGTATAGAAGAAAGTGGTAAACACGCATGGTATGAAGATGATGAACCATTAAAACCATGGGAAGGCTTAACTCGTCCTAAATACACAGGCTGGGATGAAAACAATAAATACTCATGGGTTAAATCACCAACATTCTATGGCAAACCTGTAGAAGTCGGCACATTAGCGTGGTTAGTGTGTGGTTTAGCAGGTAAGCACGAAGGTACTGTTAAGCACTATAACGAAGTTAATGAGATATATACTAAATTAACAGGTGAAACACTGGTTAATGAGCAGTTAGAGTCAACTTGGGGACGTATTATTGGACGTACTGTTCATGCTTGCGTATTACAAGATTCTCTGAACTTCTTATGGCAATCACTGGTTGATAATATTGGTCGTGGTGACACAACTGCCTTTATTAAACCAGAGTTTGAACCAGGTAAAGAGTATCGTGGGGTGGGTTTTGAAGAAGCCTCTCGCGGTATGTTATCTCACTGGATCGTGTTTAAAGACGGTAAAATTACTAACTATCAGGCCGTTGTTCCATCAACATGGAATGCGGGTCCTCGTAACTTTAATGATGAACCGGGTCCTTATGAGTTATCACTTGTTGGTACACCTGTTGCTGATCCTAAAAAACCATTAGAAGTGGTAAGAACGATCCACTCCTTTGACCCATGTATGGCATGTGCTGTACATATGGTTGATTTAACAGGTAAAGAACTGAGTAAGGTGAAGGTATTATAATGCGTACACTTGTCTTAGGTATTGGTAATTTATTACTAAGCGATGAAGGCATTGGTGTTCGTATCGTAGAGGCGCTCGAAGAGCGCTTCTCTTTACCAGAGAACGTCGATGTTATTGATGGTGGCACATCAGGAATGGAAATTTTGCAAGATATCGCTGCAAGAGACCTCCTGATTGTTGCCGATGCGGTAAGAAGTAATCATGAACCAGGCAGTATTTTTGTTTTACATGATGATGATGTTCCTGCGCTTTTTACACAGAAGATCTCGCCTCATCAACTAGGTTTATCTGATGTGTTAATGGCTTTACGTATGACGGATGAATTTCCACGTAAGCTTATTTTAGTGGGTATTGAGCCAGCATCATTAGAGCCGAGTATGTCATTGTCTGACATTGGTGAAAAATCAATGGAGATTGCGCTAGAACATGTGGTGAATATTTTGCGTGAATACGGCATTCCTGTCACACCTAAAGAGGTAACAGCATGAGTGAATTAAGCTGGGATATCCTAGGATATGATGAACCGCCTGTTGAGCAACTTGAAGCACGTTTTAGTGAAATTGCTGAAAAAGAGATGAAAAGTCTTCCTTTTTATCGCGAGGGTATTCCTGTAAAAGCAGGAGGCTTTACCTTATTTGAAAATCAATGGATTGGTGCTGTTTTAACGCCTTGGATGTTAGAACTTGTCGTTTTTCCAGGACCGTCACAAGAATGGCCACATCGTAAAGTGGGTGATCGCATAGGGTTAGAGCTACCTTGTGGTCAGATTAAATTCGTTGTGGGTGAACTTGCGGGTGGAATGCAATACCTTGCTTGTTCATTAATGTCGCCACTTGATAGACATTTAGTAGCGGAACATGCTGTGGAGTTGGTTGAAAATAGTGTGAAAATGGCTCTTTCTCTTCCTGTTCAGACACAATCCGTAGCAGAAGTTGATTTAAGTCGTCGTTCTCTCTTCCGAGGTCAGTTAAGATCATAGTGTAGAAATTTTACGCGACACAGAGTCACATTCTTCTTATTGAATAGTACAGGAGTCAGAATATGTGTAGCACTTGCGGTTGTGGCGAAGGCAATGTCAGAATTGAAGGCGTAGAGCCTCATTCACATGAGCACCATCATCATCACTCTCATGATCATCACGACCATGGTCATCATCATGATCACGGCCACCATGGACATGATCATCATCATGAACACACTGCTACTCCAGCGAATACTGTTCATAAATATATTGATAAGTCTGAGCAAAAGCATAAGCATAACTACGAAACCAATGGTCAGCCTATCATTGTTCATCACCACTATTATCATAACAGTGGTGATGTTCATCTTCATTTTCATAACGATGCACAGCTAAACGAAACGCCTGTTTTCCATGAACATCATCATGGACATAACGCTCATCATGAGCACGATCATGCACATGATCATTCTCATCAGCACGACCATGAGCACGAGAGCGAAGAACAATTCAGTCCAGTGATTGAAAATCAGAATATGCATTATGGCCAAGGTGAAGCAGGAACACATGCACCTGGGATTAGCCAAAAGCGTATGCTGAAGATTGAAATGGATGTACTGGATAAAAATAATCGTATTGCGATTCATAACCGTGAACATTTTGAACAGCAAAATGTGTTGGCATTAAATCTAGTTTCAAGCCCTGGTTCTGGTAAAACAACACTGTTAACACAAACATTAAAACAGTTAGCCCAACGTGTACCTTGTGCTGTGATCGAAGGCGATCAACAAACGACGAATGATGCGGATCGTATTCGTGAAACGGGTGTTCCAGCTATTCAAGTGAATACAGGTAAAGGTTGTCACCTTGATGCGCAAATGGTGCATGATGCAACGCACCAATTAGGCGTGCAGGATAACAGCATTCTCTTTATTGAGAATGTGGGGAATTTAGTGTGCCCAGCCAGCTTTGATTTGGGTGAAAAACATAAAGTGGCTATTCTTTCTGTCACTGAAGGTGAAGATAAACCACTGAAATATCCGCATATGTTTGCCGCTGCTGATTTAATGATTATCAATAAGATTGATTTAGTGCCACATCTTAATATTGATGTTCAAACCTGTATCGAATCCGCTCGTCGTGTGAATCCTAATATCGAAATCATTGCGTTATCAGCAACAACGGGTGAAGGCATGGAAGCGTGGTTAGCTTGGTTGGAGAGTCGTTTATGTGCTTAGGTGTCCCTGCTAAGATTGTTGAGGTGGGCGAAGATGTCCACCAACTCGCTTATGCCGAAGTCAGTGGCGTCAAACGTGCGGTTAATATTTCAATGGTATGTGAAGGCGAACCTAGTGAATTATTAGGCAAATGGGTACTTATTCATGTGGGATTTGCCATGAGTATTCTTGATGAGCAAGAAGCACAAGATACTCTTGATGCATTACAGCATGTCTATGGTGTGACCCTCGAAGAGGCTGATGATGCAGTACGTTGATGAATTTCGTGATCCCGAACTTGCGAAAGCTTTACTAGCCCAAATTCGTGAAACTATTTCGCAATGGCCTCACCCTATTAAACGTCCATTACAAATCATGGAAGTGTGCGGTGGGCATACACATGCCATTTTCAAATTTGGTTTAGACCGCTTATTACCAGAAGAAATTGAATTTGTTCACGGGCCGGGTTGTCCTGTTTGTGTATTACCGATGGGGCGAATTGATGCATGTTTAGAAATTGCAGCCCGTCCTGATGTGATTTTCTGCACATTTGGTGATGCAATGCGAGTACCGGGTCGTAATGGCTCAATGCTTGATGCACGTCGTCGTGGTAGTGATATTCGTATTGTCTATTCACCACTCGATTCACTCAAAATCGCACAAGATAATCCAGACAAACAAGTGGTTTTCTTTGGTTTAGGTTTTGAAACAACCATGCCAAGTACGGCAATGACGCTACAACAAGCAAAATTGCGTGGACTTAAAAACTTTTCTCTATTTTGTCAGCACATTACCATCGTACCGACTTTGCGTTGTCTACTAGAGCAAGACGATGTTCGCATTGATGGCTTTATTGCACCGGGGCATGTGAGTATGGTGATTGGATGTACACCATATCAACCGTTATGTGATGCATTTGAAAAGCCTTTTGTGGTGACAGGATTTGAACCATTAGATTTATTGCAAGCTATACTGATGGTCATTAAACAACTTAAAGCAAAAGCAGAAAATGCAGATTATGTTTTAAGTATTGAAAACCAATATAGTCGCATTGTACCGAATGAAGGTAATAAGTTAGCCCAAAAAGCACTTAACGAAGTGTTTATGTTAAAAGAAACCAGTGAATGGCGTGGATTGGGTGAGATCCCAATGTCAGGTATTCAATTAACACCCGCTTATTCTGAGTTTGATGCAGAATTACGTTTTACACCAGCACCACAAAAAGTGGCCGATAATCCACAATCTCGCTGTGGTGATGTATTAACAGGACGATGCAAACCTTCGGATTGCCCGCTCTTTGGCAAAAGTTGTACACCAGAAACCGCATTGGGTGCTTTAATGGTGTCATCAGAAGGGGCGTGTGCGGCTTATTATCAGTATCGCCGTGAAGGTAATATATGAAACAACCTGATGAAATCACTTTAGCCCAAGGAAATGGTGGGCAAGGTATGCAACAATTGATCGAAGGCTTATTTTTAAAAGCATTCGATAATCCATTATTAAATGAAAAAGAAGATCAAGCACGGATCGCATTAAATGAGTTAACGACGCTTGGCGATCGTCTTGCTTTTAGCACAGATAGTTATGTGATTGATCCGATCATTTTTCCTGGCGGGAATATTGGTAAATTATCTGTTTGTGGTACGGCTAATGATCTTTCTGTTGGTGGTGCTGTGCCTCGTTATCTTTCATGTGGTTTTATTCTCGAAGAAGGGCTTCCATTTGAAACCCTTGAAGTGCTTGTATTCGCGATGGCAAAAGCTGCTTCACAAGCGGGAATACAAATTGTCACGGGAGATACTAAAGTAGTTCCTCGTGGTGCGGCGGATAAGATTTTTATCAATACTGCGGGTATTGGCGTTATTCCAACAGCAGTTAATTGGGCTGCAAGCAATATCAAAGCGGGCGATAAGATCTTAGTGAGCGGTACTATTGGCGATCACGGCGCAACAATCCTAAATCTGCGTGAAAATTTAGGACTAGAAGCGGATCTACAAAGTGATTGTGCTGTTCTTGAGCCAATGATTGCGCCTTTACGCCAAATTACAGGTATTCGTGCCTTACGTGATGCAACCCGAGGTGGCGTGACTGCTATTTTGCATGAATTTGCTCAAGCTAGCGGTTGTGGCATGAATGTGCATGAAAGTAAATTACCAATGAAACAAGCTGTTCGTGGTGTGTGTGAATTATTAGGGCTTGAAGCACTGAATTTTGCTAATGAAGGTAAAATTGTTTTAGTGGTATCGCCTGACGCTGAAGCACAAGTCCTTGAGGCTTTACATCAACATACTTTAGGGAAAGAGGCTTGTACTATTGGTGAAGTTACCGAGGATAATTATATTCGGTTAACGGGAATTTTCGGGACTAGCCGTATCCTTGACTTACCATATAACGAGCCATTACCACGTATTTGCTAATTACTTACTTCCCACTTATAAATTGAAATGACCATAAGATTTATAAGTGGGATAAGTTGCCAGCCTGTTACAAAAAATTTGTTATAGCGCAAATTTCTCTCATTTATCTGAATACTGACCCTTTGATAAAAAAATTATTGGAGTAACATGTTCGGCCAATCCTACTGCGTGGAGAGGGTCTCTCGTAGAGGTAAGTTCTAGGAAAAAACATGTCTTGGTCAGAATTTAAATCTCAATACCTGATCCGTTTTTGGAAGCCTCTTCCAGCGGTGATTGCGGCAGGTATCTTATCAACTTACTACTTTGGTTTAACCGGCACGTTCTGGGCTGTCACGGGAGAATTTACTCGTTGGGGCGGTCACGTAATGCAATGGTTTGGTGCTCACCCTGAAGAATGGGGTTATTTTAAAATTATCGGTCTTGAAGGTACGCCATTAACGCGTATTGACGGTGTGATGATTATTGGCATGTTTGGAGGTTGTATTATGGCTGCGCTTTGGGCCAACAACGTCAAACTTCGCCATCCTCAGCATAAAATTCGTATTATTCAGGCAGTGCTTGGGGGGATTATTGCGGGTTTTGGTGCACGTTTAGCGATGGGCTGTAACCTCGCTGCTTTCTTTACGGGGATCCCCCAGTTTTCTTTACATGCTTGGTTTTTTGCGGTTGCAACAGCGATTGGCTCTTATTTTGGTGCCAAACTTTCACTGATGCCTCTGTTTCGTATTCCTGTAAAACTACAAAAAGTCAGTCAAGCTTCACCGATTACTCAAGATAAACAGCGTGCAAAACGTCGCTTTAGATTGGGAATGGTTATCTTTTTTGCCATGATTGCGTGGTCTTTCATTATTCTCTTTGATTCACCCAAACTGGGCTTTGCGATGTTAGGCGGTATTGGTTTTGGTATTTTAATCGAACGAGCGCAAATCTGTTTTACCTCTGCCTTTCGTGATTTATGGATAACAGGCAGAACTCATATGGCAAAAGCGATTATCATTGGTATGGCGGTGAGTGCGGTTGGGATCTTCAGCTATGTCCAATTAGGTGCTGCGCCTAAAATTATGTGGGCAGGGCCGAATGCTGTCATTGGCGGTTTACTCTTTGGTTTCGGTATTGTACTTGCGGGTGGGTGTGAAACAGGCTGGATGTATCGCGCTGTAGAAGGTCAAATTCACTTTTGGTGGGTTGGATTGGGTAACGTTATCGGCTCGACATTATTGGCTTACTACTGGGATGATTTTGCCTCAGTGATCGCGACTGATTATGACAAGATTAACTTACTCGACACCTTTGGTCCAGTGGGAGGATTAGGTGTGACATATCTGATGCTTGGTGTGTCATTTATATTATTACTTTGGTGGGAAAAACACTTTTTCCGTAAAAAGGCGCAACAAGCACAATCTATTTCAACACAAGTTAATAAGGAAATCGCATGAGTCAGAAAGACACCATTATTCCTGATTATCGTCTAGATATGGTTGGTGAACCTTGTCCTTATCCTGCGGTAGCAACGCTTGAAGCTATGCCATCACTGAAAAAAGGCGAAATTTTAGAGGTAGTAAGTGATTGCCCTCAATCCATTAACAATATTCCGCTTGATGCGAAAAATTATGGTTATACCGTGTTAGATATCCAACAAGATGGCCCGACAATTCGGTATTTAATTCAAAAATAAATTTTACTAAATAAAAAACAGCCTATTTAGATAAAATGATAGGCTGTTATTCTTTAATAAGATGGTGTTATTCTGCTTCGCCACCGAGCACTTCTGTCACGCGTTCAATGAGTGCGCTTAACTCCCCCGTCATTAAAACAAAGTCGGCATCAAAACGTTGAGCAAAATCAGCTTTATCAATATCATCATTTTGTTCTCGTAATGTTTCACTGAATTTGATCCGTTTTATTGAGCCATCATCACAAAGCATAAATTGTAGGCGATCTTCCCAGTCCACGGAAAGCTTGGTGACAACTTTACCTGCTTCAATATGAGTCGCAATTTCATCAGAGACTAATTCTTGTTTTTTACAACGGATCACACCACCTTCTTCCAGCACGGCTTTTAGCTCCGCTTCATCCATTAAGGTAAAGCCAGCCGGGAGTTCTCCGGAGCGTACCCACTCTGTCATTTTTAATTCAACGGATTCATTAAAGTTCAGTGGAACAACAGGTAATGAACCTAACGTTTTGCGCAACAAAGCTAAGTTATCTTCAGCGCGTTTTGCACTGCCAGAATCAACAATGACTAATTGTTTTTCTAAATCTAGCCAAATAAAAGTTTGTGAGAATTTACTAAATGCACGAGGAAGCAGGGTATGTACCACTTCATCTTTTAAGGTGGCTTTCTCTGTTTTTTTCAGCTTACGGCCTTGTTCACCTTCAAGCTTTTCAACTTTCTCTTGTAAGGCGTTTTTAATCACTGTTGCAGGTAAGATTTTATCTTCTTTTCGCGCGCATATCATCACGTGCTTGCCAGCTACATGAATAAGCGCTTCACCACGATCCCCCATAGGTGAAACCCAACCTGTTTTGGTCATGTCTTGGCTACTGCAAGGTGTGAATGCCAATGAAGCAAGCTGTTGTTCTAACTCATCCATTGACAGTGCTATCTCTTTATTTAAGCGATAGACCAAAATATTTTTAAACCACAGCATCTGACATTCCCCTTAATCATTATTTACCGCATTATGATACTGAATGTTTAGGGTATCTAAAAGGTAATATCCCTTAAAAGAAAAATATCTATAATGTTATTTAATAAAAAAGAAAACAGCTGAAACGAATAATTAGTAAATTTACTGAGTGATAATGAGTTTCATTCTTATTTTTATTGGATTAATTAAGGATAATAATAATAAAATAACGTGATTTTTAGCATAATCTCTAATGTGATGATGATCACTTAATTTCATTTTTATGCTATTTTTTATTTACAACATGAAATCATTTTCAGATTTATCTCTGCATTAATTTACAAAACAAAAATCTTCTTGACGATTGAATGTGATAATTGTCACAAAAATAGGAAAATATAAAGAGTGACATTTCACAAGTAACAAAGTGATTAGGATCACAAATTTGGATATTTATTTTTTAAATATCGTTAAAATAACACGATAGGGCTTTTTATATTAACCAAGGTTATAGTTTAGATTTTGTAATGTTTTTTGGGAGTTCTTTATTACATGTACGTATTGATTAGATATTGTGATTGAATGGTATTCTTGTGCTTCTCTTTTTGGTATTTGTAGTTAATTATTCTTTTTTTGAGGGAGCGTTACTCGTTACCACTAGTTAAATTGTATTTAAATATGATTTCGTTTTTATTTAAATAAGAAATAAATATAAAGATAAAAAATTATTAATTAGGAATAACAATATTCAAATCTTTAGTGTTATTTATTTAGTGGTTAAAATTAATACTTCCTTTTAAATATATTAAATAGGGGGATAAATTTTTTATTAGCAAAAAAAAGAGTCTTGTAACAAAATGAAATCTAAAAGAAAAATCTAAAAGTGTTATTTTTAAAAAGTTGATTTAGTTCAAAAAACACGTATCTTTACCTTTAATTGTGACGCTTATCACTTCGGTATGTAACTGTGAAATCGCATGTTGGTGTAATTGTGGGCTACATCACGAAAGAAGGGCTTTTTTTTGAGTAACATGCCAACGAAAATTCAATGACCAATTTCTTTTTCTAACAGAAATAAAAGCAATGCCCTTATTTAAAATATAATGAGGATATTATTTTTGTGTCTTATTGGTGATTACGTCTGTGTCAAGGAAATTAAAACCTTTAAGAAAATTTTGTAGAGTCATCATTAGTAGCTATAAAAATTATCAATTGTGAGAGCGATTTTCTTTTTCGAAATTCGTGGCAGAGATCTTTTGTCTGAATATCAGGTCAACTATATACGGCGGTATTATTTTTGACCTTAAAGAAAATCATAAAACTATAGAAAATAGATGGGTATTTTAATCATGAAAAGCTTGAAGCCTCTAGCAGCACTGGTTGGTTTGTTGGTTCTTTCTGGATCGGCAAACGCAGTAAACGTGTATAACGATAAAGGTACACGTTTTGATGTAAACGGTCAGTTCCGTTTAAAAACACAAGTGACTAGCCAAAATCATGAAATGAAAATGAATGATGACGGTAGCCGTATCGGTTTCTTTGGTTCACACGAACTGACTAACGATATCAAAGTATTTGGTAAATTAGAGTGGGGGTCAGACACTCAAAAAACGAACAGTGACAACCCTAAATCAAACTTTGAAATGTACAACCGTGTTAGGTTATGTGGGTTTCTCTCACCGTGATTATGGACAAATCCAATTTGGTCGTACATATATTCCGATCGATTGGGTGAAAAAATCAAGCTACGGCTATGGTAACACAGGTGTGTTCTATTTTAGTGATGTATTAGGTCGTGCTGTAGGTTATAGCAATGGTTATGCTGATGGTAAAGGTGTTGGTAAAAACAACTTTATGACCCGTTTACCACAAACTATCTTTATTGAAACTAACCGTTACGAAGGTTTCAAATTAGCGGGTACCGTTACAGGTAAAACGGGTGATGATAATACTCGTACTACTGGTGATATCACTCGTGCTTACTCATTAGTTGGTTTCTATAAATCAACCTTCGGTTTAGAATTTGATGCGGGTTACTCTGCGGCTAAAGGTGAAGCGACTCATAGCAGTAAGAGCACAGTTCAAGGAAAAACACCTGAAAACAGTATATTAGCATTTGGCGCTGAATACTTCTTCCCAGGCCGTGAGTTTCTCTATTGGTTTAGACTATGGTCAATCTCGTGGTAAAAATTCAGGTTTAACTTTAGCAAGTAATGCAACTTCAAAAGATTATAAATGGAACTCTGTTAAAGGCGATTGGAAAGCTGATTTGTACGGTGTTGGTGTGAAATGGCACTGGGATCGTATCGAAAGTGGTATGTATGCGGGTTACTATTTGCGTGATGGTGATGCTAACACGTTCAACTACAAAAAAGAAACCTATACTGTGGGTGTAGATAAACGTTTTGCGGTATCTAAATACAACAACTTACGTTTATTCGCTGAAATGGCATATGATGATGCACGCAGTGACAATGAAGCATATAAAGACACTAAACAATATATCTTCGAAACGGGTATGCGTCTGTATTTCTAGTCTTTTCAACGAGGCTGTTTGACAGAAGTAACGAAAGGAGAGCCATTTTGCTCTCCTGTTAACCAATATATAAGGGGTGTGTAATGGTTAAGAATGTGTTGAAAATTTCAACATTAGCAATGTTTGTTGCATTCAACGTGAATGCTGCGACAGTCGATCTTCGTATTATGGAGACGTCTGATGTTCACAGTAACTTAATCGACTTTGATTACTTCAAAGACAAACCAACAGAACAGTTTGGTTATGTCCGTACAGCTAATTTAATTAAAGCAGCAAAAGCTGAAGCAACCAATGCGATTTTAGTTGATAACGGCGACTTGATCCAAGGTAGCCCGCTGGCTGACTACCAAGCAGCTAAAGGTTTAGAAAAAGGCGAATCTCATCCAGCCCATCAGCTGATGAACACCATGGGCTACACCGTAGGTAACTTTGGTAACCATGAATTTAACTATGGTTTAGATTACCTGAAAAAAGCCATTGCGGGTGCTAAATTCCCTTACATCAACGCCAACGTGATGGATGCGAAAACAGGCAAAAACTATTTCACACCTTATATCATTGTTGATACACCAGTAAAAGATCGTGATGGTAAAGAACACACTATCAAGATTGGTTATATCGGCTTCGTACCACCACAGATCTTAATCTGGGATAAAGCCAATCTGGATGGTAAGGTCGTTGTAAATGATATTACAGAAACAGCGAAAAAATTCGTCCCTCAAATGAAAAAAGAGGGTGCTGACCTGATTGTGGCTATTCCTCACTCTGGTTTCGCGTCAGAGCCGTACAAAGCAATGGCTGAGAACTCAGTTTATTATTTAAGTGAAGTTGAAGGCATTAATGCAATCATGTTTGGTCACGCTCATGGCGTATTTCCAAGCAAAGAATTTGAAGGCATTAAAGGTGTTGATGTTGCTAAAGGCACTGTAAACGGCGTTCCTGCGGTTATGCCAGGCCAATGGGGTGATCACTTAGGTGTCGTTGATATGGTTATCAACAACGACAGCGGTAAGTGGGTGATGACACAAGCAACAGGTGAAGCACGTCCTATCTTTGATAAAGCAAATAAAAAAGCCTTAGTTGAACGTGATGCTGAATTAGCGCAAATCATCGAAAAAGCACACCAAGGTACCCGTGATTTCGTGGGTAAACACATTGGTAAAGCTTCTGCCAATATGTACAGCTTCTTAGCATTAGTACAAAGCGATCCAACGGTACAAATCGTTAATGATGCACAAGTTGATTACACCAAACACTTTATTCAAGGTGATCCGAACTTAGACGGTTTACCTGTATTAGGTGCAGCCGCGCCGTTTAAAGCGGGTGGTCGTAAAAATGCACCAGCAGACTTCGTAGAAGTTGAAAAAGGTGATTTAACATTCCGTAACGCTGCAGATTTATATCTGTATCCAAACACATTAGTGGTTGTTAAAGCGACCGGTGCGGATGTTGTTGAGTGGTTAGAATGTTCAGCGGGTATGTGGAATCAAGTTGATCCTAATTCAACTAAACCACAATATTTAATCAACTGGGATGGTTTCCGTACTTATAACTTCGACACTATCAGCGGTGTGAACTATAAAGTTGACTTAACTCAACCGGCGAAATATGACGTTGATTGTCAAGTTGTTAATAAAGATGCGAATCGTATTAAAGAAGTGACTTACGAAGGCAAACCAATCGATCCTAAAGCAACATTCCTGATTGCAACAAATAACTACCGTGGATACGGTGGTAAATTTGCGGGTACAGGTGAAGCGAATATTGCGTTTGCATCCCCAGATGAAAACCGTGCAATCTTAGCGTCTTATATTGCTAAGCAAACAAAAGAGAATGGCGAAGTGGCAACAAAAGCCGCTAATAATTGGTCTTTCTTACCGATTAAGACAGATAAACAATTAGATGTTCGCTTTGAAACGTCACCTAGTGAAAAAGCGGCTAACTTTATTAAAGATTTTGCTCAGTATCCAATGACCTTTGTGGGAAATGATGACATCGGTTTTGCTATTTACAAAATTGATTTAACTGAGAAGAAATAAGCAATTAAACCTGCCCATTCTGGGCAGGCTTTTCTTACCTTTTTGAACCAAGAGAGTAAAATTTATTGCTCTTTAAGGGGATTTTATGCGCTTTATGAAGCTATTACCTGCTGCTTTTGCTTTAGTATTAGCAGGATGTGCAACGCAAGCACCTGAAATTACAGAACCATTAAAACCTCAAGCTAAATTAGTTGAAGGCGTATCTTGTATTCTACCTGATGCTCCAACAGCACCTTACGACTACATTGCTTCTCATGATCGCTATGGTCAAAACAGCACAGCATCAACAGATTACTTTAAGTTAGCAATTAACTACTCACCGGCTTTTTGTGATTATAAAAGTAATAATATTAAGCGTTTAAATAACGACAATGAAAAAGATCGTGCAAAACGTGAGTACGATAAATTTGAAATCCAATGTTTCTCAGATAATAAATTTGGTTGGATTGTTCATGGGCTGTGGGCTGAAACCTGTGATGGTAAATCGTGGGAAGACTGCCGTGATTGGAAAGACATACGCAAGCATCCTCGTTTATGTAAAGGCGATTTACCACCTTTAGAATACTCTGCTATCAAACCTTATCTGTGCGATTCTCCGGGTATCGATCTGTTACAAGGTGAATGGGAAAAACATGGTGTTTGTGCGTTTGATACACCAGATGCATTCTTTGGTAAACAAAAAGAGTTGTATGAAGCGTTAGTATTACCAGAGGGCCGTCCTTCAAATAGTGCATTGATTAAGTTCTTAAAAGAAAACAATCCATCACTGAAGGATAAAGAAATTCAAATTAATCGAGATGAATTCTATATCTGTTATAGCAAAGATTTCGAAGTCATTGATTGTCCGAAACGTGAATTTTGATCTTAGGGATAAATTGTAAATGAAGCATAAATATAAACTCGTTGCACTTGCAGTAAGCTCTGTCTTATTAGCTGGTTGTGCAAAGAACTACGACGAAGCTAATGTTGTTGATGTGCGTGTTATCGCAATGAACGACTTCCATGGTGCGCTAAAAGCGCCAGGTCCAAACAAACCTGGTGGCATTGAGCACATGGCTACGTTAATTAAAGAAATGAAGAAAGATAACCCGAACAACATCGTTGTTGCGGCTGGTGATATGGTTGGTGCAAGCCCACTGTTATCTTCAATGTTCCATGATGAGCCTTCAATCGAAGCATTATCATTAGCAGGCTTAGAAGCAACTTCAGTGGGTAACCACGAATTTGATAAAGGCATGGGCGAGTTACTGCGTAAACAAAACGGTGGTTGTCACCCAGTAACGGGTTGCCAAGGCCCAACTGAGTTTAAAGGCGCAGATTTCCAATACTTAGCGGCTAACGTTATTGTTAACGAAACGGGCAAAACATTATTCCCAGAATACGTTATTAAAGAATTCAACGGTATTCCTGTTGCCTTCATCGGTTTAACTTTAGAAGGTACTGCAGCTATCGTAACCCCTAAAGGAACCGAAGGCTTAAGCTTCCACAATGAAGCAAAAACAATTAACGCACTAGTACCTCAGTTAAAAGCCAAAGGCGTTCAAGCAATTGGTGTTCTGATCCACGAAGGTGCAGCACAGCGTCGTGATGGTGGTCCAGTTAATATCAACGCATGTAATGGTATTACAGGTAAAGTACTGGGTGTTGTTGAACAATTAGATCCAGCTATCGACTTCGTTGTTACTGGTCATACTCACCAAGCTTATAACTGTACTATCAACGGTAAATCAGTGACATCGGCACAGTCTAATGGTGCAATGTTAACGCGTATCGACTTGAAATTAGATAAAACAACGAAAGATGTTGTTGATATCGAAGCTCGTAACATTTGGGTTGATAACCGTAAATATGAAAAAGATCCTGCAGTGACTAAACTGTTAGAAGCTTACGAAAAAATTGCTACCCCATTAGCTAACCGTATTATCGGTAAGTTAGAAGGTAACCTGAACAAGCAAACGAATGACGCGGGTGAATCTGCACTGGGTCAAGTGATTGCGGATGCGCATTTATATACTGCAAAACCAAAAGATATGGGTGGCGCACAAATCGCATTTATGAACAGCGGTGGTATTCGTGCTGATATGACTGGTGGTGACGTTTCTTATAACGCAATCTACACTGTACAGCCATTCTCTAACGTACTGTTAACTCAAACGTTAACGGGTGAACAAATCAAACGCCTATTAGAACAACAATGGGATCGTTCACGTCCACAAGTGTTAGCTGTTTCAGGCAACTTCCAATATACATGGGATAGCAAAGCCTCTAATGGTAACCGTGTTATCGTCGAATCCATGAAAATTGATGGCAAACCAGTGGATATGAAAGCCTCTTACCGTGTTGTGGCTAACGAATACTTAGCAACAGGTGGTAGTAATTTCTCTGTACTGAAAGAAGGTAAAGATCCAGTTTACAGCGTGCCAGATGTTGATGCAGTCGTGAAATACTTTGCTGAGCAGTCTCCAATTGCTCAACCAAAAGCAAACAACATCACACGTAAATAACGTATTTTCATACGCCTTGTGAAAATCGCACCTTTTACTTCGGTAAGGGGTGCGTAAATAAATAAAGAGAGCAAAGTGTTGAACACAAAGGGTCCATCCCTACCTTTGTATTCATTGCGCACTTTGCTCTTTTTTATAGGATTTTTATAGTGAAGGCATAATACCACCTCTCTTTTTCTGTGGGCATGTAATAAAAAAAAGCCCACAGTGGCTGTGGGCAAGGAATGAAAGTAAAAAAAGAGGGTATTATTTAGGGTCTTTTGTCAGATGTCTGTTCTAACTCTTATTTGAAGATTTTAAAGCGAGCGTCATCTTCAATATAATTCTTCTCGCCGGCCTCTTGTTCGATTGAACCAAAGACCATTTGCGCTCTTAATTTCCATGTTTTTGGCAGATCCCAAGTTGCATGAACTTCGTCATCAATAATTGGGTTGTAGTGTTGTAATGAAGCACCTACGTTCTCTGCTGCTAATGCAGTCCAAACAGAAAGTTGTGCCATACCACTTGCTTGTTCTGACCATACAGGGAAGTTATCCGCATACAGTGGGAATTGCTCTTGAAGACCTTTTACGATATCGGTGTCTTCAAAATACAGAATTGAACCCGCACCTGCAGCGAAGCTATTAATTTTTGCTTCAGTAGCACTAAATGCTTCTGCTGGAACTAATTTTTTCAGTGTGTTTTTAACGATATCCCACAGTTTTTGATGTTGTTCACCAAACAGAACAACAACACGCGATGTTTGTGAGTTAAATGCTGTTGGGCTTTCTTTAACCGCTTCTTTGATAATCGCAGTGACTCTGTCTTCGCTAATTGGAAGTTGATTACCTAAATGATAAATTGTTCTACGTTTTTTCATTAAATCAGTAAATGCGTTAGACATGGTGTCTCCTTGATAAATTTAGGCGCTTAAAGCGTGTCTTAGCTTGAGCTAATCTATGAACATACTATAGGGCTTAGCAGTGATTTATTGATATATAAAAAATTTAATCAGTTACGTCAAAATATTCGACCTAGTTTTTAACTGATTGATTTGTAATTTTTTTATCTATATATCTAAATTCAGGTGCCAGTTGGCTTATCCCTAATCCCCCAGCTTTCTTCACTTTAATCTGAACTGGAATGCGTTCTTTCATTGCTTCTACGTGACTAATCACACCAATAATTTTGCCCGATGCATTTAGACTATCGAGCGCATCAAGTGCGATATCTAACGTATCAGGATCGAGTGTGCCAAAGCCCTCATCTAGAAACAGCGATTCAATCTGTGTCTTATTACTTACTAAATCTGAAAGCGCGAGAGCGAGTGATAAACTGACTAAAAAACTTTCACCACCAGAGAGAGTTCGTGTATCTCGCAGTGCATCTGCTTGCCATGTGTCTGCAATTTGTAGTTCAAGGCTTGCAGGTGTTTTACGTTGTAAGAAATAACGCCCATGCAGTTTTTCTAAACGACGATTGGCTAAATAAATCAAATGATCTAGCGTTAATCCTTGAGCAAAACGACTGAATTTATCTCCTGAGGCAGATCCCACTAATTCATTTAAATAACTCCAATCATCAAAATGAGCCTGCTGATTAGCTATATGAGTCAGTAGGTTTTGTTGCTCTTTACGCTTTTCTTCATCCGTTCGCAGTTGCTCTTGAATGCGAAATTTTGTCTCTTGTAATTGCGTAAATTGTGTTTCTAACAGCAATAATTGAGCGTTGATTTGTTCAAGATTTTGCTGGGTTGCCAATAATGGTTGTTGTGATAAATGTTGTTGATAGGCATTTTCTTGTGTATCTAAGCGTGTTTTTTCTTGTAGTAGCTTGTCTAGTCGCTGTTTTTGCTGTTCTTGTAAGCGATTTCTTTCCTCGACGGATAGCAAAGAGGCTAAAAATGCATTTTCATCAGCAAAAGGACTGTTTTTTAATTTATTTTGATATTGTTCAACAGTGTTCTGTGAGTGAATTTGAAGTCGTTGTAGTGATTTTTTATTTTCCTGATATTGGCCAATAAGCTGATTTAAACGAATTTCAAGTTGGTTCTTGTCTTCGCTATATTGCTCAATATTTTTTTGTAATAACTGACTTTTTTGTTCTAATTCATTCCGTGCATCTTCGGTGGATTGTGTCCCGAATAAAGCTTGACGTTGTGCTTTTAACTGTTCTTGTTGTTGATGTAATTGGTGTAAATGAGCTAAGCCTGTATCAAGTTCTTTTTGGGTTTCCGCTAAATAACGTTTTCTTTCTTCTTGTGTTAATGACAATTCACGAATTGTTTGCAGTAATTCCTGATATTTTTTTAATGTTGATTGATATTGTTGACTCTCTTTTTTACGCGCATTAAGCCATTGTGTTTTTTCTTCAAATCGGCATAACTGATAGCCTTGCTGTTCAACACGAGATTGAATATCTTGCGCTAATTGTGTCTTCTGTTGAAGATATTGAGCTGTTTGTTGTTGTTGATTGGTGACTTCTTTTTGTTGTTGAGTCAATTCACTTTGTTGATAAAGAATAGCTTGCTGTTGTTGGTTAAACTGCTCTTTGTTATCAGATAACAGCTTGTATTCTTGCTGAATTCGGGCTTCTAATGCTTGGTAATTTATTTGCGTTTGAGTGAGTAGACTAGCTTCTTTTTCAAACTCGGCATCTAATTTAGTCAAAGCTTCTTCTTCACAGTCAGCATCAGGCAATGTGTGCGTTTGTGCTAAGATTTGCCATTGTTGTTTTAATGTCGCGATATCTTGGGTGAGTTGTTCACTATCTTCATTGAGTTTTTTGTTTTGAGCTTGATAGTTAGCGCATTGTGTTTTTTGTTCCACTAACTCTATTGTTAATGCATGAATTTGTTGTGTTAAAAGATCTAATCGTGTTTTTGTTTCATCTGGTTTAATTTCTTTATATTTTTCAACATAAGGATGTTCAGTTGAACCACAAACAGGGCAGGGGTTATCTTTAACTAAACGTTGTCTCTCTTCTTCATATTCTGCCAATTTTCGTATTAAGAGATAATTGGCATTTAAATCTTTAAGATGTTGTTCTTTCTCTTTTAAAATAATGTCATTTTTGTGAATGCTTTCAGTCAGCATGACTATTTTTTGCTGATTTTCTGACTGGATTTTTTTGTGTTGGTGTTCAGTTTTTATCGCTCGTTGTAATTGAGCTTGTAATCCCATCAGCTTAGCGAGTGCATTCCTTTGTTGTGATATTTGCTGTAAACGAGGGGGGATATCTGTAATAGCGTTAGCTTTATTTTGTTGCTCAAGCTGTGTCTGTAATTTATTTAATTGTTGTTGCTGTAAGTTCAAGTTGTGTTGCTGATCTTCTAGTGCTTTAGTCGCTTTTTCTAGCGTATGTTTGAGAGATTTTTCTTTTTCTTGTGCTGTTTTTTCACTCTTTTGGCTAATAAGATATTTTTCTGTGACTTCATCATATTGTTCAAAATAGCGTTGCCATAACGGTAAATTTTCAGCAAGTTGAGCATAAACCGTATGATGAGTTAAATAATCATTTAATTCATTGGCTTGTTTTTGTGATGTAGTTAGCTGGTGTGCCGTTGATTGAATTTTTTCCAGATATTCAGATTGTGTTTTTTCGAGTGTGTTTTTTTGCTGTGTTTTTGCTGAAATGTCTTGTTGTAGTAAGACTAATTGACTATCTAATGGCGCTACTTTCTCACGAATAAGGTGTAATATTTGCTGTTTTTTTTCATTGTGTTGTTTAAGTGTGTCACGAGCTTTGACTAAATGCTGATTAATAGGCTGGCTTTGTTGTTCAATAAGCTGTTTTTCTGTTTTTAATGTTGAGCGTTGTGACTCAATATAGGCTTGTTCTTTTAATAGGCGATTTTTTTCATCATAAATAGGGCGAATTTTTTCCGCGGGTTCGCTCTTTTCAAGACGTTGAATATCGGGGGTTGCAGCAACTAATGCCTCTTGTGCTAAGTTAACCGCGGTTTGTGCTAATATTTTGTTTTTATTGAGCTCGATTTCTTTTTCTTGCCACTGCTTTGCTGCTTGATATTCTTGTTGTTCCTTTTGTAATAGGCTCTCTTTTGCAAAAAGGGTGGTTTGTTCTGTTAATAAAGCTTGGCGATCATGTTCATCTAATAACGCCATCATTTCAGCTTGCTGTTTTAGCGTTTTTAAGGTTTGTTCTTCTTCTCGCCAATGTTTAAAGATAGATTGGGAAATATGACGATAAATATCTGTACCAGTGAGTTCTTCGAGTAACTCTGCACGAGATTTGTCATCAGCATTAAGAAATGCTGCAAATTGTCCTTGTGAAAGCAACATAGACTTAGTAAATCGGTCAAAATCTAGCCCCGTAATATTAATGATCATCTCTTTTACTTGGCTTATTTTGCTCGCTAATATTTTGTCTTCACCTCCTGTGATATTTATTTTGACGAGTTCAGCCTGTGGTGCTTGAAGATTACCATCTTCTTTATAATTGGCTCGGCGTTGTTCCCAAAAAGCACGATAAGCAATACCTTTAACTTCAAATTCAACTTCCGCCAAACACTCTGCAGTATGACGAGTCATTAATTCATTTTGAGATTGTGTGACTTTATCTAATCGTGGGGTTCTATGATAAAGCGCTAAACTAATAGCATCTAAAAGGGTTGTTTTTCCCGCACCGGTAGGGCCTGTTATCGCAAATAATCCGTTGCTAATAAAAGGTTCTTGGTTGAAGTTAATTTTCCATTCGCCTTTTAAGGAGTTAATATTTTTAAATCGCAGACTTAAGATTTTCATTTTGTTTCGTTATCCTCTTGTTCTGCCTTTTCAACTGCTTGTTTAAATAATGTGGTTAATCGCGTTTTAGTCTCTTCTGAATCAAACTGATGTTGCTCTAAGCGTCTTTCAAAAACATCATAAACCGTTAATTCTGTCAGTGTTTCTTTCTCATTTTGGGTGAGTGCCTGGCGCTGTTTTCTAGCTCTTCTTAATAAAACCACATCAAAAAGTGGGTCGTTAGTCAGTTCTTGAATTCGAGTTTGTATATCACTGAGATAATCTTGTGTAGAAACTTCAATATCCAACCAGATAGTCGTATCTGTTTCAGTATATTGTTTCTTTAAATTTTCAAGCTGTGTGGCTATCTCTTTTAAGGAGCCAGTAATTGTGCGCAATAGCTGAAATTCGGGGATAGGGAGTAGCGTAAGCTCGGTTAATTTATCTTGCTCAAAATCGATAAGGCAGACGCTTTTTTGTTGCCCACTCTCATCAAAACTTAAAGGAATTGGAGAACCACTATAACGAATATGTCCTGATTTATTCACCACTTGAGGGCGATGAATGTGGCCAAGAGCAATATAATCAAATTCAGGAAACAGGGTCGCAGAGAAGGCTTCTAAAGTACCGATATATATTTCACGTACAGAATCGGTCATACTTGCACCAATCGTTGTTAGGTGACCTGTCGCAATAATAGGGATGTTTATATTTAATTGATTACGCAAATCGAGAGCGGCTTGATATTGAGCTTGATAATAATCAGCAATCGCTTCTTTTAGGGCATTTTGTTTCTCAGCACCGGATTGTCCACTTCGACTAGTTATCATATCTCTAGGACGTAGATAAGGGATCGCACAAAGTAACGCACCTGGCGTGTTATCTTTTTGACGAAGAATTAGTGGTACTTGTGGTGCTTCAGTATGCACATTGGCAATAACAGTAGTATTTAAACACGCCAATAGTGATTTAGATTCATTGAGTGTTGCGACAGAATCGTGATTGCCACCTAAAATAATCAATTGGCATTGTGTTTCTCTCATGGCAACAACAAAGCGGTTATAAAGTTCTCGGGCATAACTTGGGGGAGAGCCTGTATCAAATATATCGCCAGCAACAATCAGGGCATCGACTTGATTATCCTTAATTTGGACTAATAACCAATCAAGAAATTGTTGATGTTCTTGTACGCGGGTTTTCGTAAAAAAGTATTGCCCTAAATGCCAGTCTGATGTGTGAATAATCCGCATTGCTATCCCTCTTTTTTATTTGATGAAGAGTATAGCGCACCTTGCTTTTTTAGTGAAAACTCAACAATAAACCCCATTTTTGAGTGATATTTCACCAAAAAATGATTTATTGACCTTAACAACAGGGATCTATTTCAGTAATGTTAAGGTTAGTCATAAATCTGTCATAAAACTGCATCATAATCATTTTGACCCTCTATATACATTACACAGGATAGAGTATGGCAAGGCGTATTCTTGTTGTTGAAGATGAAACCGCAATTCGAGAAATGATCTGTTTTGTTTTAGAACAAAATGGTTTTCAACCAATTGAAGCAGAAGATTATGATTCTGCATTGAGTTTTCTTATTGATCCTTACCCTGATCTGGTTTTATTAGATTGGATGATCCCCGGTGGCTCAGGTTTACAGGTAATAAAACAGATGAAGCGAGAAAGTAATACTCGTGACATTCCTATTATTATGTTAACAGCAAAAGGGGAAGAAGAAGATAAAGTCCAAGGCTTAGAAACAGGTGCAGATGATTATGTTATTAAACCTTTTTCACCTAAAGAGCTTGTTGCCCGTGTGAAGGCAATTTTACGGCGTTTGTCACCAATGTCAGCGGAAGATATTATCGAGTTCAATGGGTTAGCACTTGATCCTGTTTCTCATCGCGTCACCAGTCAAGATAAACCTATTGATATGGGGCCTACTGAATTTAAACTCCTGCACTTTTTTATGACACATCCTGAACGTGTGTATAGTAGAGAACAACTGCTAAACTATGTTTGGGGAACGAATGTTTATGTCGAAGACCGTACCGTGGATGTGCATATTCGTCGTTTACGTAAAGCCATTGAAGAAGATGGTCATGACCGAATGATACAGACAGTACGTGGAACGGGATATCGTTTCTCTGCCCGTTTCTAAGTCAATATGGGAGTAATCGTCAGGTGTTAGAACGACTATCGTGGAAAGCCCTCGTTTGGGGGCTATGTCTATTTTGCTTACCTGCTTTTGTATTATCGCTTTTTATTGGTCATCTTCCTTGGTTGCTGGTGGTATCACTCCTCAGTGCTTTGGTCTGGCATGCTTATAATTTGATGAAATTGTCTAAATGGTTATGGCTAGATCGCTCTGTCTTACCACCAGAAGGCAGAGGAGGATGGGAACCTATTTTTTATGGCATTCGACAAACACAACAACGCAATCGTAAACGGCGTCGAGAATTAGGAGACTTAATAAAACGCTTTAGAAGTGGCGCTGAAAGTTTACCTGATGCGGTTGTGATGATGACAAATGAAGGTAACATTTTTTGGTGTAACAGCCTTGCTCAACACTTGTTAGGTTTTCGGTGGCCGGAAGACAATGGGCAAACTATTTTTAACTTATTACGTTACCCGGATTTTTTGCACTATTTTACTGCGAATGATTTTAGCCGACCTTTAACCATTTCGCTCAACAATGGTTCTATTGTGGAGTTTCGTGTGATGCCGTATAGCGAAGATCAGCGCTTGATGGTAGCTCGCGATGTAACAGAAAAAAATAAATTGGAAAATTCGCGACGAGATTTTTTTGCTAATGTCAGTCATGAGCTAAGAACACCATTAACCGTTATTCAAGGCTATCTTGAAATGATGGAAGAAACTTGTGTCGCGAAACCCGCAGAGCATAAGGCAATAGTCACAATGCAAGAGCAAGCTAAACGTATGGATACACTTGTTCAGCAACTCTTACAACTTTCACGTATTGAATCTGCTCCTCATATTGATTTAAACAAGATTGTTGATATTCCTGCTATTTTGGTTTTATTAGAACAAGAAGCGAACGCATTGAGCCAAGGTCAGCATCACATTATTTTTGATATTGATGGGAATTGGGCTGTTCGTGGTAATGAAGAGCAACTACGTAGTGCGGTTTCTAATTTAGTCTATAACGCCATTAATCACACTGAGAAAGGTACGACAATTAAAGTCTGTTGGAAGAAAATTCCACAAGGTATGTTATTTAGTGTGTCTGATAATGGTACGGGGATCAGTGCTGAGCACTTAACGCGTTTAACCGAACGTTTCTATCGTGTTGATAAAGCCCGTTCCCGCCATGCAGGGGGCACAGGGTTAGGTTTGGCGATTGTGAAAAAATCGCTTATTCATCACCACTCTCAATTGAATATTGAAAGTAAAGTAGGAAGTGGAAGTACTTTCTCATTTATCTTGCCTCAAACATTGTTATCCACTAAAAAAGCACACTAATAACACTTCTTTTCTTAAAGCCTTTATCACTTATTTTTTAATCAATGATAAAGGCTTTTTGTCACTTTTTTATTTTATTGATATCAAAAAAAATTAATATCGTAGTGTTAAATTTTAATATTGTTAATTAATAATAACTTTAAATGTTGTTAATGCCCCATTTTATTGGTGATAAAATGCACAAATCATATCGTGTATATTCGATGATATATGATAGTTATAACTAGTGCTTAAAAATAGTTTAGATGATTATTCTGGTTTTTAGATTGGCTATTGCCTTTTTCCATTATAAAAGTTTTACTTGTGACCAGTTATCGGCAATTTTTTCTATTTGATACCTAATTGCTCTGCATTAAATGATTATATATGGATATTATCCTGAATAATGATGATATGAGCTTGAATAGATATTGTTGATTTTATGTTACGTTATTTTGATGTAATTAACCGTTATTGTAACTACATATTAACAAAACTTATGGCACATAGATTAACTTCTAGAGATATTCTGGCATTAGGGTTTATGACATTCGCCCTATTTGTTGGCGCTGGCAATATTATTTTTCCTCCAATGGTGGGTTTACAATCCGGTGAATTTGTCTGGACAGCAGCAATAGGATTTCTTGTTACAGGCGTCGGTTTACCGGTATTAACCATTGTTGCATTAGCAAAAGTAGGTGGAGGAATTGAGGCATTAAGTACACCTATTGGTAAATCAATGGGGCTATTATTAGCCATTGTTGCTTATATTGCTGTTGGCCCTCTTTTCGCTACACCGCGTACTGCAACCGTCTCCTTTAAGGTGGGTATTGCTCCTTTAGTGGGTGATACTGAATTATCATTGCTGATTTACAGCATTGTCTATTTTTTAATTGTTATTGGGATTTCGCTTTATCCTGGAAAATTGTTAGATAGTGTTGGTCATATTTTGGCACCAATTAAAATTTTGGCATTGGGGGTATTAGGTGTTGCAGCAGTATTTTGGCCTGCGGGAGGCGCTATTCCGGCCACTGATGCTTATCGTGATATGGCATTGACTCAAGGCTTTATTAACGGTTACCTCACTATGGATACCTTAGGCGCAATGGTTTTTGGTATCGTGATTGTTAATGCGGCACGCTCTCGGGGCATTGATAATTCCTCACTGTTAACACGTTATACCATGTGGGCTGGTATTATTGCGGGGATATTGTTAACTGCGATTTATTTAAGTTTATTTAAATTAGGTTCTAGCAGTGGCAGCATTATTCCGGGTGCACAAGATGGTGCAGATATTTTACATGCCTATGTTCAGTATACTTTCGGTAATTTTGGCAGCTTTTTCTTAGCGGTGCTGATTTTCTTAGCCTGTATGGTGACAGCTGTTGGTTTAACGTGTGCATGTGCTGAGTTCTTTAGTCGCTATTTACCTATCTCTTATCGTACATTGGTATTGATCTTAGCGATATTCTCTGCTGTTGTTTCAAACTTAGGGTTAAGTAAACTGATCGCGTTTTCTATTCCTGTGCTGATCATGATTTATCCACCTTGTATTGTGATTATTTTAATGAGTTTCACATTACGATTGTGGAATAATCCAAGCCGTATTATTGTCCCTGCAATGGCGATTAGCTTATTTTTCGGTATTTTTGATGCCATAAAAGCGTCTGATTATCTGAAACATTTATTACCAGAGTGGGCGACAAAATTACCATTAAGTGAGCAAGGTTTAGCGTGGTTGATCCCAGTATTAGTGACGATTGTTGTATGTGGTATTTACGATAAAATTGCAGGCTCACAGAGTAAAAAAGTGATCCATACTGAAATGCTTAATAAGCAATAAAGTACATTGATTTGAAAAGTAAAAAGGGAAACGAAAGTTTCCCTTTTTTAATGGTATATGTTTGAGGTATTAATTAATAAAAGTAGAGCCCTGTTTTATATCCGCAATAGGATGCTGATCTTCATCTAAATAGTAATGAACTCCGGCGACGATACCCTCTTCACCTTCATAGAAGATCTTAAAGCGAGTACGATTGCCGTCGTGATATGCAATTACGGCACTACCGCCTTTTCCTAAGCAGAACTGATGAAGATTACCTGTTGAGATACAAATACTGTCGTCACCAGATACTGTGACTTTACAGTTATCTCCAGTATTAATCGCAACGGCGTTGTGTCCTGTGACATTGATTTGCGCTAAATCACCCGTATTCGCAATTTTAGCGCGAGGTTGAGAGGCCGTAATAAAATTACGCATACCACTGTTTGCAATATGAACACCATTGCCTGAGGCATAAATTTTGACATCATTACCACTATTACAAATGCGAGAACGGCCACCTAAACTACCAATACGGCACTGATTTCCTGTATTACACATTTTTCCTGCAAAACCGGAATTCATGAGTTGATTACTATAGCCTGTATTGGCAATGCTATTTTCATCACCAGAAAAAGCCACAATGTTATTACTACCACATAAAGCAAGATCAGTGCTGAGTTGCTGACTTTGTAAAATTAGCTGATGCCATTCGGTAGAAAATTGAATATTTTCAGAGGTAGGTAAAGTATTGTGATAGGGCAGACGTTGTAATGTGATGCCTTGCGGTTGTTTATTACCGAGCAGGAACAAGATGTTTTCCATGACTTCTTGTTCCTGTTTGGCAAAGGAGGCTTCGCTAAAATGACGCAAATAAATATATTGAATCAAGCTTTCTATCCATTGTGTACGGCGCTGTTTTATTAACTCACTATGGATAGCTCTGTAAGTGCCTCCATCCGGAAAATAACGTAAAAACCAACGATAAAGCGAAGTGGAAACATGCAGTTGTCGTAAGTCTTCTTTTGTTAATGTGATATTTTCCTTTGAAGGGACTGACATATAAGCTCCTTAATAAATCTCTTTATTAGTGTCTGTGATAGCCATCAACCATACTGCGAAATGTTTGAAACGGTGTTCTTCCTGTTGTACACAGATAAAGGTGGCCAATGATAAAAAAGACACTACATACTGCTAATATCTGGTGTGCGATTAATAACCATGCTTTAAACATTACTGCATCAGCAGGAATAAACGTTGGGTTTTGAAGTAAAACACCTGTTATCAAAAGCAGTGGAACTAATGCATACATCACACCTAAATAGGCCATTTGTTGCAGTGGATTAAACTTCACATTAGGGGTTGCAGGGAAGGGGTGATCTTCTCCTTTAATAATCCCATAAAGATAAAAACGAGTTTGCATAAAGGCACGTTGAAACCAGTTTTTACTATCAATGCGGTAAAACTTACCATTACCGCCGACAAGATTAATAAATACAAAGGATAACCAGCATACTAAGAGTAGATAACCACAGATCTCATGCACACTGACCAATAACGCCGTATCGTGAGTAGAAAGGAGAGCGAAATGGTTAATGCCACCACTAACGAGCAATAAAATAAATAAAGAGGCGTTACTCCAATGCCATAAACGTACAGCTTTAGAGTAAAGATAGAGTTTCTCTTCTTGGTGTGATTGACCATGTGGTGTGGCAAAGCGATAACGTAAAAAACCATGAAGTGCGAGCACGAGTAGCATGCCAACAAACAATACACCTGCAATAATTAACCAAAGTGGTAAATAGTCTGGTGTATAAATTAAGACATACTCTTTTAGTGTGGCTTGGAACTGCGCACTGTCTGGCATAGTATTGACGATACTCATACTTTACCCTCCTCTTGAGCATGAGGCCCTACACGGCGATAAAGATGGGGTTTTCCTACACCATCAAGTTGATAAATATAATACTCGTGTGTTTTAAGCCATTCTCGAATTTGAGGGCTGTCCTCTCTACCAAATAACAAGGCATTTTGTGGACAAGCACTCACACAAATTGGTGGGAAGCCTTTTTGTAATCGAGACTCAAGACAAAAATCACATTTATCAGCAACATGTGTCACAGGGTTAAGATAACGTACTTGATATGGACATGCTGATATACAGTAGCTACAGCCGATACATTTCTCTTTATTTACACGTACAATGCCATTAGTTTCATCACGCCAAGAGGCACCTGTAGGGCATACAGGAATACAAGGTGCATCCTCACATTGCTGGCAAGAGTGTCTAAAGAAATGGTACTTGTCGTTATCTTCTTTTAGGCTCAATGGAATATGAGCAATATCCATTCTTGCCATTCCAGTTGGAACTTTATTTAATCGACGGCATGCAGTGGCACAAATATTACAGCCATTACAAAGTGTCTCATCATGGATCATGGAATAACGGATTGGTTTCTTTTCAGCGGTTGCCGCAAGCGCATTTCCTAATGGCGCACTGAAAAAAATGACCGATCCCATGCCTGCTACAAATTTACGGCGAGAAACACGCATTATTTTTGCTCCTCAGTCTGATGATGTTGTAATACCCACATGACATTTCGTGGATAAGATAGAACGTTAAGGATTTTCATGTTGTTCTACCTCTATCCATTCAGTTAAGCCGCGTGCTTTGCCATAACTCATTAACGTATTGCTAAAGAGATAAGGGGCATCGTTAGACGCTAAAATTTGCTGAATATCTTGAAAGTCAGGGTGGTCTTTCATCAGGGTCAGTGCATCTTCAATCTCTGAAGCCGTGTAATGAAAGGGGTCAGACATCAACATGCTTTGTTTCAATGGGCGAGGATAGGTTTCGCACTCAAATCGAACCACTCCCGCAATTGCGGTACAAATATCCGCATGGTGGTTTAATAATTGCAA
Organism: Proteus vulgaris; assembly: GCA_901472505.1. Taxonomy (NCBI): domain Bacteria; kingdom Pseudomonadati; phylum Pseudomonadota; class Gammaproteobacteria; order Enterobacterales; family Morganellaceae; genus Proteus; species Proteus vulgaris. The sequence goes on from LR590468.1 coordinate 2,454,225, forward strand.
TTGTGCGAAGTTATCTGACATAAATTCATCAGAGTAAAAATAATCCTCACCATTGAGACTTAAATGGGCGATATCAATAAACTCGTCACTTTTTAACGCGGTTTCTAACAGCACAATATCCTCTTGAGTCAAAGAATAAGGCGCATCATACAGCGTTGAAATAGCTAGTAGTTCACCTTCTTTTGAACATTGACGTATTGCATTCGCGAGATGTTGTTCAGCAGATAATTCTGCGATTTCTTCAACCTGTTCTTCTTCAAGTCCCATTGTGGTGTTAGCACTGCGTCCAACACCTGTTTCTGATAATGGTAGTAGCCAACGGCGACGAGAAATATCAGGTTGCTCTAACGCAATATCTGCATCATCAGCAATATCCGGTGGTATAGAAGCTGATGCATTTTGTTCTATCATCATGATCTCCTTCTTTTACCGATTAACTTGGTAATAAACCACGAGATGCTAAATCGTCAGCAATATCTTGCAATCCAAGGCGAACCAACGTTTCTTTTGTTGGGCAACCTAATTGCGGATCCCAACCCATTTCTTCATAGAACATGGTGAGAGAAAGTTGCATATCATCTCTGTCCATTTTGTCTGTACCTTCAGTAAAGACAGGAATATCAGGATCTTTATCGAATACCCATGAGCAAATTTGGTCATGCTCATTACGCATATCCATGGTATTCATTAATTTAACGGTATAAGCACGGTGTAAAGTAAAGATACGCTCTGAAGCTAAATCCAGATCTTTAGAGGTTGTCGGTTCACCCGTGATAGCGGTAAAGAATTTGGCTTCCATTTCTAAGTCGCCACGATAATTACGGCTCTTATGAGGTGAAACTGTCATTGGCCAAACCCAATTACATAAAGTGACAGCATCGTGTAAGCAACTACGTAAAATTGTCCATTTGGTGTAAGCAATTTTGGCTTTATTGATTGGTGTGTAGTTTTTGGTTTCATCAAAGGCATCACCAGAACCAAATAGCTCACCCGCAATCTCTTTTTGTAGTTTCAGAGGCAAACCACTGCCAATATAGTTAATATGAGTATGTGTCATCGCATCGCGGTTAAACATACAGTTAACGATAGAACCGACTTGGGCAGAGGCTTCATTGGCGTGGTGAATAGGGAAGCCCATTGGTGACCAGAGCTTATTTTTCTTGTTCGCCCAATACTCTTCACCTAAATTCCAGCGTTGTGCTATTAGGTAAGAGCCATCAGCAAGGTGACTAAATTCACCTTTACGGTGCGCTAAGCGATAATAGAAATCTTTGATAAATTCAGGATCACCTTCTTCAAGCTTATCCCAAGGGATATCATTATATTCTTCTTCAGAAAGCACACGCTTAAATACGCCGTGGGTATAACAATAGGTAAAGTCACGATGAAGTTGGCCGTAGTTACACCAAAGTCCCATATCATCAAAAATATTCAGACCGACTAAGTTACCTACAACGTTACCATCTCCTTTTTTCTCTATATCTTTAGGGCCATTAGGGAAAATGGTTGTGTGAACGAAGTTTGCAACACAAGTATTACCACCTGTTTGTGGTACACCGAACTTTTTCGCTTGTGGAACATTGAGTTGAGCCATACAACGGATAGGGCAAGAGTGGCAACCTCCCATTTTTACGGTGTATTCTTCAGCTTCAGGACCTAAGTCAAAGGTTGATTTCATCGTTCTGAAACCAACAGTATTGATATCACCTGGAGGGATTTCACCGGTCTCAATAGGGCCACCTTCTGCTGCTCCCCAATAAAGCCCTTTACGTGCAGTCCAACGAGAGCCTGGGTGAGAATATTCAGCCCAAGATTGTGGTGTGCTTGGTACAACGTGATTGTTATTAGAGCCAATCAGTTGTGTCATCATGTAGTCGTTAAGCTCTTTTAATGCTTTACGATCAGCAACGTTAACGCCACGACTGCCTTCTACCACAATGGCTTTTAATTTTTTAGAACCTAATATGGCACCTACACCCGCACCGCCACTGTGGTTACGGCTATTAATGATGCCAGATAAAGGTACGAGATTCTCACCTGCCGGGCCAATGGTTGCGACACAAGCCTCAGGGCTTGTTTGCGCACACAATTCTTCTGTGGTTTGACGAACACCTTTTCCCCATAAGAAAGAGGCATCTTCAATTGAAACTTGGTCATCATCAATATGGATCCAAACAGGCTTATCTGATTTACCTTCAATAATCAGTGAGTCATAGCCAGCAAATTTCATCCATGCGGCAAAAAAACCCCCCATATGGGCATCAACAACGAGATTGCCACGTGTAAATGTGGAAAGAGAAGTGATATTAACGCGAGAGCTACAAGGTGCACCTGATCCAGTTAAAGGTCCTACCGCGAAGACAACTTTGTTTTCTTCATCAAAGGGTTTAACACCAGGACCAACTTCGTCATACATTATTTTATAACCAAAGCCCATACCACCAATTAAGGATTTAAATTTGCTTGAGCTTTCGCGAGTGATGGCACCGGTAGTTAAATTAATTCTTAGAATATTTCCAGTCCAGCCGTTAATCATAATATTGCTTCCTAATCTAAATGTGGTTCAGTGATGTGATTGTATGGATTTTATTAAACAGTAATTTCTTTCCATTCAATGATTTGCAACGCACCTGTTGGGCACGCTGATGCACACTCGCCACATAAATTACATTTGCCGGATTTTTTAGTTTGTGGATTGACCGTCGCCATCATCCACGGGCAAGCCGTTGTACAGGCCGCACAACCGATACAACGACGCGTATCAACGACAATACAGCCGAATTCTTCTTGATAGCGGATCGCTTTTACAGGACAAACTTTCATACATTCTGGATCTTTACATTGACGACAAGTATCCGTTGTAAAGTTTAAATCACCATAAAGCCCACCACCGGAGCCAATGCCTTTATCACCAAAATAGAAATGACGATGAATTTTAGTTCGAGAGAAGAAAGAACCAACACTTCCATCGTTCCAGGTTGTACATGCTGTTTCACAACGGTGACAGCCAGTACAACGTGCTCGATTAGTGACTAAAACACCTTTAGGTGTCGTGGTTAATTGAATGATGCCGCTGTCTATTTCTTCTTGCTTACAACCTAAAAGAGAAAGCAATGCGGGTGCTATAGTGATCCCTGCAAGCCCTTTACCGGATATTCGCAGAAACTCTAGTCTTGATAGCCCAATATCTAATATTGGACGATGATGTGTATCAGACATTAATATTTATCTCCGCTTAACTAATTTAATAAGAAATAAGTTGTGATGATAAATTCTTTATTTATCCGCTTGCTTTACCGCTATATAAAAAATATAATAACGATATCGTTAGAAGATATATTATAAATTTAAACTTTTTTATGATTAAAAAACACGTTGTAGTAAAATGTTAAATATTTGTATTTACAATGTGTTATCTCCATTTTTTCACGTATTTTTATTATCCTTTCTGATAGTGTGGTTATTAAAAAATTTATTCTGTGATTACTATCATAGAAATAAAAATAATTCGTGATATTTAATTTTTTTAATTAAATGATTATTGTTTTTATCTGTAGTTACGAAAGAGAATAAATACCATTTATATATATTCTATTATTGAAGTTAAATTAAAGGTGATTTGCTCTTATATTATTTCTAATATTATTATTTTAATAATAAATTGATATTTGATGTTAATTAATTATTTAATCAAAAACGGGTATTGATTATTATTAATAGAATAAAATATGAATGAATTGTAAAACCATGACTAGATCATTTTTATAAAAAAAGAAACCTTTTCTAATCAAGAGAAGGTTTCTTATATTACTATTATTCTGTGGTTTAGTGATCAGTAACCCACAGCCTTACCTGCAGGGCGACGAACATCATTTGAGCCATAAAGATAACCTTCACGTACTGCGCCAGAAACAGCAGAATCATTACCTGATGATGCAGGGATCACACCTTCCTCTCCAGGGAGTCCGACCATAATGAGTTCAGCTGCTCCCCATGGCGTTTGCTCTACCATTTTATATCCCATAGCCGTGAGTTTTTCTAACGTATCTTTTGATAGCCCGCGTTGTTCATAATAAACCTCATCAGGTAACCATTGATGATGAATACGAGGGCTATTAACCGCTTCTTGTGGTGGCATACCAAACTCAATGATATTAAGTGCAGTTTGTAAGGTGATTGAGATAATACGAGAGCCTCCTGGTGATCCTAAAATCAGGAAAGGTTTGCCTTCTTTAGTGACAATAGTTGGGCTCATTGACGATAGTGGGCGTTTTAATGGTGCAATGCTATTACGTTCACCTTGCACTAAACCATAGAGGTTTTTTTCACCGACTTTGGTTGTAAAATCATCCATCTCATTATTAAGGAAAAAGCCTGTGCCTGGGGCAATAACAACAGCACCAAAACGACCATTAATGGTGTAAGTGGTCGAAACTGCATTGCCGTCTTTATCCATTACAGAATAGTGTGTTGTTTCAGGACTTTCATGAGGCGCTATGCCAGGTTGTACATTTTCTGATGGCGTTGCTTTATTCGGTTTAATTTGTTGGCGGAGTTCGGTGGCATAAGTTTTACTTAATAACTTTTCTGTTGGATTTTTAATAAATTGAGGATCACCAAGGAACGTGTTTCTGTCCATATAAGCATGGCGCATTGCTTCTGTCAGAGTATGAACATATTCAGCAGAGTTAAAGCCCATCGATTTAAGATCGTAACCTTCTAAAATATTCAACGTTTGACAGATAGTGATGCCACCCGAACTTGGCGGTGGTGCAGAAATAAACTCATAACCTCGATAAGTACAGGTGATAGGTTTGGTTTCTGTAATCGTGAAGTTAGCAAAATCTTCTTGGGTTAACAGACCATTATGTTGTTTCGACGCCTCTTCAACTTTTTTAGGGATTTCACCTTGATAAAATGCATCAGCACCTTGGTTTGCAATCAGTTCAAGTGTATTGGCTAAGTCAGTTTGAATTAGACGATCACCCGGTTGCCATGGAGTTCCATCTGGCTTTAAGAAAATTTTTGCCGATTCAGGATCTTGTTTAAAGCGCTCTGTTGTTGTTTCTAATACATCCGTATCAGCACGCGTTAAAATATAGCCTTCTCTTGCAAGCTTAATAGCAGGTGCCATGACATCTTTACGTGAAAGTGTACCGTATTTTTCTAACGCAGAATCAAGACCTTTGACTGTACCGGGGACGCCTGACGCAAGATAACCGTATAAACTGGCATCTTTAATTAAATTACCTTCTTTATCTAAATACATATTTTTAGAAGCCGCTGTGGGTGCTGTTTCCCTAAAATTAATAAAGGTATTTGTGCCATCAGCAAGGTGTATGGTCATAAAACCACCACCACCAATATTACCACAGCAAGCATTTACGACAGCTTGCGCATAACCAACAGCAACGGCTGCATCAATGGCATTCCCTCCTTTTTGTAAAATATCATTCCCTACTTGGGATGCTAAATGTTGAGAAGAGACAACCATACCATGTTGTGCTTCAACAGCAGGCTCATAGGCTGCATAAAGTGAATGTGAAAAAAGGGCAGTGAGTAACAGCAGGTGAGTTCTTTTTATAATAATCATTATTATCTCCATTAATAACAGTGAGTTATCTTAAATAAAGACAAGCAAAATAGGAGTGGTATACGCTGTTATTAATATTAATTAACAATTGCGTAACAATAAGTATAGAGAGAGGTTATTGTTGAGGTGAATTTTTTTTGATGTGATGATCACAAAATTCTCTTTAAGCTGGCAAATAATAAGATTATGGATAATTAATAATGGTAATAAGGGGATGATTTAAGAATAGATAAGTGAGGCGATAAACAATAAAAAAGCCTGTTTTCACAGGCTTTTAGAAATACTTTAGCTTACTGTTAAATTACAGTTTGCCAGAGTTTGCTTTCAGGTATTTAGCAACGCCGTCTGGAGATGCGCCCATACCTTCTTGACCTTTTTCCCACTGTGCTGGGCAAACATCGCCGTGCTCTTCGTGGAATTGCAGTGCGTCAACCATACGGATCATTTCATCAATGTTACGACCTAATGGCAGATCGTTAACGACTTGGTGACGAACAACACCTTCTTTGTCAATTAAGAATGAACCACGTAGTGCAACGCCCGCTTCTGGGTGTTCGATGCCGTAAGCTTTGATGATGTCATGTTTGATATCAGCAACCATTGGGTATCTAACTTCACCAATACCACCATCATCAATTGGGGTTTTACGCCATGCGTTATGAACAAATTCTGAGTCCATAGAAACACCGATGATTTCAACACCACGTTTTTTGAACTCTTCAAAACGGTGATCAAATGCAATCAGCTCTGAAGGGCAAACAAAAGTAAAATCCATTGGCCAGAAGAAAATAACGGCAGGTTTGCCTTTGATAAATGAATGCAGGTTGAAATCATTAACAATCTCACCATTACCTAAAACGGCAGCAGCTGTGAAATCAGGGGCTTTGCGAGTAACCAGAACCATAATGTACTCCTGTAAATTGAAAGAGTTTAGAGGGGTTATATTCGTCATATTTCAAGTTGTAGCGTTGTTGACTGCATTGACTCGCACTAGCCTCATACTATTGTATGCTTCTAGTGACTCATTTACTTGTCGCCTAGCTACACTTCGAACTATTTAGAGTATGTACCCTGTTTTTAAATAATAACTACAGCATAAATAATCAATCGCTATTGATAAAGTTAAACAGAACAATCTATTTGATAGATTATAACTATTAACTGAATACAACAAAGTAGGATTATTTATGACTCCTTGTATGACGGCTTATTCTAATCAACTTTGAAAATGAATACTATGCTTGTTAACAAATCGTTACGAATAATATGATACGTTGACTTAGAATCTCTTTGGTTTATCAAATGTGATCTCAAAATATGACAAAAAAGATGAACGTCAAAAGGGCTTTAAATGTATCAGTCATCGAGTTGATGATGCTGTGCTCTTTCTAGCAATTGTGGATAAAACTGCCAAAAAATTTCACTTAATTCATCATAATGAGTTTCAAGTACAATATAAGAGCCGGCTAGCGCACTTAATCGTGGCCTTCTTCTCGCCATTCCTTTCAATGTTTGAGCAATATAAGACTTATCAGCGTAACGAATTAACCAAGCTTGTGACCACAAATACTCGTTGAGCTCTTGAAATTTTTCAGGCGTTTGCCATAAATCAGGTTCAATAATATTTCGAGTTTGGATGACAAATTCAGTTAACGGTATATTTGGTTCGAATTTTAACCAATTTAAAGAAAGGAAATGATCCCAAAAAACATCTAAGGTAATCGGTGAAACGCGACGATATTCATCAGGAAAGAAAAGGCGAGCTTGTTTAACTAATGGATGAGTGTCAGTGAGTACATCGATACGCCTATGCATACGAATGCCCTCAATAACAGCTTGGCTGTAATCAGAGCTAGGTGTGCCTTTGACGTAATCTGCCATCATATTGCCTAATAGAGAGCTTTTTGCTCTAAAGGCCAGATGTAAGTGAGCAAGATAATTCATCTCATCATCATAACGCTTTTTGAATAAAAAAGGGCTTCTTTGTTGCACTGACAAGCGGGCAGCACTAGACTAGTCCGCCTGTTTTTTATGAAAGTAGTCGTTTAATTATGCGTGTATCAGACTTTACATTTAAGTTGCCAGAAGCTTTGATTGCTCACTATCCACAACCTCAACGCAGTGGTTGTCGATTGCTCTCTTTAGAAGGAGAGACAGGTGCTTTATCACACGGTATTTTTACTGATGTATTAGATAAAATAAATGCCGGTGACCTGTTGGTTTTTAATAACACTCGCGTGATCCCTGCGCGTATTTATGGTCGTAAGGCGTCAGGCGGTAAAATCGAAGTGTTAGTTGAGCGTATGCTTGATGAACATCGTGTTCTTGCTCATGTTAGAGCCTCTAAGTCACCGAAAGAAGGCGCTACGCTGGTGCTAGGTGAAGATGAAAGTGTACAAGCAACTATGGTTGCGCGTCATGATACACTTTTTGAAATTCGTTTTGATGATGAAAGAGATGTTCTGACCCTTCTTAATAGCATTGGGCATATGCCTTTACCTCCTTACATTGATCGCCCTGATGAAGAATCGGATAAAGAGCTTTATCAAACGGTTTATAATGAGCGTCCCGGCGCCGTTGCAGCACCAACAGCAGGGCTACATTTTGATGAGCCATTACTTCAAGCCTTAAAAGAAAAAGGCGTTGAGATGGCGTTTGTTACACTGCATGTTGGTGCAGGAACTTTCCAACCTGTACGTGTTGATAATATCGAAGAGCACACGATGCATTCAGAATACGCAGAAGTGCCACAAGAGGTGGTTGATGCAGTATTAGCGTGTAAAGCACGTGGTAATCGCGTGATTGCTGTCGGTACAACGTCGGTTCGTTCGTTAGAAAGTGCTGCGAAAGCAACAAACGATGCGTTAATCGCCCCTTTCTTTGATGATACCCAAATCTTTATTTATCCAGGTTACCAATACCAAGTTATTGATGCGTTGATTACTAATTTCCATCTACCTGAATCAACATTAATCATGCTGGTTTCTGCTTTTGCTGGGTATAAAAACACCATGAATGCTTATAAAGAAGCGGTTGAGCAAGCGTATCGTTTTTTCAGCTATGGTGATGCGATGTTTATTACGCGTAATCCTTTAGCTATCAATGAAAAAATCGGACAAGAATAAAGATTTATTATTTTTTTAACGGTTTTCTTCATTTTATGAAGTGTTATTTCAATTTTATGATTTAATCCCATTGACTAAGTATAGGTTTTTGTTGAAGTAACATATACAGCCGTCTAACAAATGATTAGAATGTGCTGTTTTTTATTGCGCATTGGACTGTTTTTCTGATGCTTGGAGGATGAGTGAAATACGAATTAGATAAAATCGACGGCAATGCTCGCCGTGGGCGCCTTATTTTTGAGCGTGGTGTTGTTGAAACACCCGCATTTATGCCTGTGGGGACTTACGGCACCGTGAAAGGAATGACGCCTGAAGAAGTAAAAGCAACAGGTGCGCAAATTCTTTTAGGTAACACTTTCCACTTATGGTTACGCCCTGGTCAAGAAATCATGAAATTACACGGTGATTTACATGACTTTATGCAATGGCAAGGCCCTATTTTAACGGATTCAGGTGGTTTCCAAGTCTTTAGTTTAGGCGCAATGCGTAAAATTAAAGAAGAGGGAGTTCACTTCCGTAACCCTATTAATGGCGAAAAGATTTTTTTAAGCCCAGAAAAATCAATGGAAATCCAATACGATTTGGGTTCTGACATTGTGATGATTTTTGATGAGTGTACACCATACCCTTCAGACTGGGATTATGCGAAAAATTCAATGGAAATGTCATTACGCTGGGCTAAACGTAGTCGTGAACGTTTTGATGAACTTAATAACAAAAATTCATTATTCGGTATTATCCAAGGTGGTGTTTACGAAGATTTACGTGATATCTCTGTAAAAGGACTAGTCGAAATTGGTTTTGACGGTTACGCTGTCGGCGGCCTTGCAGTAGGCGAACCTAAAGAAGATATGCATCGTATTTTAGAGCACGTTTGCCCGCAAATCCCTGCGGATAAACCGCGTTATTTAATGGGTGTTGGTAAGCCAGAAGATTTAGTTGAAGGTGTTCGTCGTGGTATCGATATGTTTGACTGCGTGATGCCAACACGAAATGCACGCAATGGTCATCTGTTTGTGACTGATGGTGTGATTAAAATTCGTAATGCAAAACATCGTTCAGATACATCAACATTAGATGAACATTGTGACTGCTATACTTGTAAAAATTATAGCCGTGCCTATTTACATCATCTTGATCGCTGTAACGAAATTTTAGGCGCAAGGCTGAACACTATCCACAACTTGCGGTATTATCAGCGTCTCATGGCTGAAATTCGTCAGTCTATTGAAGACTCACGTTTTGAAGAGTTCGTACATGAATTCTACGAACGTATTGGAAAACCCGTACCACCGCTAAATGGCAGTGCGAGTAAGTGTGATTAATGTATACGAGAAAGCCCAATTCTGTGTATGATATTGGGCTTATAACTTGAATATCGTCGATATCGACAACAATGAGGAAAAGTGAATGAGTTTTTTCATTTCTGATGCTGTTGCTTCTGCTGGACAAGCAGCGCCTGAAGCTAGCTTTATGTCTATTCTACCGATGTTAGTGATCTTTATTCTGATTTTCTATTTTATGATCCTACGTCCACAGCAAAAACGTACTAAAGAACATCGTAAACTGATGGATTCTATCGGTAAAGGTGATGAAGTTTTAACAACGGGTGGTTTAATCGGTCGTGTTGTTAAGGTTTCAGATAACGGCTATATCGTTGTTGCCCTGAATGAAACAACTGAAGTAACTATTAAACGTGACTTTGTTGCCGCTGTATTACCTAAAGGCACAATGAAAGCTATTTAATTACATTTCCCCAAAGGGAAAAGGGAACTGCCGTGCTAAACCGTTATCCTTTGTGGAAGTACCTGATGTTGATAGCCGCTATCCTCATCGGTCTGCTTTACGCACTTCCTAACCTATATGGTGAGGATCCGGCTGTTCAAATCACTGGCGCGCGGGGAACCGCCGCCAATGAGCAAACACTGGATCAAGTTCGATCTTTACTAGATAAAGAAAAAATTGAAGCGAAATCTATTGCACTTGAAAATGGTGCGATTTTGGCTCGCTTCAGTAACCCTGATATTCAGTTACGTGCCCGTGAAGTGTTGTTGCCTGCATTAGGCGACCAATTCGTTGTTGCACTTAATCTTGCACCTGCGACACCAAAATGGTTAGAAGCCATTGGCGGTGAGCCGATGAAGCTGGGGTTAGACTTACGTGGTGGTGTTCACTTCCTGATGGAAGTTGATATGGAAACTGCGTTAGGTAAACTTCAAGAACAAAATGTTGAGAGTCTACGTACCTTATTACGTGACGAAGGCATTCCGTATTCTTCTATCCGTAAAACGGATAATTATGGTGTTGAAATCCGTTTCCGTAACTCGGATGATCGCGCTAAAGCATCAGATTACCTGACTCGTCGTAACCAAGATCTTATTTTTAGAGATGGTGCAAATAACTCATTAAGAGCTATTTTTACTGACGAACGTTTACGTGATGCGCGTACTTATGCTGTACAGCAAAATATTACTATCCTACGTAATCGTGTTAACCAGTTAGGTGTTGCTGAGCCATTAGTTCAACGCCAAGGCGCTGACCGAATTGTTGTTGAATTGCCTGGTATCCAAGATACCGCTCGCGCTAAAGAAATCTTAGGCGCGACAGCAACATTAGAATTCCGTTTAGTCAATACTACTATTGATCCTTCCGCTTTAGAGACTGGCCGTATTCCGGGTGACTCAGAAGTGAAATATACTCGTGAAGGTATGCCAACTATCCTCTATAAACGCGTTATTTTAACGGGTGACCACATTACTGACTCAACCTCTCAGGCTGATGAATATGGTCAACCACAAGTGAGCATTTCACTTGATAGCGCAGGTGGATCTATTATGTCTAACTTTACGAAAGATAACGTCGGTAAACCGATGGCCACACTATTCGTAGAGTATAAAGACAGTGGTAAACGTGATGAGAACGATCGCGCAGTATTGGTGAAAAGTGAAGAAGTTATTAACGTTGCGAATATTCAAAGTCGTTTAGGAAATAGCTTCCGTATCACAGGCATTTCAAATGCGAATGAAGCACGTCAGTTATCACTGTTGTTACGTGCTGGTGCGTTGATTGCACCGATTCAAATTGTTGAAGAAAGAACGATTGGACCCACTTTAGGCCTGCAAAATATTACGCAAGGTCTAGAAGCGTGTTTATGGGGGCTGATTGCGTCTATAACCTTTATGATTATTTATTATCGTAAATTTGGTGTGATTGCGAGTACCGCATTAATGGCAAACTTAGTGTTAATCGTTGGGGTAATGTCATTATTACCAGGCGCAACACTGACCATGCCTGGTATTGCCGGTATCGTACTAACACTTGCCGTTGCCGTTGATGCTAACGTACTGATAAACGAACGTATCAAAGAAGAGTTACGTAATGGTCGATCAGTACAACAAGCAATCCATGAAGGTTATAAAGGTGCCTTCTCCAGTATTATTGATGCGAACTTAACCACATTGATTACAGCTGTGATCCTTTATGCAGTCGGTACCGGCTCGATTAAAGGTTTTGCTATCACAACTGCAATCGGGGTTGCAACCTCTATGTTTACCGCTATTGTTGGTACGCGTGCGATTGTAAACCTGTTGTATGGTGGTAAACGCGTTAAGAAACTGTCTATTTAAGGAGCACGTTGTGGCACAGGATTATACTGTTGAACAATTAAACCATGGTCGTAGAGTCATTGACTTTATGCGTTGGGACAACGTCGCCTTTAGTATTTCGTTTCTGCTTTTGGTAGCATCAATTGCTATCATTTCCGTGAAAGGATTTAACTGGGGACTGGATTTTACAGGTGGTACAGTAATTGAGATCAATCTCAGTCAACCAGCCGACCTTGATAAAATGCGTGATAGCCTAGATGCATCAGGCTTTAAAGATCCTCTGTTACAAAACTTTGGTAGCAGTCGCGATATTATGGTGCGTTTGCCTCCTGTTGAAGGACAGGCTGGTCAAGAATTAGGTAAAAAAGTTATTGATGTTATCAATGCTAAGGTTGATAACGACGCAGTGGTAAAACGTATTGAATTTGTTGGGCCAAGTGTGGGTAGCGAATTGGCTCAAACAGGTGCAATGGCGTTATTATCAGCACTTATCTGTATTCTTATCTATGTTGGATTCCGTTTTGAATGGCGTTTGGCGTTAGGTGCTGTTATTGCACTTGCGCATGACGTGATTATTACGCTGGGTGTGCTTTCACTGTTCCATATAGAGGTTGACTTAACCATTGTGGCGTCATTGATGTCTGTTATCGGTTACTCACTAAACGATAGTATTGTTGTATCAGACCGTATTCGTGAGAATTTCCGTAAAATTCGTCGAGGAACATCATATGAAATTATGAACGTTTCTCTGACACAGACATTAAGCCGTACCATCATGACATCAGCAACAACATTATTGGTTGTCTTAATGCTGTATATCTTCGGTGGTTCAATGCTTCAAGGCTTCTCTTTAGTCATGTTAATCGGTGTTTCAATTGGTACTATTTCTTCTATTTATGTGGCTTCAGCATTAGCACTGAAAATGGGAATGAAACGTGAACACTTGATTATACAAAAAGTGGAAAAAGAGGGTGCAGATCAGACAACACTCTTACCATAATAGAGCGTTTTTCTGATAAAACATCGCAAACACCCTGCCAGTGTATACTGACAGGGTGTTTTTTGTTCACTGAACAGGTACACTGTTTATGAGTATTGTCAAAAGTAGGAATAACTATGCATTGCCCATTTTGTGGAGCCGTAGATACCAAGGTAATTGATTCCAGACTTGTTGGTGATGGTTCACAAGTGCGCCGTCGTCGCCAATGTCTTGTTTGTCATGAACGTTTTACGACCTTTGAAGTAGCAGAACTTGTGATGCCTCGTGTTGTGAAAAGTGATGAAATACGTGAGCCTTTTGATGAAGAGAAACTCCGTCGAGGCATGCTTAAAGCATTAGAAAAACGTCCAGTCAGCTCGGATGATGTTGGAGGCTGCGATAAGCCATATCAAATCACAATTAAGAGCAACCGGTGAAAGGGAAATACCTTCAAAAGAAATTGGCAATTTTGTTATGGAACAACTTAAGAAACTAGATAAAGTTGCATATATCCGTTTTGCTTCTGTGTATCGTAGTTTTGAAGATATTCGAGATTTCGGTGAAGAAATCGCAAAATTACAAGATTGATACTGCGCTTTATTGAATGATTTGAAAAATAACGATAAATAATAAAATTACATGTAATTATTATGACAAACAACAACAGCAACAATCTAAGTGAAAATGAAAGTCTGCATGATGAACACTATATGCGCCGAGCCATTGAGCTTGCAGCATTAGGTCGCTTTACAACATCACCTAATCCGAATGTAGGTTGTGTAATTGTAAAAGAAGGCGAAATTATCGGTGAAGGTTATCATCATCATGCTGGCGGTCCACATGCAGAAGTGAATGCGTTGAAAATGGCCGGTGATAAGGCAAAAGGGGCAACAGCCTATGTTACACTTGAGCCTTGTAGTCATTTCGGTAAAACACCACCTTGCGCTGATGCTTTGATTAATGCGGGTATAAAGCGCGTTGTTGCTGCGATGCAAGATCCTAATCCTCAAGTTGCAGGACGAGGATTACACAAATTATTATCAGCCGGAATTGATGTTTCACACGGTGTTTTAATGCAAGAAGCTGAAAAACTTAACATCGGTTTTTTTAAACGAATGAGAACGGGCTTCCCTTATATCCAGCTAAAATTAGGTACATCTTTAGATGGTAAAACGGCATTAGCATCAGGTGAAAGTCAATGGATAACCTCTAAAGCATCTCGTCGAGATGTACAAAATTTCCGGGCTCAAGCTAGCGCTATTCTAACGACAAGTGCAACCGTAGTTGCTGATAATCCTTCTATGAATGTACGTTGGGATGAGCTTTCAGATGAAATCAAAGCGATTTATCCAGAAGAAACGCTACGCCAACCTATTCGTATTGTCGCCGATAGTCAAAATAGAGTGACTGAAAACCATAAAATCACTCAAATTGAAGGCGAATGTTGGTTAGCACGCACGCGATCTCATCCAAATGATTGGCAAGGCAATGTTTCAGAAATTCTATTACCAACGAATGGTAAAAATAGTGGCGTAGATTTAGTATTACTAATGATGCAATTAGGGCGCCGCAATATTAACACCGTATGGGTTGAAAGTGGGGCGCATTTTGCAGGAGCCTTATTGGAAGCTGGGCTTGTTGATGAACTTATTATTTATATCGCACCTAAAATTTTAGGGAGTGATGCGCGAGATTTATTTGTACTTTCTCCTCTTTCCTCATTATCTGAAGCGCCTGAATTTAAAGTAGATTCTCTTCAACAAATTGGCTCTGATATCAGAGTTTGTTTAAAACCTCGTTATTAATAGACGCAAATAAGTGTGTCTACGGCGCTATTTGTAGTAAAATGGCGCCGTGTGTGTTATTTCCTGTCGTTACGACATCGTTATCAGCCAACTAAATACCTTGATTTATCAAGGATTTTTGGCACCCTTGCTGTGTAATAATAAAACAGAGCGCAGTAAGGGAAAGAATATGATAAAATCCGCGCCCCGCGGATAGGAGAAAAAGGTAACCTATGAACGTAATCAAAGGTGTTGTCGCGGCGCCAAATGCACGCGTAGCAATTGCAATTGCCCGTTTTAATAACTTCATCAATGACAGCCTACTTGAAGGCGCGGTTGATGCATTAGAACGTATTGGACAAGTTTCCTCTGAAAATATTACCGTCGTTTGGGTTCCAGGTGCTTACGAGCTACCGTTAACAGTTAAAGCTTTAGCTGAAAGCGACAAATACGATGCAGTTATCGCGTTAGGTACTGTTATCCGTGGTGGAACCGCACATTTTGAATACGTTGCTGGCGAATGTAGCTCTGGTTTATCTCAAGTTGCAATGCAAAGTGAGATCCCTGTGACTTTTGGTGTTTTAACCACTGAAAATATTGAGCAGGCTATTGAACGCGCTGGAACCAAAGCGGGCAACAAAGGTGCTGAAGCTGCAATGACAGCACTTGAAATGATCAATGTACTTAAAGCCATAAAAGGCTAATCATCTGTTTTAACTAAAGGGGAATTTTGTGAAACCTGCTGCTCGTCGTCGTGCTCGTGAGTGTGCTGTTCAGGCTATCTACTCATGGCAATTATCCGGAAATGACATCGCGGATGTGGAATTGGAGTTTTTATCCGAGCAGGATACCCAAGGTGTAGATATTGCTTATTTTCGTGAGCTTTTAGTGGGTGTTGCCATTAATGCAACACGTTTAGATAAGGCAATGGCGCCTTATTTATCCCGCCAACTTGAAGAACTTGGTCAAGTTGAAAAAGCAATTTTACGTTTAGCAATGTTTGAACTAAGCTTCCGCGAAGATGTTCCTTACAAAGTTGCGATTAACGAAGCGATTGAACTGGCTAAGGTATTTGGTGCTGACGATAGCCATAAGTTTGTTAATGGCGTGCTTGATAAAGCAGCACCAACAGTACGACGTAAAAAATAACGTTTTTTCACGTTTCCTCTATGGTAAATAATTCAAGGCCGGTATTTCCGGCCTTTTGTTTAATAAAACGAGTTTAGTAGGCACAGCTAAATAGGAAATTGATAATGCCTTGTGGTGAATTCTCCCTTATCAAACAATATTTCACGTCACAGCCTGTAAAACGAAAAGACGTAAGTACAGGTATTGGTGATGATTGCGCAATATTGACAGTACCTGAAAAGCAGCAAGTGGCGATTAGCACCGACACTTTAGTCAGTGGCATTCACTTCCTTCCTTCTATCTCACCTGAAGATTTAGCGTATAAAGCATTGGCTGTAAATATTAGTGATTTAGCCGCTGTGGGGGCTGATCCTTCTTGGGCATCTCTGGCATTAACATTACCTGATACAAACAGTGAATGGCTTGAGGCTTTTAGTCGTTCTTTCTTTGCATTAGCAGATTATTATGCAATCCAGTTAATTGGCGGTGATACGACTCGTGGACCTTTAAGTTTAACAATCACAATACAAGGACTAGTTCCTCAAGGAACGGCATTATTGCGTTCTGGTGCAAAAATAGGTGATTGGATCTACGTTACGGGCTTTTTAGGGGATAGTGCCGCAGGGCTTGCCGTATTACAAAATAGATTACAGCCAACAGAAAAAGAACATAGTGATTATTTTGTTGCAAGGCATTTACGCCCTCAGCCTCGTTTATTGCAAGGCCAAGCATTGCGTCATTTAGCGACATCTGCAATTGATATTTCTGATGGGTTGATTTCGGATTTGAATCATATTCTCACAGCTAGTGGCTGTGGTGCGCGTTTAAATTTAGACTCATTACCTTATTCACCTGCGATGAAAGCCGAAGTCAGTGAAGAACAAGCGGAGATTTGGGCATTAAGTGGTGGTGAGGATTATGAATTATGTTTTACAGTACCAGAGATCAATCGAGGTGCGTTAGAGATCGCATTGGCGCATACAGGGGCTGACTTTCATTGTATAGGGCAAATTATGCCGATTGCTGAAGGGATCCGTTACTTACGTGATGGTAAAGATGTACACCCTAATCTTAAAGGGTTTGATCACTTTAGTGATGCTAATGAGTAACCTTACTTTAATCAAAAGGCGCTTTATTCGCGCCTTTAAGAATATTGGTAATATCTAACTTTATGTTTAAATAGATTATTAATAATCTTCTATCTTAGCTTTTCTTCACAAATTCAGATTTTAATTTCATTGAGCCAAAGCCATCAATTTTACAATCAATGTTATGGTCGCCTTCGACTAAACGGATACCTTTTACTTTAGTACCAATTTTTAGCATGGTTGAACTGCCCTTGACTTTCAGATCTTTGATCACGGTGACGGAGTCGCCATCTGCCAATAAGTTACCGTTGGCATCTTTAACTACTAACTCATCATTATCAACCACAGATTCAGCATCGTTCCACTCATGAGCACACTCAGGGCAAACATACATTGCACCATCTTCATAGGTGTATTCTGAATTGCACTTAGGACAAGAAGGTAATGACATAATAATACTCTCAAATTTTATCAAAATGGGAAGTGATTAATCGTCACAATGAGGATAACACTTGCCCCATAAATTAAAGGACACATTATCGTTTAAGAGTGAAAATTCTAAGCAATTCCCTTAATGGTATTGCCTCTGATAATGCGAAAGGGCGATAGTATAATAGATTTGATGTAAATTTGCATCTTTCACAGGTTGTGACATAAAGAATTAGGAAAAGTTGGTTAGATATAGCGAGTTAAATAGAAAATAATGATAAATAAAAGTAGTTTTAAATATTATCTAACTTAATGATATTAAGGTTATAAATTTATAAATATAACTAAAAATAAATGCTCTCATCTTAAAAGAGAGCATCATCAATAATAGTATTAATCTTCTTGTCGTGATTTTACAAAATTACTCACTGAGCCACGCTCTATCAGTTTAGGTGTAAGCACCAAAACATTGTCATCAGCATCGATATTTTCCATACGATGCAATAATTGGCTGACAGCGAGTTTACCCAATTCGTCTTTGGGTTGGTGAATGGTTGAAAGAGGGGGGATCATATAAGAGGCTAGATCGATATCGTCATAACCTATGATGGAAATATCATACGGTACGCGCAAGCCTTTTTGATAAATAGCTTGGTAAGCACCAACAGCCATTGCATCATTACAGGTAAAAACTGCTTGTGGTCGTACAGGAAGTGAGAGCAGTTTTTGCATTGAACTAAATCCACCTGCGAACTCAAAATCGCTTGTTAATACAAACTCTTCTCGAATGGTTAATCCTGCTTTTTGCATGGCATTGTAATAGCCTTGCAAACGATGTTTTGCCGGGAGTTTATCTTGAGGGCCTGCAATACAGGCAATTTCGGTAAAGCCTTTTTCAACCAGATAATTGGTGGCAATTTCTCCCCCGAGTAAGGAGTTGTCTTGAATAATATCTCCGCCGTATTCAAACGGAGACCAATCCATCATCACCATAGGTAAACGAGGATAACGATTTAGTACTTCATGAGAGGGTGCTCGGGCTTCTGTTGACATCAATAATAAACCGTCAACACGTTTTTTGCAGTAACGTTTCAAGGCTACTATCCATGCGCTCATAATCCCCTTCCGTGTTGCATAAAATTAAGCTATAGCCTTTTTCGTAGCAACTACGTTCAACACCGCGTACAACCTCGGCATAAAAGGGATTACTACTGGCTGTTACTAACATACCAATAGTATGAGTACAGTTCATTTTTAAACTACGTGCTAACGCTGAAGGGGCGTAATTCAAGGTTTCAATAGCTTCATTCACCTTTTTACGGATGCCTTCGCTAACATAACGATTGTTATTGATAACGTGAGAAACCGTTGATGTCGAAACGCCCGCCAAACGGGCGACATCTTTCATTGTTGCCAAAGTTTTATGCTCGCTCTGCTAAAAATGATTCAATTTCATGACGCCAAGGAACGGAAGATTGTGCACCATGACGTGTAACTGCAATGGCAGCCGCTGCATGGGCAAAACGAATAGCCTCAACAGAAGGTTTGCCTTCTAATATTGCTGTGACAAATGCACCATTAAATGTATCACCTGCGGCAATGGTATCAACAGCTTCGACACGAAATCCTGGAATTATCATGCCTTTCTCTTGCTCACTAAACCATACACCACGACGACCTAAAGTGATAAGCACTTGTTTGATACCTTTGCGATGTAAAATATTGGCCGCTTTTGCGGCACCGGCTTCATCATGTACAGAAACACCTGTTAATATTTCAGCTTCTGTTTCATTTGGAGTGATAACATCAATAAAACTCAGAAATTCGTCGGATAATGGTTGTGCGGGAGCTGGATTTAAAATGACTTTAGTTTGATGTGATTTTGCCCGTTTTGCAGCCTCAAAAACAGTCTCTAATGGTGACTCCAATTGCATTAACAAAGCATCAGCGTGTTCAATAACGTGATGATATTGCTGAAAATGTACTGGCGTTAGTGCGCCATTGGCACCAGCGACTATGCTAATTACGTTTTCACCTTGATCATTTACAAGGATCATGGCTACGCCTGTCGGTGTTTGCGGAATAATACTAATTGCATCGATATGAATATTGTCTGTTTTAAGTTGTGAGATTATCTCACTACCAATCGCATCATCACCGACACAGGCAATAAAGGTAATATCGGCACCACTACGACCACAAGCAACGGCTTGATTCGCACCTTTGCCACCAAAGGCTATTTTGTATTGATGACCAATAATGGTTTCACCTGGTTTGGGGAATTGTGAAATGTTCATAATGTGGTCAACATTGATGCTGCCTAGCACAGCAAGGCGAGGTGTTGTCATAGCCTTTAATCCTTGTAAAACGTGTTGTGATCATTAAAGCCACCACGGAGCATTATCACTCCGTGGTATTTATTGTTGTTATTTTTTAATAACTAACTCAAGTTCGACAGGGATTGTTGGATCCACTTTTTCGCCTTTGAGAATTTTATCAGCTGTTTGGATGCCGATAATACCAATTTGATCTGGGCGCTGAGCAATGGTTGCACCTAACATGCCACGGTTTACTGCTTTGATACCATCATCTGTGCCATCAAAACCTACAACTAATACATCAGTACGACCTGCGGTTTGTAACGCACGTAATGCGCCTAATGCCATTTCATCATTTTGTGCAAAAACAGCTTGAACAGCAGGATAAGCTGTTAATAGGTTTTGCATCACGTTAAGGCCTTTTGTACGGTCAAAATCAGCGGGTTGGCTTGCAAGTACATTCAATTTATGAGCATCAACAGCTTGTTTAAAGCCTTCACCACGTTCACGAGATGCAGAGGTTCCTGTGATCCCTTCTAATTGGATCACTTTGGCATCATTAGCCACTTTCTCTGCAATGTAATCACCCGCCATTTTTCCTCCAAGACGGTTATCAGAAGCGACGTGGCTGACGACTTCACCTTTGTTTGCAACACGGTCTAAGGTGATCACTGGGATCTTAGCTTTATTCGCTAAAATAACCGCATTCCCCACCGCATCTGAGTCTGTCGGGTTGATTAACATTAATCGTGTGCCTTTTACGGTTAAATCTTGCACATTAGCAAGCTCTTTAGCTGGGTTATCCATGGAATCGAGCACAACTAAGTCATAACCTAAACGATTGGCTTCTTTCTGTGCACTGTCTTTCATGGTGACAAAGAAAGGATTATTAAGCGTAGAGATAACAAGCGCGATAGATTCTTTGGCCAATGCATTGGCGCTAATTGTGGCGCTTAATGCAACAACAGAAAGTAGTGTCGCCATTTTTTTGAGTTTCATAATATAAGTTCCTGTCGGGGTTCGGATTAAGAGAATAGAGAGTTATTTTTTGTTATCTACCAAAACAGCAAGTAAGATGACCACCGCTTTTACTATCATTTGATAATTTGATGATATTCCTAATAAATTCAGTGCATTATTTAAGAAACCTAAAATAAGTGCACCAATTAGCGTGCCGATAATACGACCTTTACCACCAGCAAGACTGGTGCCCCCCAGAACAACGGCAGCAATGGCATCCAATTCATAACCATTACCAGCCATCGGTTGTGCTGATGAAAGGCGAGCAACTTCAATCACGCTAGCAAGAGCGGCTAATAAACCACAAAGTGCATAAACAATGATTTTGATTTTATCGACACTAATACCGGATAAACGTGTTGCTGATTCATTTCCCCCAAGCGCATAAATATAACGACCTAAACGGGTATGATGTAATAAATACCACGCGCTCAAAAAGACAATCATCATGAGCCAGATTGGGGTTGGAATACCAAACGGACGACCAATACCAAACCAGCTAAAGAGATCAGCATTATCGCTAAAGCCAGTATTAATAGGGCTACCGTCGGTATAAACACGGGTAACACCGCGCAGTAATAGCATCATGACTAAGGTGGCGATAAAAGCTTGAACTTTACCTTTTGCCACGATAATCCCGGTGACACCACCAATGGCAGCGCCGAGTGCTAATGCACCGACAACAGCAACAAGGGCATTGACATCAGCGCCAACCATAGAGGCCGCGACAGCTCCCGTTAACGCAAGTAATGATCCTACCGATAAGTCGATACCAGAGGTTAAAATAACAAGAGTCATGCCAACCGCCATAATGGCGTTAACCGATGTTTGTTGGAGAATGTTGAAGATATTATTTAAGGTAAAAAAGTTAGGACTGAGTGTGGAAACGACAACAATCAGAAGTAACAGTGCAATCAGAGATTTCTGTTCTAATAACCATGCTTTTGAGAACCAACGTTTTGACGCTGGAATTGAATTCGTGCTCATATCAAACTCCTATTTTAGCGTCATATTGTTTACCAACAGCGGCTGCCATTAGCATTTCTTGTGTGACATTGTGAGCTGAAAACTCACCGCTAATACGACCTTCATGCATCACCAAAATACGGTCACTCATTCCCATTACCTCAGGCATTTCAGAAGAAATTAAGATAATGCTTAATCCTTCTTGTTTAAATTTATTGATTAGCTGATAAATTTCTTTTTTAGCGCCTACGTCTACACCTCGAGTGGGTTCATCAAGAATAAGCACTTTGGGGCGAGTCATTAGGCCTCTTGCGATAGCGACTTTTTGCTGATTCCCCCCGGATAAAAAGCCAATGGTTTGATCCATTGAAGGGGTTTTTATATTGAATAACTTAATAAAATCGCCGACGGTCAGTTGTTCTTCTTTATGATTGAGTACGCCCATGCCTCGGCTAAAATAGCGAAGTGCAGTTAGCGACATATTTTCTTTCACTGACATGCCTAGTACTAAACCATCACGTTTTCTGTCTTCAGAGATATAAACAATACCGTGCTCAAGCCCTTCTACCGGCTTTCTGATTTGACAAGGTTTACCATCTAGCGCTATGGTTCCACTCGTTTTAGGTAATGCACCATAGATAATTTTCATTAATTCTGTACGTCCAGCACCCATTAAGCCTGAAATACCCAGAATTTCACTTTCATGTAATGAGAAACTGACATCGTGAACATCTTCACCACTAAGATTAATAACGTTGAGTTTGGTCTTGCCTTGAGGAATATTGATACGAGGGTATTGATCTTCTAGTTTACGGCCAACCATCATTTCAATGAGCGTATCTTCTTTTAACGAAGCGACAGGTTTCTCTCCAATAAACTGGCCATCCCGAAGTACCGTCACATCATCACAAATCTCAAAGATTTCTTTTAAACGATGCGAGATATAGACAATGCCACAACCTTGCTCTCTCAATTCGCGAATAACACTAAACAGTGATTCAGTTTCTGTATCGGTTAATGCATCGGTTGGTTCGTCCATAATAATCACTTTAGAACCAAAGCTGAGTACTTTGGCGATTTCCACCATTTGCTGATCACCAATTGATAATTCAGACACTAAACGGTGGCTACTGTAAGCGAGGTTTAATCGTGCTAATAACTTATCAGCCTCAGCATACATTCTCTTCCAATCGATAGCCCCAAAAGCACGCGTAAACTCACGACCTAAGAAGATATTTTCTGCAATGGTTAATTCTGGGATAAGGTTAAGTTCTTGGTGAATAATGCCTATTCCTGCTTCTTGTGATGATTTAGGACCATTGAAGGAGCAATGTTCACCTTGATAAATGACTTCCCCCGCATCTTTTTTATAGATACCGGTGAGTACTTTCATTAATGTTGATTTGCCTGCCCCATTCTCACCGACCAAAGCCATTACTCGACCAGGGTAAATTCGTAGAGTAGCGCCTGATAGTGCTTTTACACCAGGAAATGACTTATCAATATCTTTAAGTTCGAGTAAAGGTTCCATATTGTCCTCAGAAAGTCACACCAGAAAACAACACAATATTGGCATAAGGTGTACATTCACCCGTTCTAATAACCGCTTTATTTTCAGGAAGTTGTTTTTTGAATACTTCATGAAGAACATACGTTATTTGAATAGGTTTCTTCTGCTCTTGCTCTAATAAATTGAGGTAAGAGAGTATTTCATTAAAAAGGGAGGGATTAATGGTCTTAATTTCTTCTGCCAGCATCACGGCTTCTATTTGCATTTCATGAGTGACAGTTTGTAATACTGACATAAAGTCAGGTATTCCCTGTGTTAGAGCGAGGTCAATACGTTCGACAGAAGAGGGAATAGGTAATCCGGCATCTGCAATGGTGATTTTATCAGTGTGTCCTAAACGTGAAATTACGCTAGAAATAGGACTATTTAGTAATACGCCTTTTTTCATATTTTCTCCTCAGCGAAACGTTTCGCTGTGTATATAGTAGAAAAGAAAAGAGGGAAAACAAGTTTGATTTATTCATATTGTGAGCATGATCGAAACGTTTCGTTGGTAAGTAAAAAGAAAGAAAAATCTAACTGGTTGAATAAATTAAAGCTGAATGGATTCAATAAGGAGAACTATTGTTTGCAGTGATTTTCATGAAAATGTGATTTACTACAAAGGTTATAAAAAGCAAAAACAGAGAATCAAAAATGACTATTTTTATATGAACAGGTGAGTACAAATGATGGCTCTCTCCCACTTATAAAGCAGGAGAGGTTTTTAAAGGCGAAAAGTACTCACTATTTAGTTTGATAATCCATAATGGATTTTTCGATACCAATAGCATCAAGTCCTAAATCAGCTCTGATCTCTTCTTGTCCACCTTGTGGTACAAACAGGTCAGGGATACCTAGGTTTAAGACCGGCACTAAGCAACGCTCTTGCATGAGTAACTCATTTACACCACTACCAGCGCCACCCATGATGGCATTCTCTTCTAGCGTTACCAACATATCATGTTGCTCTGCCAGCAAAAGAATAAGTGATTTATCTAATGGTTTGATAAAGCGCATATCCGCAACAGTAGCATCTAGTTTTTCTGCGACTTCTAATGCTTCTGGCAGTAATGTACCAAAGTTTAAAATAGCAATGCCTTTACCTTGACGACGAATAATTCCTTTCCCCATAGGTAGTGCATTAAGTGGTTGTAATGGTGCGCCAACACTTGAACCTCTTGGATAACGTACGGCAACAGGGCCATCTTGATAGTGGTAACCTGTATGAAGCATTTGGCGACATTCATTTTCATCACTCGGCGCCATAATGACCATATTAGGAATACAACGTAAGAACGAAAGGTCAAATGCACCTTGGTGAGTTTGTCCATCTGCTCCCACAATACCGCCACGATCAATGGCAAATAAAACAGGCAGTTTTTGAATGGCAATATCGTGGATCACTTGGTCATAAGCACGTTGTAAGAATGTTGAGTAGATAGCAACAATCGGTTTATATCCCCCAATCGCTAAACCTGCGGCAAAGGTAACGGCGTGTTGTTCAGCAATCGCAACATCAAAATATTGTGAAGGGTATTCTTTTGAGAAACGGACCATGCCAGAGCCTTCGCGCATAGCAGGGGTAATTGCCATCAGTTTTGGATCAGTTGAGGCTTCTTCACATAACCAGTCACCAAAGATCTTGGAAAATGTAGGTCGTGCATTAGGGCTTTTAGGTAATGTACCTGTTTGTGGATCAAACTTAGGTACCGCGTGCCAGCTAATAGGATCACGTTCAGCAGGTGCATATCCACGACCTTTCTTAGTCATAATATGCAGAAGTTGAGGACCTTTTAAATCACGCATATTAGCGAGTGTTTGCACTAACGCAATAACATCATGACCATCAACTGGGCCGATATAATTAAAACCCAACTCTTCAAACATGGTGCCGGGAACAACCATGCCTTTAATATGTTCTTCCGTTTTTTTCAGTAATTCTTTAATTGGTGGAATACCAGAAAAGACTTTTTTTCCACCTTCACGTAAGGTGGTATACAGTTTGCCTGATAACAATTGAGCAAGATGATTATTCAATGCACCAACATTTTCGGAGATTGACATCTCATTGTCATTAAGTACAACGAGCATATCTGGCTCAATGTCACCAGCGTGGTTCATTGCTTCAAAAGCCATACCTGCAGTAATTGCACCATCACCAATCACACAAACTGTTTTTCTGTTCAGCTTTTCTTGTTCAGCTGCAACAGCCATACCTAAACCTGCACTGATAGAGGTTGAAGAGTGGCCGACACAAAGTTTATCGTATTCACTCTCTTCTCGCCAAGGGAAGGGGTGTAACCCATTTTTTTGACGGATAGTATCAATGCGGTCACGGCGACCCGTTAAGATCTTATGGGGATAGGCTTGATGACCAACATCCCAAATAAGATTATCAAAAGGGGTTTTATAGACGTAATGAAGAGCAACCGTTAACTCAATAGCACCTAAACCTGAGGCGAAGTGACCACTTGAGCGGCTGACACTGTTAAGAAGAAATAGCCTTAGCTCATCACAGAGTTTAGGTAAACTCTCTTTTGGTAATAGGCGCAAATCTTCTGGTGTTTCAACCAACGCCAATGTGGGATATTTTTCGATATCAATGCTCATGTGATGCCTATTAATTAATCTCTTGTAATAGGGAAAGAACAGGTAAGCTGCTCTCTTTATTTTTTATTAGTTTTTCCGTTCGACGATAAAACTCGCTAATTGTTTAAGCGTGGTCGTATCGTACTCGTATTGCTCAAGAAACGCTAAGGCATCCAGTGCTTCGTTATACAATTCCTGTGCTTTCTTTTGAGCTTGCTCTAACCCAAGAAGAGCCGGATAGGTACTTTTTCCTGATTCTTGGTCGCTACCTTGTCGTTTTCCAGTTTCTTCAGTACTACCAATGACATCTAAAATGTCATCTTGCACTTGGAATGCAAGGCCAATGGAGTGAGCATATTTATCTAATGCGGGTAATACATCATGACCTTTAGAACCCGCACTATATGCTCCTAAGCGAACAGCCGCACGAATTAATGCACCTGTTTTATGTAAATGGATTTTTTCAAGGGATTCGAGATCAATCGATTTATCTTCAGCTTCCAGATCAAGTGCCTGACCACCACACATACCTGAAAGTCCACTGGCTGTGGCTAATTCAGCAATCATTGCGACGCGATCAGCCATTGATACATCGGGCATTGGGTTTTTTGCTAAGATCTCAAAAGCTAATGTTTGCAGTGCATCACCGGCTAAAATAGCATTTGCCTCACCAAATTCGATATGGCACGTTGGTTTACCTCGGCGTAGATCATCATCATCCATTGCAGGTAAATCGTCATGAATCAGGGAATAAGCGTGAATACATTCTACTGCGGCTGCCGGAGCATCAAGGTTGAGTACTGGAACTTTAAACATTTCGCCAACAGCATAAACAAGGAAAGGACGTAAGCGTTTACCACCTAAAAGAGCGCCATAGTGCATTGCCTTACCTAGAGGCATATCAGCAAAAGGGAGCGATAATAAGGCTTGGTTTAATGCATTATCAACACGCTGGTGGGTGGAATTTAATTTATGACGGAACGCATCCGTACTTGAAGTTGCGTTGCTCAATTATTCTGCCTCTTGGATAAAATCATCAGGAGTGGCATTGTCATCTTCTTTTAAAAGAATACGAACGCGTTGTTCAGCGTCTTGTAATGTTTTTTGTCCAACACGGGCTAGACGAATGCCATGTTCAAACTCATTAAGCGCGTCTTCTAAAGGGAGCTCACCGGATTCTAAGCGGTTTACGATTTGTTCAAGTTCTTGCATAGATGCTTCGAAACTTGGTGCTTGTGCGATGTCTTCGTTAATTGATGTCGTTTTCTTAGCCATAATATTTTTGATAATAAAGCATGTGAGTGCTGAATAATAGCGATCATCTTACTACAACTAAGAAGAAAATTTCTTATTCAGTCGATGATTTTTGCGGGTGAGGCCTAAATATTGGTGATATACTTTGTGACTTTTATAAACTCCAGTCAATTTACATCACTGTAGTTTATGTTTCTACTTAATAACCTATGACCATTGACTATGAAGTTTATTATTAAATTATTCCCCGAAATCACGATCAAAAGCCAATCTGTTCGTATACGTTTTATCAAAATTCTCACTAGCAATATCCGTAATGTCTTAAGTTCAATTGGTGATGAAATCACAGTTGTCCGTAATTGGGATAACATTGTGGTTGTGAGTAAAGATGAAAGTAAAAGTGAAGCAGTATGTGATGCATTAACACGTATTCCTGGTATTCATCACTTTTTACAAGTCGAAGAACATCCTTATACCGATTTACATAATATTTTTGAGCAAACTTTTGCAGCATTTAAGCATTTAGTTGAAAACAAAACATTTTGTGTTCGTGCCAAACGTCGTGGTAAACACAGTTTTACTTCAAATGAAGTTGAGCGCTATGTTGGTGGTGGTTTTAACCAACACGTTGAAAGCGCTAAAGTGAAATTAACCCGTCCAGATGTCACCATTAATTTGGAAATTGAAGATGACAAACTTATTCTGGTGAATGCGCGTTATGAAGGCATTGGTGGTTTCCCAATTGGTACACAAGAAGATGTTTTATCACTGATCTCTGGTGGTTATGACTCAGGTGTATCGAGCTATATGTTAATGCGTCGTGGTAGCCGGGTTCACTATTGTTTCTTTAACTTAGGTGGTTCTGCTCACGAAATTGGCGTTAAACAAGTTGCGTATTATTTATGGAACCGTTTTGGTCGTTCACATAAAGTGCATTTCGTTGCTGTTGATTTTGAGCCTGTTGTCGCAGAAATCTTAGAAAAAGTCGATGATGGCCAAATGGGTGTTGTATTAAAACGTATGATGGTACGTGCAGCATCAAGAGTGGCAGAGCGTTATGGTGTTCAAGCAATTGTTACAGGCGAAGCATTAGGGCAGGTTTCTAGCCAAACCTTAACTAACTTACGTTTAATTGATAATGCGACAGACACGTTAATTTTACGCCCTCTTATCACTCATGATAAAGAGAACATTATCAATATCGCACGTCAAATTGGTACAGAAGATTTCGCTCGCACTATGCCTGAATTCTGTGGTGTGATTTCAAAAAGCCCAACAGTGAAAGCGGTAAAAGCGAAGATCGAAGCAGAAGAAGAGAAGTTTGATTTTTCTATTCTTGATAGCGTTGTTGAAAATGCTAAGAATATGGATATTCGTCGTATTGCCGAAGAAACCGTACAGCAAGTTACTGAAGTTGAAATGGTCTCTGAATTTGGGGCTAACGACGTTATTCTGGATATTCGCTCACCAGAAGAGCAAGAAACGTCACCATTAAAGATAGAAGGAGTTGATGTTAAAGAGCTACCTTTCTATAAACTAAGCACTCAGTTTGGTGATTTAGATAAAGCAAAAACCTATTTACTGTATTGTGATCGTGGAATGATGAGCCGTTTACAAGCGCTTTATTTACGTGAGCAAGGTTTTGAGAACGTTAAAGTCTATCGTAAAAAATAATATATAACGTTTATATTTTTGATAAAAAGCCACTATAAAGTGGCTTTTTTTAATTATACAACTTTTATGTTGGGGAATGTCGTTGCCATTCTCCGGATGATTACTTTGCTCTTATTGCTTGACCATCATCATGGTGCTTGCGCGAGCCCACATTTTTTACAAAATGCTTCATATTTATAGAGCCAAGGGCGTATGTTGGCTCTTAAGCTAGAAATATTATCTAGAACTAAGGAATATATATTAATCTTAAAAAGAGATCAAATTCAAAGATTACTTAAAAGGCAGATTGCAGTAGAACATGTTAATCCTGATCTATTTAATTTTATAGTTGCTGTATTTAATGTTGTTCCCGAAAATAATATTATAATGATTTAATCTATTAATATCGAAATCTGGGTTTATTTTCCAAGAAGAAAATAATGCCGAATTTTTTTTGGGGACTTTTTTAATTATTTCTTTATTTAAATAGCTGTTAATCACTTCATCCACAGTATATTTAATAAATACATTATTGTAAGATATCGATCTTAAACGACGAGAGATCCGTCTTGTCAATGAGAATGGTATTGTTGTCGATAATGGCATAACGATGAATAAAATATCTTCATTTGTTATCTTAGATCTTATTTTATTTAAAATGATTAAGAAAGAAGGTTTAAATTTATATAGCTCACTTATTGTAATTTTATAGTTATAGATTCCTTTTAACGAATATATTAAAGGGTTGCCATCTTTATCGTTATTACTCGACGTTCATGCTGAGTATTTAAAGTAATTATTTTATTTTCAGAAATATCTATACCCGGAAGATTGTATCCTTATATATTAATTGAGTAACTAAATTTGTTTATAATAATATTAGCATGTTGAAAGCATTCTAAATATAAAGAATATCAGGAATGAAACTAGAACCACTTAAACAATATTTATATTTTAAACAGTTCTAGTTATTTTTCTATCTATCCCCGAACCCAGTAAATTCATCTCGGTAATTATAAATACCGGGTGGTAATACAAGTTGTTTGGCAACATCGGCAGCGACTTCTTTACCTTTTAAGCGTTCGATAATTTTTAGTGCAAAATCGATAGATGTTGCGGGCGCTTGGCTAGTAATTAAGTTTACTCTTTCATCAAAATAGACTCGGTAATCAACCCATTTTTTCGGTGATATTTTATCTTTTAATGCAGGGAAGCCTGTCATATTTCCAATAGGAAAAATATTATGAGTTTCAAGAATGATTGCAGGAGCAGCACAAATCGCAGCCACAAGTTTATTTTCACTGTGCATGCGACGTACTTTTTCGACCACTAAAGGGCTATCTCTCAATGTTTCAGTACCTTGTAATCCACCGGGGAGAATAATAACGTCATAGTGATGATCAACAACACGAACTAGAGGCGCATCAGCGACAAGTTTAATACCACGAGAACAAGTGATAACAAGATCATCAACATCATCTTCTGCACTAGCAAGTACCACATGAATGCCCGCTCTTATTAATAAGTCTGCGGTGGTCACGACTTCTGTTTCTTCGCTTCCATTAGCTAGGCAGATGATCGCTGATATGGTCATAATTACCTTCCTGTTGTTTGATAAATTGAAAAAGGTGGTTATTTTCCGGTAAAACAAGGCCTTGCGCTGACGCTCGACGTAATAAATAACCGGTAATATAGTCAATCTCTGTGTGACGTTGATACTTCACATCTTGATACATAGATGAATAATTATTTGCCGTTTGTTCTATGGTATCAATAATGTAGCCATGCAGATGTGTTTTAGACGTAGGGATAACACCTTCACGCTCCATCACTTGATAAACTTCATCACAAATTTTGTGAATATGCTCAGGGTAGCGCAATAAATCCCCATTACGACACTGATAATAAACAGTTAATGGATTAATAACACAATTTACAGCTAATTTTAGCCAACTAATGGTATGGATATCATTGTGCCAAGCAACATCGGGTAATGCATGATGAAGTATTTCTGCTAAATGACTGTATTGCTGAGCAACACTATTTAATGGGCCAATATGTGTTATACCTGTAGCTGTGTGAATAACGTTCTGGCCTTGTTGATAAGCACCATGAGTAATAATGCCTTGCAAAATGGGTCTAGTGATAAGGTGTTGTGTTGCTGTTAATTCATCAGCAGTTCCCATACCATTATGAATTAATAAGATAGGACATTGTGCGGATAAATAAGGTAGAAGTGCATTTACAGCATCTGAGACTTGCCACGATTTTAAGCAAACAATAAGTAATTCGCTTTGTTTTAACCATTCAAGTTGATTCGCGATAATGCGCTGATAAAAAGGCTCACCATTAATATTATCGACACTCACATCTAAAAAAGGTTGTGGCACTCTTAGCCAGCCTTGTACTTCATGAGTTTGAAGTGTTAATGCGGCGATCCAAAGTTTACCTATTGAACCACATCCTAAAACGGTAATTTTCATTGTGCCTCTTCTTTTAAAAATCGTAATAGAGTAAGGCGGTGACTTGCTATCACTAGAGTATCTTTCTGAAATTATAACATTGATTGTGCTTCTCTGTTTAAAGTATGTTTGCTCTTTACTATCAGTATGAATTTGAGTGATAAAGTCGTTATTGAATGTGCAATGCTTTTTTGCAACCTTAAAAGAAGCTATTATTTGGATTGTATTTATTTATTGAGGAAGAAAGAATGCCATCTTTTGATATCGTATCTGAAGTTGACTTACATGAAGTGCGTAATGCGGTGGAAAACGCACAACGTGAACTGACTACTCGTTGGGATTTTCGTAATGTCGAAGCCAGTTTTGAATTAAACGAAAAAGCAGAGTCAGTGAAAACAACCAGCGTATCTGAATTTCAAGTTCAGCAATTATTAGATATTCTGCGTGAGAAAATGGCAAAAAGAGGGATCGATGGTGCAGTATTAAATATCCCCGAAGAAATGACTCACAGTGGAAAAATGTACAGCGTAGAAGCCACTTTAAAACAAGGGATTGATACTGTATTAGCAAAGAAAATTGTTAAGTTAATTAAAGACAGTAAATTAAAAGTACAAGCTCAAATTCAAGGTGAACAAGTTCGTGTTACAGGCAAATCCCGTGATGATTTACAAGCTGTAATGAAATTAGTCCGAGAAGGTGAGCTAGGGCAGCCATTCCAATTTAATAACTTCCGTGACTAACAATTTATTTAGTCATAAAAATGCGCTGTTTATTCAGCGCATTTTTGTTTTCATTCTATAGAAGAGATTAAGGACTCTAATGTTGCTCTCGGTGTTTGTTTGGTGTCCACTTTGATATAGGCGCTTTGCTCATCAGCAATAATCACAACTTCATTAACACCTGGTTGTTGTTTAAATATTTGTTGTAGTTTTTGTTGCTGACCTAAAGACAGATTAGACGGTAATTCAATACGTAAACTGCTAACATAAGCGGGTTGACGTAAGGTTAAACTAATCAAAAACCAAATAATGCCAATCACTAAACAGCCTAGAAATACGATTTGTGCATCATAATGCTGATAAAGCCATCCACCTAAAATACCTCCCAATGCCACACCTAAAAATTGGCTGGTGGAATAAATTCCCATTGCTGTACCTTTATAGCCAGCGGGTGCTTCTTTACTAATTAATGAAGGTAGTAGTGCTTCCATAATATTAAAGCCAATAAAAAAAGACCTGAATGCCAGCAATAATTAGCCATAAACTAGAGTCAGAGCTTATTAAAATAACTTGAGCGATAATCAGTAAAAAGATACAGAATAAGAAAACCTGTTTCATTTTACGTTTTTTTTCTGCGTAGATAATAAAAGGCAATACAGTAATAAAAGCGATAAGCATGGTGACAAGATAAACAATCCAGTGTTTTTCTTTTGCTAAACCGGCGCTATTCATAACCAGAGGAAGCGCAACAAATGCAGCCATTAATAAAGTATGTAGTGAAAAAATACCCGTATTCAACTTAAGAAGCTGTGGGTCAAATAAGACTTTTTTTACACTGCCACGGACAAAACCAGATTCTCGATTAAGAATATGGTGTTCACTATTGGGAACGGTAAAAAGCGTAATAAGAATTCCACCAAAGGCAAGTAGGGCGATCCCCCAAAAGAGTCCATGTAAACCAAAAATATGTGTTAAGACTGGTCCTAAAACGAGGGCTAAAGCAAAGGTTATCCCAAAGCTGATACCGATAAAAGCCATCGCTTTTGTTCTATTTTGTTCCCGAGTTAAGTCAGACAGTAAAGCCATAACTGCGGCCGATATGGCTCCCGCACCTTGTAGCGCTCGACCAATAATAATGCCATAAATATTGTCACTCAGAGCGGCAATGAGACTTCCGACAATAAAAATAATTAGGCCGAAAACAATCATAGGTTTTCGACCAAATTTATCAGAGAAGATACCAAAAGGAATTTGGAATACCGCTTGTGTTAATCCATAAATACCGATGGCTAATCCAATGAGTGATTCTGTTGCATGCTGTAGTTGAAGCCCATAAGTGGTTAAAACAGGGAGTACCATAAACATGCCAAGCATGCGAAGAGAAAAAACAGTGCCTAGTCCCCATGTCGCTTTGCGCTCTAATGGGGTCATTTTATTATCATTCATGGATTACCTCGTATTACTGATACCCCATTGTAATGACATTTTATAACGAGGTTAATCAATAAATAGAATGCAAAAAAGCCAAAATTGTACTGATATCTTCTTAAGTCGTAAAAAAGGATAAAAAAAGACCAGTCAGAAGGCTGACTGGTCTTTCGGTTATTTTAATAAATACATTATCTTAGATAAGCAAGGACAGTTTCTGTTGAGCTTGTTGGATCAACCGACATCATTACACTTAATGAAGTGATTGCTACAATAGAGAAAATAAATAATTTTCGTGCCCACACTTTATCATTGGTTGCTTTGTAACCGGATAAAGCCATGCCTAACCACCAAATACTGACGGCTGAAGCGACTATCAGATATTTATAGCCTGCATATCCAACTAATGTCAGCATTAAGGTTGCAATCATAAATGCCAGAATATAAAGAATGATATGGCGTTTAGCGACTGAGATCCCCTTAATAACGGGCAATACTGGAATATTGGCTGCTTGATAGTCTTTAAATCGGAAAATCGCAATGGCATAAGAGTGAGGCATCTGCCACAAACTAAAGATAAGTAATAGGATTGCCGCACCCGCATCAAACTCACCGCTAACGGCACAATAACCGATAACAGGTGGTGCAGAGCCAGATAAACTTCCAATCAGCGTACCGTAAACAGATTTACGCTTCATGTAGAGGCTATAAACCCCAACATAAATAATAAAACCAAATACAGCGATAAACATTGCAAGCGGGTTGGCTGCTACATAGAGCAGCACAACACCTGCAATACCTAATACTGAGGCATAAATCAGGCTAATTCGAGGGTCAATTAATCCTTTAACTAATGGGCGATTCTTCGTTCTTTCCATGATACGGTCAATATCACGGTCAATATAGTTGTTAAAAACACAACCAGAAGCAACGACCAGAGACACCCCAAGTAGAGTCGCGACAAATAGGGGGTAGTCAATTTCACCTTTGGAGGCGAGAAGAAAACCACCTATTACAGAAATTAAATTTCCGAAAATAATTCCTGGTTTGGTGACTTGTAGGTATTGCTTAATCATAGCGACAACTCTTAATCCATCATCATATTGATGTTCAGGTTGTACATAATCCACAACGAGCCTACGACAACAATGCCGATAATAAGCAGTGTGAACAGGAATGCGACGACGTTCCAGCGCTCTTCTGATGACGTATTCATATGTAAGAAGCAGACTAAATGAACAACAATCTGCACAACTGCCATACCGACAACGGTCCATAGAATGGTTGCTGGTGTCGCTGTTCCTTCCATCACCATCCAAAATGGAATAACGGTGAGGATAACAGACAGAATAAAGCCAATCAGATAAGACTTCATGCTGCCGTGGCTTGCGCCTGAAGGAGAAGTATTTGGATGACTCATTACATCGCTCCCATCAGATAAACTACGGTGAACACACAAATCCAGACAACGTCAAGGAAGTGCCAGAACAGACTTAAACAGCTTAAACGAGTACGGTTAACTTCAGTTAAACCACGGCGTGATACTTGGATCATCATAATCACAATCCAAATTAAACCTGCTGTTACGTGAAGGCCGTGCGTTGAAACTAATGCAAAGAATGCAGATAAGAATGCACTGCGATCTGGGCCATAACCTTCTGCAATCAATTCATGGAATTCGTAAACTTCCATGATGACGAAACCTAAGCCGAATAAGAAAGTGACAAATAACCACAGATTAACTTGGCTAACACTGCCTTTATTCATGCTCAGCATAGCGAAACCAAAAGTAATACTACTAAACAGCAGTAAGAAGGTTTCAACTAAAACAAAAGGTAAGCTAAAAATTTCTTTACCAGAAGGACCGTCTGCAATCCCGTTGACAAGCACCGCATAAGTGG
Organism: Proteus vulgaris; assembly: GCA_901472505.1. Classification (NCBI taxonomy): domain Bacteria; kingdom Pseudomonadati; phylum Pseudomonadota; class Gammaproteobacteria; order Enterobacterales; family Morganellaceae; genus Proteus; species Proteus vulgaris. The sequence goes on from LR590468.1 coordinate 2,489,818, forward strand.
CAAATAAGCTGGCAAACAGGATAAGGTCGCTCATTAGGTAGATCCAGAAGCCGAAAACTTTCGTCGCTCCTGCATCGTGGTGCCCATGATGCTCATGGGCGTTTGTGTTATTTACAGTTTGAGTAGACATTATTTTACACCTGCTTTTTTCAGTTCTTCATAATGCTTATTCTCGATAGCTTCAATTTCAGGTACTTGGACATAGTAATCGACATCTGTATCGAAGCTTTTCACGATCCAAGTGACAATCATGCCAGCGAAACCAACGATAGCTAACCACCAGATATGCCAGATCATGGCAAAGCCAAGGACTAAGCTGAATGCTGAAATAATCACACCTGCGCCTGTATTTTTTGGCATATGGATGGGTTCGTATTTCGTTGGGCGCTGGTAAGCAGTGCCTTTTTCTTTTTGATCCCACCACTCATCACGAGTTTGCACATTAGGTTCAACAGCGAAGTTGTAGAAAGGTGCAGGTGAAGAAATTGACCACTCGAGAGTACGTCCACCCCATGGATCGCCCGTTAAATCACGGTTTTGATCACGGTCGCGAATACTTACGTAAATTTGGATAACCTGGCAAGCAATACCGATAGCAATTAGTGCAGCTCCCCCAGCGGCAACTAGTAGCATTGGGTTAAATTCTGGATTGATATTTTGGCTTAAACGACGAGTCATACCCATAAAGCCAAGAATATACAGTGGCATAAAGGCCATAAAGAACCCGATAAACCAGAACCAGAATGCACGAATCCCCCATTTTTCATTTAGGGTGAAACCGAATGCTTTAGGGAACCAGTAAGTCATACCAGCGAAACAGCCGAACACTACACCACCGATAATCACGTTATGGAAGTGAGCAATTAAGAATAAACTGTTATGTAAAACAAAGTTTGCACCCGGAACGGCTAACAGAACGCCGGTCATTCCCCCTACAGAGAAGGTAATAAGGAAACCGATAGTCCATAACATTGGGCTTTTGTATTCGATACGACCTTGATACATCGTAAACAGCCAGTTAAAGATCTTAACCCCTGTCGGTATGGCGATGATCATGGTGGCGATACCAAAGAAGGCGTTTACGTTAGCGCCAGAGCCCATGGTAAAGAAGTGGTGTAACCAAACGATAAATGATAATACGGTAATTACAACAGTCGCACCGACTAATGAGGTATAACCAAATAACCGTTTTTTAGAGAAAGTTGCCGTGACTTCAGAGAACACGCCAAAGACAGGCAGAACAAGGATATAAACTTCTGGATGACCCCAAGCCCATACGAGGTTGATATACATCATCATGTTACCGCCCATATCATTGGTAAAGAAGTGTGTACCAAGATAGCGGTCTAACGTTAACAATGTAATCGTGACGGTTAAAATAGGGAATGCTGCGATAATCAGGACGTTAGTACATAAAGCCGCCCAAGAGAATACTGGCATTTTCATCATGCTCATACCCGGCGCACGCATACGCAAGATAGTCGCGAAGAAGTTAACCCCTGTTAGAAGTGTACCAATACCAGATATCTGTAAACTCCATATCCAATAATCGACCCCGACTCCTGGGTTATATTCCAAGCCTGAAAGTGGTGGATAAGCTAACCAACCTGTTTGCGCGAATTCACCAATACCTAAAGAGATGTTGATTAACAACACACCCACGACAAAGAACCAGAAGCTTAATGAGTTTAGGAATGGGAATGCCACATCACGAGCACCAATCTGTAAAGGTACAACGAGGTTCATCAGACCCACAACAAAAGGTGTTGCCATGAAGAAAATCATGATAACGCCGTGTGCGGTAAAAATCTGATCATAGTGATGAGGAGGTAAGAAGCCTGCTTCACCTGCAGAGGCGAGTGCTTGTTGGCTTCTCATCATAATGGCATCGGCAAAGCCACGGAACATCATGACCATTGCAACGATGATATACATAATACCAATTTTTTTCTGGTCAACGCTGGTTAACCATTCGCTCCACAACCATTTCCATTTACGAAAATAAGTTAGTGCGCCAACAACAGCAAGCCCACCAAGAACAATACCGAGTAAAGTGACTACGATAATTGGTTCATGTAGCGGGATTGCATCAAGAGTTAATTTTCCGAACATGCCTTTATTCCTCTGCTCCTGCATGCGCCGCATGGCCCATGTTCATATTCATTGTTGCATCAGCATGTGCTGTCTGATTGCTACTGGTGTGAGCGCCATGACCAGTGTGACCAAATTTAGAAATGGTCTCTTGGAATAGCATTGGCTTCACGCTTGAATAGTAGGTCACTGGATTTTTCTGGCTTGGTTTAGCAAGTTCATTAAATGCAGCAGTGGTATTTAACGTATCTGATGATTGTTTTACTTTCTCAACCCATGCATCAAAACCAGCACGATCAGGCGTTGCTATTGCTGTAAACTTCATATCAGAGAAACCATGCCCACTATAGCTTGCTGATATTCCTGGGTATTCTCCAGGCTCGTTAGCAATTAGGTGAAGTTTGGTCTGCATTCCAGCCATCGCATAGATTTGGCCACCTAAGCGAGGGATAAAGAATGAGTTCATGACGGAGTCAGACGTGATTTTGAAATTAACAGGCACATTAGCAGGAAACGCTAATTCATTGACTGTTGCAATACCTTGTTCTGGATAGATAAACAACCATTTCCAATCCATTGAAATAACTTCAATAGTGATTGGTTTTTCTGTGGACTCTAAAGGCTTGTAAGGATCAAGCTCATGGGTTGTTTTCCAAGTGATGCTAGCCAAAATCACGATAATGATAATTGGCACAGTCCAAACAACGAGTTCAATTTTATTTGAGTGAGCCCAGTTTGGGCGGTAGGTAGCTTTTGTATTGGATTCACGGTAGCGATAAGCGAAAACAATCACCATCAATATTACCGGTATCACAACAATCAACATTAAACCAAGTGCAATGAGGATTAATGTTTTTTGCTCAGCGCCGATAGCGCCTTTGGGATCCATTAACGCCATCTCACAGCCACTTAATAAGAGCGTGGCTACTAATAGCGAAAATGTCCCAATACTTTTTATGTATTTCATAAGTCTCATCCAACGACCTAAATGACAAAGGTTCTATTGTTGTTTCATCAGTATCAGTAAGGACATTTTACGGTAAGGTTGCGACAGTGTAAACAATTGTAATGGTAAGTAAGGTGTTGGTTAGTCTTTTGTGTTAATGTGATCACAAGTAACTGGGTTATTAAATAATTGTTAACTTAATTATTAGATCTTAACGATAATTTCATAAAGTACCATACTTATAAAATAAATACATATTTTTACAAATAAAAATGCAGTAAAAAGTGTAAGAAAACGTATTTTGAGTAAAAAAGTAGCAATAGGGAGGTCGGAGGAGAGTTTGTGAGATAAATTCTTTTTATTTTGACGTTTAATATTTAAATTTGTCTACTACATAATTTTTAATATCGATAATAGATTGTTTGTTGAATGTTTATATCCAATGAGAACATTTTACTTTAAGTGAGAAAAAAGAATTACAGCGGATAAAAACCAATCCGCTGTAATAAAAATTAACAATTTTCTATCAGAAATTATATTTCAAGCTATATACAATACCGTCTTGCAGAAAATTCTCTCCTAGCTTTTTATAAGCATAACGATATTGAATACCAGTAGTGATAGATGTTGTTGGATGCCACCAAATGGCTAAAGCGCCATTAATGCCATTTTTACCTCCATTGCCATAACGTTTATGTCTCTGAAACTCCATTTCATGCCAGTTTGTCAGGCTAAATTTTTGATTTTTTATATTAAAATCATACCCTGCAATCCAACCAGCGACATAACCGTTGTTACCTGAATATTTAGACTGGTCGACATAATGAAGGGCAATAAAAGGTTTGAACCACAAATTAGCAATTTGTGTGTTATAGCCAAAACCGTAAAGTGTATTTACTTCATGGAAGTTGCCACCGTATTTTTTACCGGGAAGTGACCATGTTCCATAAACATGTCCATATAAATTAAAGTTACTATTACCTAAATAAATACGAGCGGTGCTTTTAACGGTATAGCGCTGATTATCTCCTGGCTGAGTTTCTTTTTTATTAAAGGGGTTTTCTAAATCGAAAAAACCATAAAACTCTCCCCATGAAAAATTGGCGCCACCTTCAAGTTCTAAATAGGCAAAATCATCTTTATGGGACGTTTTGCCAGTTTTGTGTGTGGTATGTGTTGTCCAATCTAAGTAGTTAATACTGGTGCTGGCAAATCCTCCTAAATAACTTGCTTGAGAAGATAAAGAGAATGTTGTTGCGATGACAAACAAAAATGGTTTTTTGATCATAAATTTTCTCGATGGTTTATGGTCGATTATAGTTGCGGTGAATGTTTAGCTTTTCTTTTTTATTAGAATAATAAACTATAAAAATCCATTTTCTAGAAATTAGATGTTTAAATGAGATCTTTTTCTGGAATTTTTATATTAGTTTAAAAAATAGGAAGTTTTGTATTTTTTATTTGTTTTTTTCGAGTTAATAGTAAAAATAAAAAAAAGAACACGTGAAAAGAAGAGGAAATTTAAGAAGATAATGATAGAAAAAGGTGCTTAGATTAAAAAGTAATATGAACAGTGAAAAAATACCTCACGACACAAGAATGAAGGGGTAGTATCATTAGTTAATATTTATTTTTATCTTACTTGGAATTTTCATTGTGACCTCATTTGCTGAACTTAACGCACTGCCTGCTGAACAACTCGCTAATCTTAATGAATTGGGTTATTTAACTATGACTTCTGTTCAAGAAGCTGCTTTACCCGCTATTCTTGCAGGAAAAGACGTCCGTGCTCAGGCAAAAACAGGTAGTGGTAAAACGGCGGCTTTTGGTTTGGGCGTATTACAACATATTGATGCAAAACAGTTTAATACCCAATCACTAATCTTATGCCCAACGAGAGAGCTTGCTGATCAGGTTGCAAATGAATTACGTCGCCTTGCTCGTTATTTACCTAATATTAAAGTATTAACTTTATGCGGGGGAGTTCCCTTTAGTATTCAACGTGATTCATTAATTCACGCAGCTCACATTATTGTGGCGACACCGGGGAGATTGCTCGATCACTTGAAAAAAGAGACGGTCACTTTAGATGATGTAAAAACATTAGTACTGGATGAAGCTGATAGAATGCTGGATATGGGTTTTTTTGATGATATCAATGATATTATTTCTCGTATACCAACGGCTCGCCAAACACTACTTTTTTCCGCAACATGGCCAAATGAAATCGCTACAATTAGCCGTAAAATACAGCAAAATCCGATTACTATTGAAATAAATTCAGTTGATGAGCTTCCTGCTGTTGAACAGCAATTTTATGAAATATCGCGTCATGGCAAAATAGGGTTATTGCAAAAATTATTAAGTCGTGAGCAACCCGCCTCTTGTGTGGTGTTCTGTAATACAAAAAGAGATTGCCAAGATGTGTATGAAACACTGACAGAAAGCAATCAGAGTGTGCTTGCATTACATGGCGATATGGAGCAACGGGAACGTGACCAAACTTTAATTCGTTTTTCTAATGGTAGCTGTCGTGTGTTAGTGGCAACAGATGTTGCAGCTCGTGGGCTTGATATTAAAGCGTTGGAAATGGTGATTAATTACGAATTATCGTGGGATCCTGAAGTGCATGTTCACCGTATTGGCCGTACAGCAAGAGCGGGTGAAAGCGGATTAGCAATTAGTTTTTGTGCTCCCGAAGAAATTCAGCGTGCTAATGCATTAGAAGAAATGCTTCATATGAAGATAAATTGGCTACCTGTCCCTAGTGGTCTGCAAATCACCCCACTTGAGGCGATGATGGCAACATTATGTATTGATGGTGGTAAAAAAGCTAAAATGCGTCCGGGTGATATTTTAGGCGCATTAACTGGGGATATGGGGTTTAGTGGTGCTGATATTGGCAAAATTATGATTAATCAGACCCATGCTTATGTTGCGGTAAAACAATCTATTGCTAAACAAGTTTGGAAGCAGTTACAACAAGGCAAAATTAAAGGTAAATCAGTTAAAGTAAGACTATTTAGATAAATAAAATAATCAGTAACTGTTTTTGTTAAGATAAAGAAAAAGGACAGCTTAGGCTGTCCTTTTCTCATTAACATACAGAAATATAACGAAACTAGTGTGTTGTTTTTCTGAGTGCTAAATAATCTAATATTGTACCAACAACGAGACTTACGGCACCAATAATGACACCATATAAAAAGAGTGATGATGCCCAATGACTTAATAATTTAATATTGATTGATTGAATAAAATCAATAGATTGAAATAGTTCTAAGCTTGGCAGTGAGTTAGTAATAACTAGTATTAAGCTACAAATAAAGAAGAGTACGGCCAGTATCAAACCATAGAGAGCAAAACGGTATTGTTTTATAAATTGTGTTCTTCTAAGAAATTCGCCCGTTTTTTGCGTATAAATAAGTGTGTTTTTTGAAATTAGCAGTAGGATAAGACCAGGAACAGAAGCAATGATAGAGAAAATATAAAAGGCTTCCCAACCGTGACTTTCAACATACCAACCTGCAACAGGGCCAACATAAACACGACCTATAGCAGAGAGTGCAGAAAGAAGAGCAAATTGTGTTGCTGAAAAGGAGAGGTGACATAGTGTCATTAATAAAGCAACAAATGCTGCAGTTCCCATACCGCCACAAATATTTTCAAAGGCAACCACAGCACCCATGCTATAAATGCTTTGTTCTGAGACGGCGAGATACCAATATCCAATATTTGAGCCACCTTGTAAAATACCAAAAACCATCAGAGCTTTAAATAAGCTCCAGCGACGCATTAATAAACCACCTAATAATGCACCCACAATAGTGGCAGCAAGTCCTAGTGTTTTATTAACTAATCCGACTTCACCAGCATCAAATCCAGCACCACGAATCAGAAAGGTTGTACTTAAACTAAGGGCAAACGCATCGCCCATTTTATAAAGTACAATAAGTAGTAAAATTAACCATGCATTATTACGAGAGAAAAATTCATATAAAGGCTCAATAACTGCTTCATAGAGTGTACGAGGTGGTTTTACGGCGGTTTCTGGCTCTTGGGCAAGTAGTGTGGCAAGAATACCTACGCCCATTAAGGCTGCCATTAACCAGTACATGTTTTGCCAGCCAATATATTTATCAGCAAGCCAAAGCGCCATTCCGCCAGAAACAAGCATTGCTATGCGATAACCTAATACAGAAACCGCAGCACCAGTACCGCGCTCATTGGCTTTTAATATATCCGTTTTATAGGCATCAAAAACAATATCTTGTGAGGCAGAGCAAAAAGCAACAATAACCGCTAAAGAGGCAAGCCACCATAAATGGTCATTAGGATTTAAAAAACCCATTCCCGCAATACCGAGTATTAACCCTATTTGGGTGAGTAACATCCATCCTCGACGTCGACCAAGAAAAGAAGGGGTATAGCGATCCATAAAAGGCGACCAAAGAAATTTAAAAACATAAGCTTGTCCCACCAATGAGAAGAAACCGATGGTTTTTAAATCAATATTTTCTACTGTCATCCACGCTTGTAATGTACCTGCTGTTAACGCCAGTGGTAACCCAGAAGTAAAGCCAAGTAACAGAAGAATAAATGATTTATACCAAGTGGTTTGTTTGAAGGCGGGCTGAACCATGCAAAATTCCTTTCAACGACCTGTTTTAGACAACAGGCCGTTTATTTTAAATAAAATTAACGAGCGTTAGATTTGATAAATTGACTGATTGAGGCGTCTTTTGCCATATCGCTAACAAGTTCACTTAAGACATTGTTAATCGCAGCCGCAATTTTCTCATTGGTTGCACCAAATGGACCCTGAACATTGTAGCTAGTACGGAATGTTTTGGTATTGGAACTGCCATTTGGTAAGGTGACGATAACGGAAATATCTGCTTTGGCACTGATATTATGACGAACACTACCTTCGCCAACATCTGCATTGAGTTTATTGATAACAATAATCACATCAGCACTAGCAGGAGAACCCACCATAAAACCACGGGCTGTCATTTGTTTTTGCAACACTTCTTGCATTAAAAATGCAATATCACGTGTTGGAACAAGTACTTCTAGTTTTCCGTTACGGTTAATTTCCGCGAGGTTTTTTGATGGACGTTTGTCTTGGCTTGAAATATTCAGTGAGATTGGGCGCATAGTGGGATCGGCCGCAGGAACTGACATCACAGGCTCAATAGAAAGTTTGTTACTAGGAGTTGCACAACCTGAAAGCAGTGTTAATGCAAAAACAGCACAGAGTAAATTTTTAATCATGAGGTCATCTCGGTTAAATATGTCTGTTGTCTTAACAAGTAGAATAGGCTTCAAACTTTAGCCTATCATACCACTGCTGATAGGTTGCTAATATCCCTTTAACGAACGAAATTATCTGATTTTATCAATTGATTTTATTTCAAATTACCCCCATTTTTGCTCATGCATTTGACAATATTTAGTCAATGGTTTTACTCAAGATGAAAAATAAGCGATTATCATCAGCAAAATTAAAAAGAATAAGCTCATCATTTTGTATTGATAAAGACTTTATCAATATAATCTGGTCAACTTATTTTTTGTTCGCCATGATATAAAGGCAGAGTATTAGGGGCAGAGATGATCCGTGATAATATTGAGAATAAGCTGATTTCGCGCTTTTCACCGCATTTTTTACAAGTAATAAACGAAAGCCATCGCCATAATGTGCCTGAAGGCTCTGAAAGCCACTTTAAAGTCATTATCGTTAGTGATGAATTTAATGACAAACGCAGTGTTTCACGCCATCGCGATGTGTATCAAACTTTAGCGCACGAAATGGAAAATGGTGTTCATGCACTTGCATTGCACACTTTTACGTTGAATGAATGGAATGAACAACAGGATAAGGCATTACGCTCTCCTGGATGTCGTGGTGGAAGCCAAGAAGATTAACGATATTGTCGTTAATCATGAGTAAATAGATCCTAAGATGCGTATTTTTTGTTCTTTGTAGAGGGAAAAAGGGGCGACTTACTCGATTTTATGAAAAAATTGAGGAATAAAACGGCTCTTTCTCGACTCAACCCCTCTAGATCGTTATAATGTCGCGTCTAATTTTCAGTAAGGTTTCGGGATGCTTCTGATATCAGGGATCCTCGTTTTTTTAAATGTGGCGGCCCCGGTTCTGAAAGGAAAATAACTCTCAATATGCCAATGTCATATTAGTTTCCTTTAAAGTAGACCGAGCACTAAAACTTATTTTGAGGTAACAAGATGCAAGTTTCTGTTGAAACGACTCAAGGCCTAGGGCGTCGTGTCACAATCACCGTACCAGCCGCTGATATCCAAACTGCTGTAGACAGTGAACTGAAAAAAGCTGCTAAAACTGTTCGCATTGATGGTTTCCGTAAAGGTCACGTTCCAATGTCTATGGTTAAACAGCGTTACGGTATGTCTGTACTGAATGATGTTCTCGGTGATTTAATGTCGCGTAATTTCATTAACGCTATCATCGAAAACAAAGTAAACCCAGTTGGCGCGCCTGACTACAAACCAGAGCAATACAAAGAAGGTGAAGACTTTGTTTACTCTGTGGAATTCGAAGTTTTCCCAGAAATCGAACTGAAAGGTCTGGAAAGCATTGAAGTTGTAAAACCTGTTGTCACTGTTAAAGACGAAGACGTTGATAACATGTTAGAAACACTGCGTAAGCAACAAGCAGAGTGGAAAGACAAAGACGGCGCAGTTGCTGCAGAAGATCGCGTAACTGTTGATTTCAACGGTTCTATTGACGGTGAAGAATTCGAAGGCGGAAAAGCTGAAGATTTCGTACTGGCAATGGGGCAAGGTCGTATGATCCCAGGTTTTGAAGAAGGTGTTATCGGTCATAAAGCTGGTGAAGAATTCACAATTGATGTGACGTTCCCGGAAGATTACCACGCTGAAAACCTGAAAGGTAAAAAAGCACAATTCGCTATCAACCTGAAAAAAGTTGAAGAGCGTGAACTGCCAGAATTAACGGAAGAGTTCATCAAGCGTTTTGGTATTGCTGATGGTTCTGTTGATGGTTTACGTGCAGAAGTACGTAAAAACATGGAACGTGAACTGAAAAATGCAATCCGTACTCGTGTTAAAACACAAGTTATTGATGGCTTAGTTAAAGCGAACGAAGTTGACGTACCTGCAGCCGCTGTAGACAGCGAAATTGAAGTACTGCAACGTCAAGCAGCTCAACGCTTTGGTGGTGACGAGAAGCAAGCTCTGCAATTACCACGTGAACTGTTCGAAGAACAAGCTAAACGTCGTGTAATCGTTGGATTACTGTTAGGTGAAGTGATCAATAGTAATGAACTGAAAGCAGAAGAAGAACGTGTTAATACATTGATCGACGAAATGGCTTCAGCTTACGAAGATCCATCAGAAGTTGTTGAGTTCTACAACAAGAACGAACAACTGATGAATAACATCCGTAATCTTGCATTAGAAGAGCAAGCGGTAGAAAAAATCTTAGCAAATGCTAAAGTAACTGAAAAAGAAACTAACTTCACTGAACTGATGAATGAAGTTCAAATGGGTTAATTCTTAACCGCGAATATCGGTTTTAAGCAAAAACCCGTGGTTTTTACCACGGGTTTTTTTCAGTTTGTATATATTTATCAAAATTTGCCTTGAAATCTGAGCGATTATCTCCAGATAATTCTATATTCTCTTTATCACTCCTCGCGAGGCGCCTTGAATGTCTTGTGAGAGATTAGATCATTAGAAATGGTCATGATCAATTATCTCAAGTAAAATTGTTGTCATTGGCACCAATAAGAATGCAATAGGAGACAGACATGTCATTTAACGACACACAGGAACAATTCGCACCTAATATGGCTCTGGTGCCGATGGTTATAGAGCAAACTTCGCGAGGAGAGCGTTCTTACGACATTTATTCACGTTTATTAAAAGAACGTATTATTTTCCTGACTGGCCAAGTTGAAGATCATATGGCGAACTTGATCGTCGCTCAAATGCTATTTTTAGAAGCAGAAAACCCAGAAAAAGACATCAATTTATATATTAACTCACCAGGTGGTGTGATTACAGCAGGTATGTCTATTTATGACACCATGCAATATATCAAAGCAGATGTCAGCACGATTTGCATGGGGCAAGCGTGCTCAATGGGCGCTTTCTTGCTATCAGCCGGTGCTAAGGGTAAACGTATTTGCTTACCTAATTCTCGTGTGATGATCCACCAACCACTGGGTGGTTACCAAGGTCAAGCAACAGATATTCAAATTCATGCGCAAGAAATTTTGAAAGTAAAATCGCGTATGAATGAGTTAATGGCTCAGCATACGGGGAAATCTATTGAAGAAATAGAAAGAGACACTGAGCGAGATCGTTTCTTATCCGCTAACGAAGCGTTAGAATACGGATTAGTGGATAAAGTCTATACACAACGTAGCTAATTATCGCGCGTTGTAATAGCAAATGAATTAATACGTTTCCTTTGTTAGTCAATAACATAAAGGAAGCGGCTATCAATATCTATGTAAAAAAGTCTTTCTTCTTCTTATAAATTGATAAGAAGAATAACTAAGTGAGGTTGACTGATGACAGATAAGCGCAAAGATAGCTCCGGGAAGCTTCTGTATTGCTCTTTCTGCGGTAAAAGCCAGCATGAAGTGAAAAAGTTAATTGCTGGTCCGTCGGTTTATATCTGTGATGAATGTGTTGACCTTTGTGTCGATATTATTCGTGAAGAAATAAAAGAACTGGCGCCTCATCATGAACGCAGTGAATTGCCGACGCCACATGAAATTCGTAAGCACCTTGATGACTATGTTATTGGTCAAGAATTGGCTAAAAAAGTTCTGGCTGTTGCCGTTTATAATCACTATAAACGCCTGCGTAATGGCGATAAAGCCAATGGTGTTGAGCTAGGGAAAAGTAATATTCTGCTGATTGGACCGACTGGTAGTGGTAAAACGCTATTAGCGGAAACATTAGCACGCTACCTTGATGTCCCTTTTACTATGGCAGATGCCACAACGCTGACAGAAGCGGGTTATGTGGGTGAAGATGTTGAAAACATTATTCAAAAACTGCTACAAAAATGTGATTACGACGTGCAAAAAGCACAACGTGGTATTGTTTATATTGATGAAATTGACAAGATCACACGTAAATCTGAAAATCCATCAATCACACGCGATGTGTCTGGTGAAGGTGTACAACAAGCATTATTGAAATTAGTTGAAGGGACAGTGGCTTCGGTTCCTCCGCAAGGAGGGCGTAAGCATCCACAACAAGAGTTTTTTACAGGTTGATACTTCTAAAATCCTCTTCATTTGTGGTGGTGCATTTGCTGGTCTTGATAAAGTTGTTGCACAACGTTTAAATACACACTCAGGCATTGGCTTTGGCGCAGAAGTGAAAAGCCAAAAAGAGAAAGCCAGCGAAGGTGAACTATTAGCTCAAGTAGAGCCAGAAGATCTAATTAAATTTGGACTTATTCCTGAATTTATTGGACGTTTGCCTGTTGTTGCGACATTAGGTGAATTAAACGAAGATGCGTTGATCCAAATCTTACAAGAGCCTAAAAATGCGCTGACAAAACAATATCAGGCATTATTTAAGTTAGAAGGTGTGGATTTAGAATTTCGTAAAGAAGCACTGACCGCAATCGCGAAAAAAGCCATGGTACGTAAAACGGGTGCTCGTGGTTTACGTTCGATTGTTGAAGCTGCATTACTTGATACGATGTATGACCTTCCTTCATTTGAAAATGCAGAGAAAGTTGTTATTGATGAAGGTGTCATCAATGGAAAATCTGAGCCGTTGATTATTTATAGTCAACCAGAAAACCAGGCATCAGGTGAATAATGCATCGTAATTTGGCAATGTCTCTTATCTGACATTATCTGTAATTCTTTCCTAATTAGGCGAGAAATTTAAGATAAAGCGCGCCAACGCAATAAAAATGAGGGAATTTTCCCTCATTTTGTTTTTTTAATGGGTAAGGCTATTGAATGTCAGAAAAGTGCCCTTATATATTTTGACAATCCGTGGAATTAATTTTATTTGGTACATACGAATAAAATTACCTGTAAAAGCGTTAAGCTAAAAACGAAGAGAGAGCTCTATGAATCCTGAGCGTCCAGAATGTATTGAAATACCTGTATTGCCACTGCGTGATGTCGTTGTATATCCGCATATGGTGATCCCGTTGTTCGTTGGTCGTGAAAAATCAATTCATTGCTTAGAAGCGGCGATGAACGACAACAAACAAATTATGCTGGTTGCGCAGAAAGATGCATCTACTGACGAACCAGGTGTTAATGATCTTTTTTCTGTTGGTACAGTAGCGTCTGTTTTACAGATGCTAAAATTGCCTGATGGAACTGTGAAAGTCCTTGTTGAAGGTATTCGTCGTGCGAAAATTACGATGTTATCTGATAATGGCGAGTATTTTCAGGCGAAAGCAGAATACCTTGAAACGCCAGCTGTTGATGAGCGTGAACAAGAAGTTTTAAATCGTACGACGATTAATCAGTTTGAAGGTTATATCAAACTGAATAAAAAAATTCCGCCAGAGGTATTGGCCTCATTACACGCTATCGAAGAATCAGCAAAATTAGCAGATACCATTGCGTCTCATATGCCGCTGAAACTGAAAGATAAGCAAGCTGTACTTGAAATGTCTGATGTAACTGAACGCCTAGAGTATTTAATGGCGATGATGGAATCAGAAATCGATCTGCTACAAGTCGAAAAACGCATTCGTAATCGCGTTAAAAAGCAGATGGAAAAAAGTCAGCGAGAGTATTATCTCAATGAACAAATGAAAGCGATTCAAAAAGAGCTAGGTGAGATGGATGATGCGCCTGATGAAATGGAATCGCTGAAACGTAAAATCGATGCTGCAAAAATGCCCAAAGAGGCGAAAGAAAAGACAGAAGCGGAACTTCAGAAGTTAAAAATGATGTCGCCAATGTCAGCAGAAGCTACGGTTGTACGTAGTTATATCGACTGGATGGTTCAAGTTCCTTGGAATAGCCGTAGCAAAGTTAAAAAAGACTTAGTGAAAGCGCAAGAAGTGCTTGATACTGACCATTATGGTTTAGAACGAGTAAAAGAGCGTATCCTTGAATACCTCGCGGTACAGTCTCGTGTTAGCAAAATTAAAGGGCCAATTTTGTGTTTGGTAGGGCCTCCTGGTGTAGGTAAAACCTCACTAGGCCAATCCATTGCTAAAGCAACAGGCCGTAAATATGTTCGCATGGCGTTAGGTGGTGTGCGTGATGAAGCTGAAATACGTGGTCACCGCCGTACTTATATTGGTTCTATGCCGGGTAAATTAATTCAGAAAATGGCAAAAGTTGGCGTGAAAAACCCACTTTTCCTATTAGATGAAATTGACAAGATGTCATCAGATATGCGAGGCGATCCTGCATCTGCGCTGTTAGAGGTGTTAGATCCCGAACAAAATATCGCATTTAATGACCATTATCTGGAAGTTGATTACGATCTGTCTGATGTTATGTTTGTGGCGACATCTAATTCCATGAATATACCGGCACCGCTGTTAGATCGTATGGAAGTGATTCGTTTATCGGGTTATACCGAAGATGAAAAGCTGAACATTGCTAAACAGCACTTGTTACCAAAACAGATTGAACGTAATGCATTAAAACCAAATGAGCTGACAATTCATGACAGCGCCATTATGGGCATTATTCGTTATTACACTCGTGAAGCGGGTGTACGTAGTTTAGAACGTGAAATTTCTAAATTATGCCGTAAAGCCGTGAAACAACTGCTCATGGATAGCACCATCAAACATATTGAGATCAATGAAGATAATCTCAAAGACTACTTAGGTGTTCGTAAAGTCGACTATGGTCGTGCTGATACAGAAAACCGAGTAGGTATGGTAACAGGACTTGCATGGACTGAAGTTGGTGGCGATCTCCTGACAATTGAAACAGCGAGTGTACCGGGTAAAGGCAAGCTAACATTCACAGGTTCTTTAGGTGAAGTAATGCAAGAGTCTATCCAAGCGGCAATGACGGTTGTTCGTGCTCGCGCGGATAAGCTGGGTATCAATAGCGATTTCTATGAAAAACGCGATATACACGTTCACGTTCCTGAAGGGGCGACACCAAAAGATGGTCCAAGTGCGGGTATCGCAATGTGTACCGCATTGGTATCAAGCTTAACGGGTAACCCTGTTCGTTCTGATGTTGCTATGACGGGTGAAATTACGTTACGTGGACAAGTATTGCCAATTGGTGGACTGAAAGAAAAGTTACTTGCTGCACATCGTGGTGGAATTAAGACAGTTCTTATCCCAGATGAAAATAAACGTGATTTAGAAGAAATTCCTGAAAATATTGTTGCTGACCTGGATATTCATCCGGTGAAAACAATTGAGGAAGTTTTATCGTTAGCCCTACAAAACTCGCCATTTGGCGTGGAAATTGTGACGGATAAATCGCACTAAAGAGTGATACTAGTCATAAATTATAGCTAAAAAAAAGGCTGGATAAGTAATAAAAGCTTGCCAGCCTTTTTTTGTGTCGCTAATTTAATGGGGATTTTAATTAAAAATGCTGTTTTATCGGTCTTGCTATATCTAAAAAGGCTTGATATAACGACGTTTGCAAAATTTGCCATTAATGGTGAAAAATAACGCATAAAATTATGGGGATGAAAGCGTGAATAAAACTCAACTGATCGACAAAATTGCTGCAAATGCAGATATCTCAAAAGCGGCAGCGGGTCGTGTTGTAGATGCTCTGGTTGCTTCTATCACTGAATCTTTACAAAAAGGTGATGATGTAGCGTTAGTAGGTTTCGGTACTTTTACTGTCCGTGATCGTGCAGCTCGTACTGGCCGTAACCCACAAACAGGTAAAGAAA
This sequence comes from Proteus vulgaris, assembly GCA_901472505.1. Lineage (NCBI taxonomy): Bacteria > Pseudomonadati > Pseudomonadota > Gammaproteobacteria > Enterobacterales > Morganellaceae > Proteus > Proteus vulgaris. Next base: position 2,505,749 of record LR590468.1, read on the forward strand.
TTCAAATTGAAGCTGCAAAAGTTCCTGCATTCCGTGCGGGTAAAGGCTTAAAAGACGCAGTTAATCAATAATAGTTGAACGAACTTTCTGCCAAAGAGTTATTAATTTAACGTTATGGATAAACAGAAAACGACTCAATTAAAAAATGAAGCGCATCTTTTTGAGATGCGCTTTTCTTTTTTTAGACGTTAAATCACGATTAAACCTTGAATTCTCTAGCGATAAGACGTGAAACTAAAGTAGTCATTTGATAGAATATCGCGTTGTTCTATAACTAAAATAGACAACAATGAATGATTCAGTGGTTAATCAAATCAATGAATCAAATATTGCTGTTTAGTTTTATTAGCGATAGAAGTGCGTGTTAAGACTGTATATTGAATACGGGACTGGCTGTTTTTAATGATTGTCGCGTGTCGCGATATTTTGATATTAAGCCAGCATGGGCATATTATCTTTTCGCTGTGCTCAAAATAGTCGTGTAACACTCATAAAAATAATTTTTATTTCACCAAACGGAGCCTCGTCTCGTTATGATGGACAACATTCGTTCAACTGCTAATAATCCCTTTATCAAGATTTTATTAGCTGTGATCATCCTCTCTTTCGTCCTAACTGGTGTGGGCGGATATCTTTTTAGTTCTGGCGTTAATGATGCTGCGGAAGTTAACGGATATAAAATTAGCCGTTCTCAATTAGAACAAGCTTACCAGCAACGTCGTGCTCAGTTGCAACAAGATATGGGTGAAAACTTTGCTGCTCTTGCTTCATCAGAAGAAGGGCAGAAACTGATCCGCCAACAATCACTTGATTTATTGATTAATCAAGCATTACTTGATCAATTTGCACAAAACCTCGGTATTTCAGCGGGTGATCAACAAATTAGAGATGCAATTTTTGCACTTCCTTACTTTCAAACTGATGGTAAATTTGACAATAAGAAATACGTCGATTTATTGAAAGGCAATAATATTGATGCAGATGCGTTTGCGGAAGGTATTCGCCAAAATCTGATTAATCAGCAAGTGAGATTCTCTATTCAAGGTACTGATTTTGCCTTAGATAGCGAAGTTAAAGAATTTGCGGGACTGATGCTACAAAGCCGTAATGTACGTTTAGCGTCATTAGATATTCAGCCATTCCTTGAAAAAGAAACGGCATCTGATGATGAAGTGAAGGCGTTCTATGAACAAAATAACCAAATGTTTATCGCGCCAGAGCAATTTAAAGTGAGTTATATCCAATTAAATGCTCAAAAAGATCTTAATGGTATTAACATTACTGATGATGAAGCGAAAGCGTATTACGACAGCAATATTGATGAATTTACTGCCGCAGGACAGAAACAATACAGCATTTTAGTATTAGCTGATGAAGCAGCAGCTAAAGCCGCAGCAGAAGAACTGAAAAAAGGTGCTGATTTCGTTACGTTAGTCAAAGAAAAATCAATTGATACGTTCTCTGCAAAACAAAATGGTTCTTTAGGTTGGATAACTATTGGACAAGAGTTGCCAGAACTGGCTAAGGCAAGTTTGACTGAAAAAGGTCAAATTTCTGCACCTGTTAAAATTAGCAATGGTTACGCAATTTTCCGCCTTGATGACATTAAACAATCTGTTGTAAAACCGTTTGATGAAGTCAAAACAGATTTATTGGCAAAAATGCGTGAAAACAAAGCCATTGATGATTTCTTTGCATTACAACAGAAAGTGAGCCAAGCGGCTTCTAATGATAACGATACATTAGCACCTGCAGCTAAAGCAGGTAATGTGACTGTTGTTGATACAGATTGGTTTGACGAAAATACCGTACCAGCACCATTAAATAATGAAAAGCTGACCCAATTAATATTTGGTGGTTCATTAGTTGATGAAAATGGCCCTACGGGCATGAATTCAGATATGGTAACGTTAGGTAATGATAGTGCATTTGTCGTGCGTGTAGAAGGTTATAAGCCTTCAGCGAGTCTACCGTTAGATAAAGTACGTGATCAAGTTGTTATGCTGGTTAAACAGCAAAAAGCATCACAAGCAATGAATGCACAAGCTCAAAAACTGTTAGCTGCATTGAAAGAAGGCAAAGGTGAAGAAGCACTGAAAGCTGCAAATATTTCGTTTGGTAATGAAGAAAGCATGGTGCACTCATCTGCAACAGATGTGGTACAAACCGCTATTTTTGCTATGCCAAAACCAGCTGAAGGTAAAAAAGAGTATAGTATGACTAATGTACCTGGTACTAAAGTCGTCCTTATTCAATTAGATAGCGTAACAGATGGCAAGCCAACATCAGAGCAATTAGAGTTTATGACTAACCTCTATCGTGCACAGATGGGAGAAGAAGCCTTACAATTGATTTTACGTGACTTAAAAGACAACGCTAAAATTGAGATCTTCGACAAAGACTATCAATAAGTTATCTTTAAATTTAAACAAAAGACCCAGCTTAGGCTGGGTTTTTTTATGGATATTACATATTGATATAGTGTGTTTATATCTATTTTTTCTTAAAACAGGATATTTGGGAGCAGCCCCGATAATTTTTTTGTAACTCTATCTTTATTCATTTTATTTTTCCTGTTTCCTCGATATTTTATTTTTATGTAATTGTATATTTATCAATATGTTGTCATCATTTCTTGGCATTCAGGAAATACTGTTTGCTATTGAATTTAAAATTATTTTATAAAAGGAAATTATGATTATGACGATGGATAAAAAAACATTATCAGGATTTATGGCTTCAATCTGTCTTGCTTTAGGATTAGGACTTTCCCCCCTTTCTTATGCAGAAGAGACGCCTGTTTCAATACCAACCATTTCTATTGAAACGAGTACATCCGTTGATAAAGAAGCTAAAGAAGTAAAAGCCAATGCAGAAGGTAAGGTTGATTTAAATACAGCGACGGTTGATGAGTTAATGACACTTAAAGGCATTGGTAAAGCGAAAGCTCAAGCTATTATTGATTACCGTGAACAACTAGGTCGATTTACTTCTATTGAACAACTCGAAAAAGTATTTGGTATAGGAATGAAATTAGTCGAACAAAATCGTGATTCTATCGTCATAAATTAATAGGCTAGATTACACTTTATATTGAATGTAGTGCATTTACTGAAAATATAAATATCGATTTAATAACCTGTGTTTCTCTTTGTAATAAGGGAAACACATTTACATCAATTTGATTCGTTAAAAGAGGTGAAAGATAAAAGAGTGAGTTTAAAACATTACTAAATTTATTTTTTTGACTATATTAACTGTATCGCAAAGAAACGTTATCAAAAAAACTTACTATAATAATCAAGAGGTAATGGATTGATATGAGTACATTAATTAAAGTTTATGGTTTTCATTTAGATGTTTTTGAACATGTAAATAATGCACGTTACCTTGAGTTTTTAGAACAGGCTCGATGGGATTGGATTGAACAACATTTAGACTTTGCTTGGTTTAAGCGTAATGGCTTAGCGTTAGTGGTTGCTAATATCAATATTAATTATCGCTTACCTGCAAGCCTTGGTGATGAATTACTTATTGATTGTGAAGTTGCTGAAGTTGGGATTAAAAGTGGTGTGCTATCTCAAAAGATAGTGAGAAAAAAAGATGGTGCACTTATCTCTGACGCATTAATCACATTTGTTCTTGTTGATATTAATACTAAAAAAGCACTGACATTAACGGATCAATTAAGGGAAAAACTAGAATATGTACGTCAGTCATCATAATACAGCGTAATTTTTCATTATAAATAAAAGTAATGCGCTCAATATGAATTAATTTAACATAATTTAAGGCAGTGATAATGCCTATTTAGTTATCACTGTCTTAGCGAGTAAGTTGCAGTGATAACGATAAGCGGGCGATATTATAGTATTTATTTCAATCCTATCTTCTGTTTCATTGCCTGCATAATTAGCGTTTTATCGGCTAAATAGGTGCTTAATCCGCGTTGTCTTAAATGGCAAGCTGCGCATTCACCACAACCATCACCTTGAATACCGTTATAGCATGTTAAGGTTTCATGACGAACGAAATCTAATTTTTGATAATAATCCGCTAATGCCCAAGTTTCTGCTTTATCTAGCCACATTAGGGGGTGATAAATTTAATATCACGTGCAATACCTAAATTGACCGCATGATTTAGCGCTTTGACAAACTCATCACGACAATCAGGATAGCCAGAAAAATCAGTTTCACAAACGCCAGTAATGACACTTTCAGCCCCAATCTGGTAAGCGTAAATGGCGGCTAAAGTGAGGAAAACAATATTTCTACCTGGGACAAAAGTACTTGGAATATCACTTTTTTCACTTTCTTTGAAATCAGGAACAGGTATATTGTCGCGAGTTAAGCTACTGATAGCGAGTTCATTGAGTAAATTTACATCCAAAACTTTATGCGCAGTTGCCCCCAGCAATTGACTTACTTTTTGTGCTACCTCAATTTCTTCTTTATGACGTTGTCCATAATTAAATGTAATGCAATGTACTTCATCGTACTTTTCTTTTGCTTGAATAAGGCATGTTGTCGAATCTTGTCCACCACTAAAGACAACGACCGTTTTTTTCATCGGAATACTCCTGAAAATTGAATTTACATAAGGATTAGTACGCATAAAAGTACATATATTATGACAATTTATTACCGATTTATCATTAGATGATTACTCTTATAGTCAGGGGCAGGTTATCATTATTTTTGTAGGGGCATATTTTGAAGGAGTATCTATGTTAGATAAGATTGACCGTAAATTATTAGCGCTGTTACAGGAAGATTCAAGCCTCTCACTGAATACTTTGGCTGAGGCTGTTAACCTAACCTCAACACCTTGCTGGAAACGATTGAAACGACTTGAGGATGAAGGGTATATTCGTAAGCGAGTTGCTCTACTTGATAGCGAAAAAATTGGGCTAGGTCTAACAGTTATTGTTATGATTAGAACACAGCAACATAATAGCGAATGGTACGAACAGTTTGTTTCATTTGTTAAGCAAATGCCAGAAGTACTGACATTCTATCGAATGGCGGGTGAGTGTGATTATCTAATGCATGTTGAAGTGGTAGACATGAAAAGTTACGATCTGTTTTATAAGCGTATGGTTAATGGTGTACCAGGCCTTATTGACGTGACTTCTAACTTCGCAATGGAAAAAATTAAATACACAACGGCAATGCCGATACCTGAATAAGGTTCATCTTTACCAACTGGCACTTTTATTTTTTGTATAACCTTAGGATTTAAGGCGTGGCTCTATTTTCACAGCTCAGTTGGTATTTCCTCAGTGAATGGCGTCGTTATGTCGGTGCTATTTTCTTATTGATGGTTATCGCAGTATTACAGGTGATCCCGCCTAAAATTGTTGGGATCATTGTGGATGGTGTCGATAACCATAATCTGTCGTTTAGCCAAGTAATGAATTGGGTTGGCGTGATGGTGTTAATTGCTATTGCGGTTTATCTTTTGCGTTATTTTTGGCGTCTTTGGTTATTTGGGGCCTCTTATCAATTAGCTGTAAAGCTACGAATGCAGATTTATCAACAGCTTAATCAGCAATCTTCCTCTTTTTATCACCGCTATCGCACTGGTGATTTAATTGCACGTACCACGAATGACGTCGATAAAGTCGTTTTTGCTGCTGGCGAAGGTGTTTTAACTTTAGTCGATTCAATGGTGATGGGACTTGCTGTACTTGTGATGATGAGCATCCAGTTAAGCTGGGAACTCACTTTAATTTCACTGTTACCTATGCCATTAATGGCAATGTTGATTAAACGTTATGGTGATAAATTACATAGCCGTTTTAAAACCGCACAGGCACTTTTTTCTTCATTGAATAATCAAGCTCAAGAAAGCCTGAGCAGTATTCGCATGATCAAATCATTCGGGCTTGAACAACAGCATGCCACTCGTTTTGAGGATGTTGCAAAAGAAACGGGGCGACAAAATATGCGTGTCGCAAGAATTGATGCTTTGTTTGACCCCACCATTTTTATGGCGATCGGTTTTGCTAATTTATTCGCCGTTGCTGGCGGGAGCTATCTTGTACTCAATGACAAGATGACACTAGGTGAATTAACCAGTTTTGTTATGTATTTAGGGCAAATGATTTGGCCTATGTTGGCGCTGGCATGGATGTTTAATATTGTTGAACGTGGTAGTGCAGCTTATAGCAGAATTAATAGCTTATTGAATGAGAAACTCGATATGATTGATGGTGATTTATCACCAAAACAAGGCCGAGGTGTATTATCGGTTGATATCGAGCGCTTTCTGTATCCTGAACAAACGACTGAGGTGCTGAAAAATATTCATTTCATCTTATCCCCTGGTGATATGTTGGGAATTTGTGGAATGACAGGAAGTGGTAAAAGCACACTGCTTACTGTTATTCAACGACTTTATGATGTGACAGAAGGGGAGATTTGTTTTCAATCCATACCTATTTATCAATTAAAACTCGATGAATGGCGAGCACGTTTAGCCGTGGTTAATCAAACACCTTTTTTATTTTCAGATACCATTGCAGGAAATATTGCACTAGGACGTCCTAATGCAACCAAAGATGAAATTGAAGCAGTGGCAAAACTGGCGAATATTCATGACGATATTTTACGTTTACCTGAAGGGTATCAAACACAGGTAGGTGAAAAAGGCGTGATGCTATCCGGTGGGCAGAAGCAACGTATTTCTATTGCGCGAGCACTACTTTTAGATGCGGAAATCTTGTTATTAGATGATGCATTATCTGCCGTTGATGGGCAAACTGAATATCAAATTTTACAAAATTTGTCGCAATGGCGAAAAGATAGAACGTTGATTATCAGTGCACATCGTTTATCTGCTTTGGTCGGTGCCACTCATATCCTAGTGTTAAAACAAGGTGAAATAGTAGAACAAGGTACGCATCAACAACTAATATCAATACCTGGTTGGTATCAAGATATGTACCATTATCAGCAATTAGAGGCTGCGCTGGATGACGATGAATAAAAATAAATCCGTTAAAGCGCTATTCCCTGCATTAAAGCGCCTGTTAACTTATGGTAAAACTTATCGCAAACCTATGACATGGGGTGTCATTATGTTGTGGCTCGCGGCTGTTGCAGAAGTGGGTGGGCCATTAATTGTGGGTTATTTCATTGATGCGAAAGTGGCTACGAATAATGTTGAATTAGTCTCTTCATTAAGTTTGGCATTGGCATTTATTCTCTTACAAATAATTGCTGCTGCTCTTCACTATTATCAGGCGATTGTATTTAATTATGCCGCGGTCGGTGTTGTGCAACAATTACGCACTGACGTAATGAGTGCGGCGCTAAAACAACCTTTAAGTGCTTTTGATAATCAGCCAGTAGGTCAATTAATTTCTCGTGTAACAAATGATACTGAAACAATTAAAGATTTATTTGTTAACGTATTACCGACATTATTCCGCGCCATTGCGTTAGTGGTTGTTATGTTAATTGCTATGTTCTTATTAGAGTGGCAAATGGCATTAGTGGCGATGACTATCTTTCCTGCCGTTATTGGTGTGATGATGCTTTATCAGCGACTCAGTACACCGATAGTCCGTAATGTGCGCCATTTTCTTGCCAATATTAATGATGGTTTCCATGAAGTCATCAATGGGATGTCAGTGATCCAGCAATTTAGGCAACAAGCTCGATTTGGTAAAAGAATGTCTGATGATAGCTGGCAACATTACCAAGCTCGTATGAAGGCATTAAAAACTCGATGGTCTGTTATTACGTCCTTTGTTAAGTATGCTCTCTGCATTGGTTTTATGTGGCTTATTGATGCTATTTGGTTATCAAGGCAGTGCTGTTATTGGTGTTGGGGTCATTTATGCGTTTATTAGTTATTTAGGACGTTTAAATGAACCCTTAATCACACTGACATCTCAACAGTCTATTTTGCAACAAGCAGTTGTTTCAGGTGAGCGAGTGTTTGAATTAATGGATGCACCTTTGCAACATTACGGTTCATCATCACATATCATTACTCAAGGTCATATCGATGTTAATTCCCTATGGTTTGCCTATCGCGATGAACAATGGGTATTAAAAGATATCAATTTAGCCATTCCTGCACGCCATTTTGTGGCATTCGTTGGGCATACTGGAAGTGGTAAGAGTACGTTAGCAAGCCTGTTAATGGGAAATTACCTTTGGCAAAAAGGGAATATCTATTTAGATGGCCAACCTTTAGAGGATTACTCTCATTATGCGTTGCGTAGTGGTATTGCCATGGTGCAACAAGATCCGGTCTTATTGTCCGGTTCGTTACATGACAACATTACATTAGGGCGAGAATATGACGAGTCACGTCTATGGCAGGTGTTAGAAACAGTACAACTCGATCAATGGGTGAACGCATTACCTCAAGGATTACAAACAGAACTCGGTGAACAAGGTAGTCGATTATCAGCGGGGCAAAAACAGTTACTTGCATTAGCTCGTGTATTATTACTACCACCTCGCATTCTTATTCTTGATGAAGCAACAGCCAATATTGATTCAGGAAACAGAACAAGCCATACAGAAGGCATTAAAAGTCGTAAGAGAGAAAACAACCCTAATTGTTATTGCCCATCGGCTTTCTACGATTATTGAAGCTAATGAAATCGTGGTGCTTCATCGTGGTGCAATTGTAGAGCAGGGTGATCACGCGAAATTGCTCTCACAAAAAGGGCGATACTATAATATGTATCAATTACAGCAAGTCAGAGAGTCTTTACAAGAACAAGCTCCTGTTGAAGTAGAATAATTGACTTAAAATTAACATCTGATTTTTTAGAGGGCACATAAAAATTATGTGCCCTTTTTTATTTTCCCGACTATTTTGCTTTTATCAAAATAGTCGGCTTATTGTTGCACCAATACGGTGAATTTATTTATTTTATTTTTTGATGATTTAATTTTCTTTTTAAATATCAATGTATTAATAGTTGGCATATCTTTTGCTCTATAAACGTTGTTCTTTCTCACATCGACGAGGTTTATATGAAATATATCATTGCCATTATTAAGCCATTTAAATTAGAAGAGGTCAGAGAATTACTTTCTGAGTTAGGTATAAAAGGGATGACAATTAGTGAAGTAAAAGGATATGGACGGCAAAAAGGGCATGCTGAGCTTTATCGAGGAGCTGAATACGAAGTTAATTTTCTCCCTAAAGTAAAAATAGAACTCGCTGTCTGCGATGAACAACTAGAGCCTGTTATGCAAACGATCATGCAAGCGACAGACACCGGCAAAGTGGGAGATGGCAAAATTTTTGTTTTGGAATTATTGCAAGCTGTTCGTATTCGTACGGGTGAGTTTGGTGATGAAGCACTTTAAAGGAGAATTTTGATGAAAAGCTTACTTTCTTTATTATTAATGTTAGTGCTTACAAACTTTCCTTCATCAGCACTTGCCACTGAAGTCACTGTAATTGATAACGCGGACAATGGTTTTATGTTGATATGTACTGCGTTGGTCTTTTTTATGACTATTCCTGGCATTGCCTTGTTTTATGGCGGATTGCTGAGAAGTAAAAATGTACTTTCGTTGATAACACAAGTGATGATGATCTTTAGTGTTGTGGTCATTCTTTGGATAACGTTCGGTTATAGTTTGGCTTTTACTGCAGGTAATAAAATTTGGGGTGGGTGGTCACTTACTTTCTTGAATAATGTTTCTCTAGGATCTGTTTCTGGTTCAATTAATCAATATGTTCATATTGCCTTTCAAGGCTCTTTTGCTGTGATAACGATTGCATTGATTGTTGGAGCACTGGGTGAACGTGTCCGTTTTTCAGCATTGGTAATTTTTACGGTTATTTGGTTCACGTTTTCTTATATCCCGATTGCTCACATGGTATGGGGAGAAGGCGGCTGGTTAATTGATGATGGAGCACTCGATTTTGCCGGAGGAACAGTGGTTCATATCAATGCCGCTATTGCAGCCCTTGTTGGTGCTTACTTACTTGGAAAGCGTCGTGACTATCAACATACAGCACTTAAACCGCATAATTTACCGATGGTATTTACAGGAACGGCTGTACTTTACATTGGTTGGTTTGGCTTTAATGCCGGCTCTGCTGGTAGTGCAAATGCGATTGCGGCATTAGCATTTTTAAATACGGTAATCGCAACGGCAGGAGCTGTACTTTCTTGGACTTTATCTGAATGGTTAGTCAGAGGAAAACCATCGATGCTAGGCAGTTGCTCTGGTTGTATTGCTGGGCTGGTGGCGATTACGCCAGCAGCTGGTACTGTTGGTGTTATGGGGGCGTTATTTATTGGTGTAACAGGTGGAATTATCGGACTTTGGGGCGTTGTTATTTTAAAACGGTGGTTAAAAGTTGATGATGTTTGTGATGTCTTCGGTATTCATGGTACTTGTGGTATTGCGGGATGTTTGTTAACGGGGGTATTTACGGCTTCATTTTTAGGGGGAGTGGGCTATAGCGATGGCATGACATTAAGCAAGCAAGTTTTAATACAGTTAATGAGTGTCGTTATTACGGTGATTTGGTCAGGTGTTGTGGCTTATATTGGTTTTAAAATCGCAGATAAGCTGGTGGGATTACGTGTTTCTGAAGAAGAAGAGCATGATGGGTTAGATTTAACGTCTCATGGTGAAAGAGCTTATCAGCAGTAATTGTCTATTCCCCCTCTTTTGAGGGGGGAATATGCTGATTATTATTTTGTATGCTTAGGGCGTTTTTGGCGAATAACCCCTTCTTGAACGGATGAAGCAACTAACTGACCATTTGTATTAAAGAATTTCCCTCTAACAAATCCTCTTCCTCCTGATGCTGATGGGCTTTCAATCACATACAGTAACCAATCATCAATACGAAATGGACGATGAAACCACATGGAATGGTCAATTGTGGCCACTTGAAGGCTTGGATCCATAAATCCTAAACCATAAGGTTGAAGTGCCGTAGGTAAGAAGTCAAAATCAGAAACATAACCTAACATATATTGATGTAGAAATGGATCTGATGGCATGTCGCCACGACTACGATACCAAACATAGCGTTCTGCGGGGGCTTTAGAGTAGCCAAAAGGGTTAAAGTATTGCACTGGGCGTGCTTCAAAAGGCGTTTCTCGTAATGCTAAAGATTTAATGGGTTCTGGTAATTTAGGAGCCATTTTTTTCAAAATATCATCTTGAGAGATAAGCTCATTGGGAAACGGAACATCAGGCATTGTATCTTGATGTTCAAAGCCCTCTTCAAACTCTTGAAAAGAAACTGTCATATAAAAAATGGGCTTACCATGCTGAATCGCACTGACTCTACGAGTACTGAATGAACCACCATCACGAATAAACTCTACGTCATAAACAATGGGTTTATGGCTATCACCAGGACGTAAAAAATAGCTGTGAAAGGAATTGATATAGCGGTTATCTGCTATTGTTTGTTTTGCTGCGTACAGCGCTTGTCCTACAACTTGTCCACCAAAAACTTGAGGTAGCCCTAAATCTTCGCTTTGCCCTCTAAATAGGCCTTCTTCTATTTTTTCAAGTGCCATCAAGTTGATGAGATCTTTTAATGCCTGACTCATAGTGTACCTGTACCATTAGATCGGGTTATTTTTTATAAAGTGATTATATACAATCCTAAGAATATAAAAAAATAATCTCCTTTTTATCTTAGATCTCAACCTAATGTTTTATGAACATAGTTGATGAGATTATTATTTATTAGCTTATTGAATACGGTCTGATGGATTTATGAGAGGCAAAAAGAGTGTTAAAGGCTATTAAATAAGAGATAATCCTTGATTTGGGTAATTAATCATCACTTAGGCTTACTGTCCTTGCTATTTTGGCGAGATTAAAACATAATGCGTGTCGTCTTAGCAATAAGGCAATCTATGGGGTCTTGTTGGTTCTCCCGCAACGCTAACTTGTTAACTCGGTCAGGTCCGGAAGGAAGCAGCCATGGCAGGTGTCGCGTGTGCCGGGATGTCGCTGGCAAGGCCCCACCCAATTTTAACCCTCTTAAATTCGTACCCTCCTATTTTTTATCTCCAATAATAGCATTTTTTGCATGTTATATTTTCTTGCGAATATCAATATCGTCTATATGGGAAATAATAAATTTAATGTATTGATGCGTCATTTGAAAATGAATGATGATATTTGTAAATGGGGTATTTTGGGTAAAATAGTGCTGTCATGCCGTAATAAGTTAACGGCATGATGGTGTGTAATCATTCTACTGATAAGAAAACGTGAATAAAAAAACGATATCTAAATTAAGAAATAATAACCCTACTATAATAAAAAATAAAAATAGCAAAAATAAAATTAAGCTAATTAAATAGTGCTAGATTATCTTACGAACTTCCAAACAGAAGCTGGAATTTTGTCATAGAGCTTATTCATAGTCAGTTCAGCCAAACGATGATCAGCTGCTGAATAAAACAGCTCTAGTTCATCATCAGAGAGCTCATATTTGTTTTTTTCAATTACTCGCTCTAATGTTTCGATTGAGGTACATTTTCTTAAACGCATTAGATAGTCTGTCTTAGTCATGTTGTCTTTTCTCTATTATTTCAAATAAAACTAAAGATAATTAAATTTACTTAATATAACTTTTGGGATTTTTAGCAATAAGAGTTAAAAGCGAATGGTTTAACTCTTTCCAATTATTGATATCTGTGTAAGAAATTGAAGTATTACCAAATAAACGATATGTCTCTTCAAGGTACTCTTCCATAAGAGTATTAATTACTTGTTTATCTGGATGTTTTATCTTAAATTTCCAACTAAAGTCCATAATGTGTTCAATTAAGACATTGAGGTCAACACTTTTTGTGCTACTCAGATCATTGTGCCAAACAGTGTTATTTTTATCTAAAGAGTCTAAAGCTTGCTGTAATAGCTCCTCACATAAAAACGACAATTCAGCTAAATCTACTTTTTCTGGTGAATATTCGTCCATAACTTATCGTGGGTGAATTAATAGGAAATATTCATTAATAATGGTAAATACGTAGAATGAACAATTATTAATGAGACATATCACATAATTCATTAATGGATTAATAAAAAAACATAAACTTAAAATCAGGTATTTATATTTACCTGTATGCTAAAAGCGTTTAATAATTATATTTATTATTTCTAACAAAGTAATAGCATATCGAAAGGCGATATCAAACACTCGATTGCATACATGAGAGTTTAAAAATGACACAATAAAATGTTTCTTTGCTTAATATAGCACTATTATCGCATAAGTCACTATCTGAACAACAGAAATTTGTCTATTTTCGTAAAAATTAAGAAATCCCAATCAAGATGATCATTTTTTAACATCATGATTATCTTTATTTTTATTGGTGTTTACATGTTTAAGCGTGTAAATGAGGTATATTTACTGTTGTTATTTATAAATAACAGTATTGTTTGATTTTGACAAAAAGTCATATATAAGAAAAAAAATAAAATGCGTTTATTGATTAAAGGGATATTTTTTAAAATAATATACTGAGAGAAGTTTTCATTTTAAACGATATATCAATAGATAAAGAAAAAGGCCACTTACGTGGCCTTTTTGTATTCACAACAAATTAGTGTGAATTACTTGGATGCTCTAAATCTTCATTTTTCTTCGTAAATCGTCTACGGATCACGACGAAGAAAATAGGAACGAAATAGATAGCGAGGGAGGTTGCGGCAATCATACCACCGAATACACCTGTACCTACAGAGTTCTGTGCACCAGAACCCGCACCATTACTTAATACATGGGGAATAACCCCTAACATAAAGGCCAGAGAGGTCATTAGAATTGGACGTAGACGCATTCTAACAGAGTCTAACGTTGCTTCTATGAGTCCTTTTCCTTCTTTTTCCATCAAGTCTTTGGCGAATTCAACAATCAAGATTGCGTTTTTCGCCGATAACCCAATGGTTGTTAAGAGCCCAACCTTAAAGTAAACGTCGTTCTCAAGACCCCTTAATGAGGTTAATGCAAGCGCGCCAATGACACCCAGAGGGACGACTAACATAACGGAGAAGGGGACTGACCAGCTTTCATAAAGAGCAGCAAGGCAGAGGAATACGACTATCAAGGAAATGGTATACAGCGCAGGCGCTTGGTTACCAGATAAACGCTCTTGATATGACATTCCTGTCCATTCGTAACCGATACCACTTGGTAATTTACTTGCGAGATCTTCCATCATCAGCATTGCATCACCACTACTTTGACCCGGTGTTGCACTACCTTGAATTTGGACAGCAGGTAAACCGTTATAACGCTCTAAACGTGGAGAGCCATATAACCAAGGATCTTTACTTGTATCAATGAACGGGATGAGAATGGAACCATCTGACCGACATTGTTACGAACATAAAGATTACCGATATCTTGTGGCAACATACGGAATTGTGATTCAGCCTTGAACATAAACTTTTTTAACACGACCACGGTCGATAAAGTCGTTGACGTAGCTGCCACCAAACATGGTACCTAATGTTGAATAGATATCGCTAATTGCAACACCTTGAGCTTGCGCTTTTTCTAGATCGATATATAGACGATACTGTGATGTATCTTCCTGACCATTAGGACGTACACCCATTAACATTTGAGGTTGTTGTGCCGCCATTCCGAGTAATTGATTTCGCGCTTCCATGAGTTTTTCATGGCCGAGGTTAGCTTTCATCGACTAACTCGAATTCGAAACCCCCCGCAGAGCCTAACTCAACAATCGCTTGGAATATTAAAATGAGTAAACAAAGGCTTCTTTAATTTGAGATAATGCCATATTGGCACGACCTACAATTGCCGGAACCTTGTCTTCATCTGCTTTACGTTCATCCCAATCATTCAATACCACGAAGACTAGACCCATATTTTGCCCTTGACCACCGAAGCCGAAGCCACTTACGGTAAAGACGGACTTAACGAGTTCTTTTTCATCAGTATTGAAGTAGTCATTTACTCTTTCTAATACGTCTTGAGTTTGTTCCTGTGTAGAGCCAGCAGGTAACTGAACCATTGTCAGTAATACCCCTTGGTCTTCTTCAGGTAAGAACGATGCGGGTAAGCGGATAAACATTAACGCCATGCCCACGACTAATAAAACGTAAATTAATAAGTAACGACCAGTTCCACGAAGAGTACGGGATACACTGTCAGTATAGTGATGGCTACTTTTTTCAAAGGTACGGTTAAACCAACCAAAGAAGCCAGTTTGCACACCATGACTGCCTTTGGGTACAGGCTTTAACATTGTTGCACAAAGTGCAGGTGTTAAAATCAATGCAACGAAAACAGACAGGATCATGGCTGATACGATGGTGATCGAGAACTGACGATAGATAGCCCCCGTTGAACCACCAAAGAATGCCATTGGAATAAATACCGCAGAAAGCACAAGGGCGATACCGACCAGCGCACTTTGGATTTGCCCCATAGATTTACGAGTTGCTTCTTTAGGTGACAACCCTTCTTCTTGCATAACACGTTCGACGTTTTCTACTACAACGATGGCGTCATCCACCAGAAGCCCGATGGCAAGAACCATTGCGAACATCGTCAAAGTATTTATCGAATAACCAAACGCCGAGAGTATGGCAAAAGTACCTAATAAAACAACCGGTACTGCGATTGTTGGGATTAACGTAGCTCGGAAATTCTGTAAGAACAGATACATAACTACGAATACCAGCATGATGGCTTCAATAAGCGTTTTTACCACTTCGAAAATAGAGATCTTAACGAATGGCGTTGTATCATAAGGATAAACGACCTCTAATCCCGCAGGGAAAAATGGTTCCATTTCAGCTAATGCAGCACGTACAGCCGTTGCGGTATCTAATGCGTTGGCCCCCGTTGCTAACTTAATACCAATACCAGAAGCAGGTAGGCCATTAAAGCGAGCAATAGTACTGTAGTTTTCAGCACCCATTTCAACAATACCGAGATCTTTTAGCTTAACCTGCGAACCGTCAGTGTTGACTTTCATTAGGATGTCGCCAAATTGCTCTGCGGTATTAAGTCGAGTTTGAGCAATAATAGATACGTTTAAACGCTGACCAGGAACAGGAGGGTGCCCCCTAATTGACCCGCTGCCACTTGGTTATTCTGTGCTTTTATTGCACCAATAACGTCAAGTGTTGTCATGTTATATTTTACTAGTTTATCGGGATCTAACCAGATACGCATTGCGTATTGGGTACCAAATAACTGAGTTTCACCCACACCAGTAACACGGCTTAACGGGTCTTTAATTGTTGCACCTACATAGTCTGCGATATCATCTTGTGACATTGAGCCGTCAGCAGAGATGAACCCCGCAACCATCAAGAATGAACTTGAGGATTTATCAACACTGATCCCTTGTTGTTGCACTTCCTGAGGTAATAACGGCATAGCAAGTTGCAGTTTATTTTGCACCTGTACTTGCGCGATATCAGGATCAGTACCTGCTTCAAAGGTCAGAGTGATATTCATCATACCGGCTGAATCACTGGTTGCAGACATATACACCATATTATCGATACCATTCATATTTTGTTCGATAACTTGGGTAACAGTGTTCTGCACAGTGGTGGCGTCAGCACCAGGATAAACCGCAGAGATAGAAATCGCTGGCGGTGCAATCGTTGGATACTGGGCAACAGGCAGTTTGATGAGTGCCAGAAGACCTGCGAGCATGGTAATTATCGCAATTACCCACGCAAATATCGGTCTATCTATAAAAAACTTAGGCATGGATCACCGACTCCTTATTGAGGATTCTTAGCTGGCTCAGTTTGTTCAGGTGATGGCTTTGCATCTAAATTTTCCTCTTGAGGCGTTACTGTCATTTTGGGTTTTGCTTTTTGCAATCCAGAAACGATAACGCGCTCACCCGCCTGAACACCACTATTCACTAGCCATTTATTACCAACAGCTTGTGACACATCAATGGTACGAACTTCAACAACATTGTCTTTATTAACAACCATTGCTGTTGCATCCCCACGAGCTGTACGAATAACGGCCTGCTGTGGGATCAAAATTGCATTTTGACGAATACCATTTTCTAATTTAGTACGGACAAACATACCTGGTAATAATTCACCATTGGGGTTAGGTATGATAGCACGCATCGTAATTGAGCCTGTGGTTTCATCAACAGTCACATCAGAAAATTCTAAATGACCTTTCTGTGCGTAAGCTTGCCCATTGGTCAATGTTAAATGAACAACAGGTTTACCTTGTTCTTGACGGATAACACCACTTTCAATTTCATTTTTAAGTTTCAGGTAATCTTCACTCGATTGTGTCACGTTGACATAAATCGGATCGATTTGCTGAACAGTGGTGAGTGCCACTTGTTGACCTGGCGCGACAAGTGCGCCTTCAGTCACAGTAGACTTACCTGAGCGACCTGAAATGGGCGCAGTCACTTTTGTATATTCAAGATTAATCTTTGCTGTCGTTACAGCAGCTTCACCTGCTCTAACGGCCGCAACAGCTTGCGCATATTGAGACGTTGCAGTATCAAAATCTTGTTTGCTGACATAGTTTGTACCCAGTAGAGGCTTATAACGCTCCACAGTGAGACGAGCTATTTCAGCATTAGCTTTAGCTTTCGCTAATTCAGCTTGCGCACTATTTAACGTTGCTTCAAAAATAGCTGGGTCGATTTGGTACAAAGATGTACCTGCTTCTACATAGCTACCTTCTTTGTAATTGCGGTTTAAAATAATGCCGCCAACTTGAGGGCGAACTTCAGCAATACGGAAGGCTGATGTACGACCTGGTAGATCAGTGGTGATTGTCAGAGATTGCGCTCCTAAAGTCACAACACCGACAGCCGGTGCAGGAGGTGGACCCCCAGCAGACTGTTTAGCTTTGTCGTCACATCCAGCAAGAACCAAGCTGCCTGATAGCACTAACAGAGCCAGAGGCAAAACCCCTCTGTTTTTTCGCATAAGAAAACCTCTATTCAAACGTTGTTTCCCGGGATAAAAATAATTAAGTTGATGATTGATTGCGATGTATAGTACAAACATACATGAATGTATGTAAATTAACTTCAGTCAAAATCGAGGAATAATGGCACGAAAAACTAAACGACAGGCACAAGAGACAAGACAGCAGATAATTGATGCTGCACTTAGGCTGTTTACTGTGCAAGGCGTTTCTGCCACATCACTTTCAGATATTGCCACCGCTGCCGGTGTTACTCGTGGTGCAATATATTGGCACTTTAAAAATAAAGTGGATTTATTTACTGAAGCGTGCGAACTCACCGACTTAAAAATAGAATCTTTAGAAATAGAGTATCAAACAAAATACCCAGATGATCCACTATTTGTATTAAGAGAATTGCTTATTTACATATTGACATCGATTGTCGAAGATCCTAAACATAATGCACTTTTGGAAATATATTTCCATAAATGCGAATTTGTCGGAGAAATGACACCAATTGTTGAAATTCGTAGAGAATTGTGCGCAGCTGATTACTCTAGAATAGAGCAATCTTTATCTCGTTGTGTTGAAAAAAAACAACTCCCCATCCAACCTTAATTTAAGAAGAGCCGCCATCATGTTAAGAGCCATGATGACTGGTCTTGCCGAAAACTGGTTATTTTCACCAGAAAGTTTTTCTATCAAAGATGAAAGTCAATATTTGGTTGATAGCTTTATTGATATGATAAAGCACAGTGCAAATATGAGAATATCTGCACCCTCTTAATCTATTATTAAACAAAAGGGAGACATTCATGAGTAAGGTATTAGTTATTGCTAATGGTGCGGCTTATGGTAATGAGTCATTATTTAACGCGTTGCGTTTATCTATTACATTTAAAAAGAACAGCACCCAGAAACTCAATTAAATATCTTTTTAATGTCGGATGCTGTTACGGGAGCTTTAGCTCGCCAACAGCCTAAAGAAGGTTATAACTTACAACAAATGCTGGAAATTTTAACAGCACAAAATGTTCCTGTTAAATTATGCAAAACATGTACAGATACCCGCGGTATCAGTGACTTACCATTAGTTGATGGTGCAGAGTTAGGCACATTAGTTGATTTAGCACAGTGGACGCTAGATGCAGATAAAATACTAACCTTCTGAGTCATTATTTCGGTTTCTCAGGCGAGAAACATCCAAGCAACTTGTTCTGTTTACACTGCCAATTTAACGTAATTGGATTATACTAATAAACAGTTTTTCAATATTAATTGAACAAGTTGCTTAATCATGCGGATACATACTTTTTTTTCTTTCTTTAATAATCGAATGACGACGATTGTCGCTATCACGGTTATTATTTTATTCTTTGGTGCCTCTCCATCACCTCCGTTTTAGCTGCGGTTCCCACCAATTTACCTACTCAAGAAAATATTCAAAATCAGCTCAATTTATTAAACAAACGTAGCGAGTTAAGTGCAGAAGATAAATTAACTATTGCGGATTTAGAACAATCACTTTTATTACTTGATAATATTCAACAGCTAGAAAAAAAATCAGTAAATTATAATAAAACCGTAGAGCAACTACCTGAGAAACTGCGTAGTACGCAATATCAACTCAATCAATTAAAACAAAAAGTTGCCAATAAAGAAGTGGATGACTACCAAAAATCATTGGAAACATTACCATTAGCAACATTGGAATCACAATTAGAAAGTGTCTTGCAATCTTTACAAAAATCTCAAGATGATTTGGCTAATTACAGTAATGAACTTATCGTATTACAAACTCAGCCTGAAAGGGCGCAATCTATTTTATTTAATAATTCAGAAAGACTGCAACAAATAAGAACATTGCTGAATAAAAAGTAGTGCAGATAAAGCGCAGATGCGACCTTCTGCTGTGCAGTTATTGCAATTAGAGCAATATTACCTTCAACAACAAAACAATTTTCAAAAGCGCACGCTACAGTCAAATGTGCAATTACAAAGCTTATTACAACTTCAACGTGACTATAGTTCTGCGTATATCGACCTTTCACAAGAACGTGCACAGTGGCTTCAAGAAGCCATCAGTGATAAACGCCTAGATAGCTCAGAAGAAACAGCGAAAGAAGCGCAAAGTACGGAGCTTGATAATCAAGCCATTAATAATGATCCCTTTTATTTAGCGCAAACAGAAATTAATAAAGCGCCTTAGTGATAAGCTAATTGTTACAACACAAAATAATAATGAGTTAAATCGCCATAGTTTAATGGTGAAAAACCGCCTAGACAGAGCTATTCAATCTGAACGAAACCTAAAAGAACAAATTGATGTATTAAAAGGAAGTTTGTTACTTTCCCGAATTTTATTTGAAGAACAAGTTGATTTGCCGGATGGTATTTTTATTAATAATTTACCTGATAAAATCGCTGATTTGCGGTTAGAGCAATTTGAAATTAATAAACAACGTGATCAGATAATACAACCCAATATCTATCTTGATCAGTTGATGCAGGAATACCAAACAGCTCATCCTGAAGTTACCGATCCTAATGCACTAAAAGAGTTACGTAGTGCATTAGAATTACTTGTTGATGCGCGTCGAGAGTTGCTTGATAAACTTAATAATCAATTAGGTAATCAAATTTCAGGTTCGATAAACCTGCAAATGGATCAGCAACAATTACGCAGTGTTGTAAGCTCTTTAGAAGGTACATTAGCACAACAGATTTTCTGGGTGAGTAGTAACAAACCTATCAATCTCAATTGGTTTTCAACGTTTCCTTCTCAAGCAGTGGCAGAATTTCAAAGTTTTAAATTGAATTGGTCAAATGAAAATCTGTTGATCGGGGCTAAGAAATCACTCCCTGTCCTTATTGCGTTGATTCTGTTTGGTTCAATACTGATTTGGCAACGTAAAAAACTAGATACTCAGTTTGAAAAGCTGAATGGGGATATTAATAAGCTCAATAAAGATTCTCAGCTACATACACCTCTGGCGTTAGGCATTGTTTTCCTAAAAACATTACCTCTTTCTTGTTTTGTTTTAGCGATTGGTTATTGGCTAATAAATAGTTTTAATGTGCAACAAGAATTTATCTGGTCTTTTGCTTGGCAATTTGCGGTATTTTGGCTGATGTTTGAATGGTCTTATCGTTTAATGTCTGATAATGGCGTTGCTGTAAAACATTTTAAAATCCCTGTAGAGCGAGTTCAGCAAAATCGTAAACGTTTATTACGTCTTTCTTTTCCTATGCTACCAATTATTTTGCTTTCTGCTTATGGTATTAATAACCCATTATTACTGGTGGGTGATGTTATTGGGCAATTGGTTGCGATTATTTCACTGTTTTGTATTAGTTTATGTGCGTTGCCATTTTGCCGTGAAATGTGGCAAGAAAAGGGCAATCATGTTGTTAGAACGGTTGTGATCACCCTATTAACGTTCTCGGCCTTTAATTTTAATGGGGTTAGTGATTTTTGGTTATTACTATACGGCGTTACGTTTAGCAAATCGCTGGATTGATAGCTTATATCTGCTTATGTTGTGGTTCATTGCTTATCATGCCAGTTTGCGGGGATTAACCGTGGCGGCTCGAAGGCTTGCTTACCGTCGAGCTATCGAGCGTAGGCAAGCGATGTTAAAAGAAAAAAAAGAGAGCGAAGATAATAGTCTTGAGCCAATTCAAGAGCCACCCATGGATATGGAGCAAATCAATCAGCAATCATTAAGACTGACAATAATGATTTTATTTATCATTTTTGCGTCTAGCTTCTACGGTATCTGGTCTGATTTTATTACTGTATTTACCTATTTAGATGGTATCTCGCTCTGGAGTTACACTTTACCTACTGAGTTAGGCAATGTTGTCAAAGCTGTCACCGTAGCAGATCTCTTATTGTCTATTTCTATTATGGCAATTTCTTGGTTTTTGACGCGAAACTTACCCGGTTTATTAGAAGTATTAATTTTATCGCGCATCAAATTGCAACAAGGCGCTTCTTATGCCATTACGATCATTCTAACCTACGTTATTATTGCTATGGGTACTATTGTTTCTCTAGGAATATTAGGTGTGGCATGGGAAAAATTACAATGGTTAGCTGCTGCTTTAACGGTAGGGTTAGGGTTTTGGTTTACAAGAGATATTTGCAAACTTTGTGTCTGGTTTAATCATCTTGTTTGAAAGACCGGTCAGAATTGGCGATACCGTTACTATCGGGAGCTATTCTGGTACTGTTAGTCGAATTCGAATAAGGGCAACGACTGTGACAGACTTTGATCGTAAAGAAGTGATTATTCCCAATAAAGCCTTTGTAACAGAACGTCTTATTAACTGGACATTATCGGATACAGTCACACGTATTATTATTCAGGTGGGGGTGGCTTATGGATCTGATCTTGATAAGGTCAAAGCTATCTTAATGAAAGCGGCAAAAGAGAATGCCAGAGTGATGACTGAGCCTGAGCCAGTCGTCTTATTCACTGAGTTTGGCGCCAGTACGCTAAACCACGATTTACGTTTTTATGTCAGAACATTAGGGGATAGAAGCATTGCAATTGATGAAGTTAATCGTGCTATTGATAAGCTTTGTAATGAAAACGACATTAATATTGCATTTAATCAACTTGATGTTTATTTGCATAATAAACAAGGTGATGAAGTACAAGAGATAAAACGCCCTCTTGATGGTTCAACACCTGAAACGAATCCCCCTTTGGCTTAATTAAGGGGAATATTTGTTGATTGTGCCGCCAATTTGTTTTCATAATCTTGGCGCACAATCTCAAGGGCTTCTAGTGCTGTTTTAGGATCAATATGGTGACTTTCAAGTAAATAGATAAGATCAACAGCCAACTGAACAGATTCTGGGGCTTCTTTTAAACTCATAATAATCGCCTTTAAAATTTATCCTCTTGTTTTTCAATGCTTTTTTCGATAGAGAAAAGGGCGTTTTTACAGCGTGCTAGGCGATTCTCCAGTGTGGCAATTTCTTTTTGCAATTCTTGTTGCTGCATAAAACTCTGTGCTTGCGTTAATGAAAGTTCTCTATCTTGGATCATGGCCTGTAGTCTGCGCTCATAATCCTGATGTTGGGCAAGTTTTTGGTATAAATCGACACTTTTTTTTCGTTGAGTAAGTTGGTTCTCTTGCTTTCTTAGTGTTTGTGTCGATAATTCACGAGTTAATGCTTCTATTTGTTGTAGGATTTGTGTGGCCAGAAATTTAACTTGCTGGCTTCGTTGTGCCTCAACACAAGCGATTAACTGGGTAAAATTATCGCGGATCTGTTGCATATAGCCGCCAAGAGAATCACTTCGGCGGTGGAATAGTGCTGTGTCGAAGCAAGGTGCTGCAATTTTTTTGTTTGCAATAGGCGCCAGTGTTTCGGCAAGATTGTCTATCTGTTTTTTAAACAAGCTTAAAGGATCAGGTTTATTCATCAGGTTCTTGTCCTTGTTTTGATAAAAACATGAATTGACTTAAAGCAACAAAAAAGAGTTGTTAACTGGCTTTCTGTTGCATTTTAACGGCATATTGCATAGATTCTATCGTTTCGTTTTTTATTATGGCACTGATTATGACTGCTAACGCGCAACAACTGCAATTTATTAAAGACAGTATTGAAACCATTCCTGATTATCCAAAAGAAGGGATATTATTTCGTGATATCACTACATTACTGGATAATCCTGCTGCATATCAGGCAACCATTGATTTATTGGTAGAACACTATCAAGGTCAGGGTATCACTAAAGTCGTGGGTACCGAAGCTCGCGGTTTCTTATTTGGTGCTCCGGTCGCTCTACGTCTTGGTGTTGGTTTCGTTCCTGTTCGTAAAAAAGGTAAATTGCCTCGCGAAACGCTCAGTGAAACTTATGATTTGGAATACGGCACAGATACTTTAGAGATCCACAAAGACAGTATCACGGATAAAGATAAAGTATTAATGGTTGATGATTTACTGGCAACAGGTGGCACCATTGAAGCAACTGCACGTCTTATCCGTCGTTTAGGTGGAACTGTGACAGAAGCAGCCTTTATTATCTGCTTACCTGATTTAGGCGGTATTGAACGCTTAGAAAAACAAGGTGTTCACAGCTTTACACTAGTTGATTTTCCAGGACATTAATATCTTCACTGTTTAGAGTGTGGTGATTCACACCATTATTTTAAACATGAGTAATAGTGCGGGTACTTTTGTGTTATTTGTGTGTGATATATAAATATCCATGGCCCGCACAATTGATTTTCTTTTCTGACACACGTCAAATATTCGACGGTTCTTTCATCAATATCTCATTTGTTTCTGACAAATCTCGCTCAATGGGGCGTCCCTGTGTTAGCATAGAGATAAATCTCGTTCAAATTTAGCGGAATCAATGAGCTATCAGGTACTTGCCCGTAAGTGGCGCCCACAAACTTTTCACGATGTTGTCGGTCAACGTCATGTGTTGACGGCTTTAGCTAATGGTCTAGATCATCAGCGACTTCATCACGCCTATCTTTTTTCAGGCACTCGAGGTGTCGGAAAAACCACTATTGCCCGCTTATTTGCTAAAGGGCTCAATTGTGAAACAGGCATTACGAGTAAACCTTGTGGTCAATGTGCAAATTGCCTTGAAATAGAACAGGGGCGTTTTGTTGATTTAATTGAAATAGATGCTGCATCGCGTACCAAGGTAGAAGATACCCGTGAACTGCTTGATAATGTGCAATATGCGCCAGCACGTGGACGTTTCAAAGTCTACTTGATTGACGAAGTTCATATGCTTTCTCGTCACAGTTTTAATGCGCTATTAAAAACATTAGAAGAACCACCAGAGCACGTTAAATTCCTACTAGCGACGACAGATCCACAAAAATTACCGGTCACGATTTTATCGCGTTGTTTACAGTTTCATTTGCGCGCGTTAGATATCGACCAGATTGCGACTCAACTCGAAAAAGTACTTACCGCTGAGCATATTGAAAATGATGTAAGAGCACGTCAGCTTATTGCTCGAGCAGCCGATGGCAGTATGCGAGATGCTTTAAGTTTAACGGACCAAGCTATTGCAAGTGGTGAAGGGGTTGTCAGTACTGAAGTTGTTAGCCAAATGCTTGGTACTATTGATGATGCTCAGCCTTTAGCACTGATTGAAGCTCTAGTAAAAGCAGATGGTCAACAAGTGATGTCACTAGTTAATGAAGTGGCTTCAAGGGGCACCGATTGGGAAAACTTCTTGGTTGAAACACTTTCATTATTGCATCAAATTGCCATGTTGCAATTATTGCCAAGTGAAGATAATCCCCAAGAACAATTTACCCAAGAACGTTTGCGCCTATTGGCTAAATCTGTTTCACCACAAGACTTACAACTCTATTATCAAACCTTATTGGTTGGACGAAAAGAACTGGCTTATGCACCAGATAGACGCATGGGCGTTGAAATGACGTTATTAAGGGCGTTGGCTTTTCATCCAAAAACAGTGATTGATGAGGTTTCTTCTGCACCATTAGCACAAACTTTACCTTCTACGTCATTGCCTACGAATAGAATGTCTGAACACAATGCCCAACAAGTGCCTCAGATACATTCGTCACAAAATACACGTTCTTCTTCACCTATGAATAATGCCTCATTAGGTAATAGTCCAGCAGCACAACTTTTAAGAGCACGGCAGGCGATAAAGGGGACGGAACAACAAACTCCGCCAAAAAAGTCTGAACCGGCAATGCCAAATCAGGCTAAGCCGGCTGCTAGTGCATTAGAGCGGCTAGCAGCCGTGAGTGAAAGACGTCAGCAAGTTGCTAAGCGTCAATCTAATCCTAATGCACTCGAGAAAAAGAAAAAAGAAGCGTATCAATGGCGTCCACAAAATCCTGAGTTGATGTCAACGCAAGAGACGGTATCTTCGCCTAAAGAGATCAAAGAAGTTCTCGAATACGAAAAAACCCCTGAATTAGCGGCAAAAATCGCGAAAGAATCACAAGAAAGAGATGCATGGGCTGCTGAAATTGAAAAAATGCCATTACCTAAATTGGTGCAACAACTGGCATTAAATGCGTATAAAGAGACAGTAAGTGAAGAAAACGTGATTTTGCATTTACGAACGAGACAGAAACATTTAAATTCTGCAAATGCGCTACGCACACTCACAAATGCATTAAGTGAATTGCATGGAAAAGCAATTTCACTCACAATTATAGAAGATGATGATCCCGCGGTAAAAACTCCGCTGGAGTGGCGACAAGCCATTTATGATGAAAAGTTGGCGTTATCGCGTCAATCGATTATTACGGATAAAACAATTCAAACATTACAGCAATATTTTGATGCTGAATTGGATGAAGAGAGTATCCGACCTGTTTAATCGCAACATGTTGTATGACTTCATACTGTGTGGCTTTTACAAAGAGAGACAATTATGTTCGGAAAAGGTGGTTTGGGCAATCTGATGAAGCAAGCCCAACAAATGCAAGACAAAATGCAACAAATGCAAGAAGAGATCGCGAACTTAGAAGTGACCGGTGAATCTGGCGCTGGCTTAGTCAAGATCACTATCAATGGTGCTCATAATTGCCGTCGTGTTGAAATCGATCCTAGTCTGCTAGAAGATGACAAAGAGATGTTAGAAGATCTGATTGCAGCCGCCTTTAATGATGCTGCGCGTCGTATCGATGAAACACAAAAAGAGAAAATGGCCTCTGTCTCTAATGGTATGCAATTACCACCAGGCTTTAAGATGCCATTCTAATGCAAACTAGCCCACTTCTTGAATCATTAATGGAAGCGTTGCGTTGTTTGCCTGGTGTCGGGCCTAAATCAGCGCAACGAATGGCTTTCCAACTGCTTCAGCGTGATAGAAGCGATGGTATGCGACTTGCACAAGCGTTAACGCGTGCAATGTCTGAAATCGGTCATTGCTGTGATTGCCGTACTTTTACTGAAGAAGAGCGTTGCACCATTTGTGCCAATGTTCGTCGTCAGCAGAATGGGCAAATTTGTGTTGTGGAAAGTCCTGCAGATATTCATGCTATTGAGCAGACAGGGCAGTTTGCGGGCCGATACTTCGTTTTAATGGGGCATTTATCCCCTTTAGATGGCATCGGACCGATGGATATTGGTTTAGATAGACTTGAAGAGCGTTTGAGCCAAGAAACGATTTCAGAAGTTATCTTGGCAACAAACCCGACAGTGGAAGGTGAAGCGACAGCTAATTATATTGCTGAGATCTGTGCTCAGTATGATATTACGGCAAGCCGAATTGCTCACGGGGTTCCTGTGGGAGGCGAGCTTGAAATGGTTGATGGTACAACGCTTTCACACTCTATTGCTGGACGTCAAAAAATCTATTATTAATATAATAAATATTTTATTTGAAAAGCACCTTTTACTTAATGTAACAAGGTGCTTTTTTCATTTAATATTATGAAAATATCGTAATTCTAATTTAAAATAATATTTTTAAGTCTTAAAACCGACTTTTTCTAAGAAATATCTTTATCTTCAAATTATTGTTTTTTTCTTTCTGATGAATTTTGCGCCTTTATGTTACATTAATCATTATCATGAAAAATAATAACTGAATGATGGAGCATCTTATGATCCCTGACGTAGCCTTAGTTGATAACAGTGAACAACGTACCCCTCTGATCTTAGTGTTAGATAGTTCTGGTAGTATGTATGGTCAGCCTATTCAACAATTAAATGAAGGCCTTAAACTACTTGAACAAGAACTAAAAAATGACGTTATCGCAGCGAAACGTGTGCGTATTTTAGTGATTGAATATGGTGGATATGACCAATGTACGGTGCATGGTGATTGGAAAGATGCGATGGACTTTACGGCTCCCGTTTTAGAAGCAAATGGCACAACCCCAATGGGACAAGCAATCATGTTGGCGCTTGAAGAGATAGAAGCTGAAAAACAACGCTTTAAACAAGCGGGTGTTGCTTATACTCGTCCTTGGCTATTTTTAATGTCTGATGGTGTACCAACTGATCAGTGGGAACAAGCCGCACAGCTTTGTCGCCAAGCAGAAGAAAGTCAAAAACAGCAGTATTTCCAATTATGGTTGATGGTGCATCAGCAGAAGTGATGGGAAGTTTTAGTCGTAATGGTGTTAATGGTGTGAAAATGCTTAAAGGGCTGCAATTTAAAGAATTATTCTTGTGGTTAAGTGCCAGTATGCAAGTGGTTTCTCAATCAACACCGGGTGGCACTGCACAATTACCTTCAACAGATTCTTGGGCGAGTGTACCTGTTTGATGAATGATTGGTTAGCTTATGGGGCATCGGTGACAGGTATTGCCCATCAAGAACGTCAAATTCCTTGTCAGGATGCGTATTTTATTCGCCGCAAGGGCGAGTATCTTATCGCAGCTGTTTGTGATGGTGCTGGTTCATCTCGTTATAGTGAGCAAGGTGCTCAACTTGTGGCGCGGTTATTTACACTACGCATTACAGAGTGGCCAAATATTGATTTATTAACCGAAAAACAGATAGCACAGGGTACAAAACAACTTATTGAAGATATTCGCAGTCAACTTGCTGAATATGCAGAAATAAAACAGTGTGCACTTAATGAATATGCATCCACTCTTGTGGCATGTTGGATTGGTGATGAAGGTGGCTACTTATTCCATTTAGGTGATGGTATTGCGGTTGTGGAATACAGTGATGGTACAAGTTATGTTTCTCAACCAGAAAATGGCGAATATGCCAATCAAACCTGGTTTGTGACGTCTGAGAACTGGGAAGCACACCTACGTGTTATACCTCTCAATAAACCAGTGAAGCAAGTTATTTTAATGTCAGATGGTGTACAGCCTTTTGCCATGAATAAAGCGTGTGATGCTCTTTACGAGCCTTTCATTACCCCCGTTATTCGTTATTTAAAAACAGTCTCAGAAGACTGTGGAAGTGAAGCACTCGCGGGAACATTGGCAGATCCTCGTACACATTCAATTACGGGTGATGATAAAACTTTAGTGATTTGCATCAGGGATGAAACGTTGTGGTAAAAGCGAGAAAAAAAAGAATAGTGACATCTGGTGCGACACAACTGCAAGATGAAAATGGTAAGATTTATCAAATTGGTGAGTTGATAAAAAGTGGGGGGGCAGGAAGTGTTAGTCACATTAATAATGCCTCTTTCCAAGTATCAAAGGTTTATCATGATAAAATTGATAAAGCTTATTATCTGAAAAAGATCACGGCAATGCAGAAGCTAAAACCTGCATTAGAAGCCATTTCTGTTAATGATACCCCAATAATTCAACTCGCATGGCCAGAAGCACGTTTATACAATAGCCAAAAGCAATTTGTTGGCTTTGTAATGCCTGAACTGGATGTGAAAAACACCATAGAGTTGGAGTATATTCTTCAAGAGCGTCAAGCAAAAGCTCATAACTTACCCACAGGGATGGGCGCTAAGGTTAGTCTGGCTTATAATCTTTGTACATTGATTGATGCATTGCATCAACAAGGACATCGTATTATTGATATGAAACCGTTAAACCTGCGGTTTTATAAATCAAGCTTATACATGTCTCTTCTTGATTGTGATGGTTTTAGTATTCAAGGTGAAAATATACGCTATCCCGCAGGGCAATTTACGGTTGAATACTTAGCGCCAGAATTTCAAGCAAAGCAAACTATTCCACAAGAGCAAGAAGAGTCGCAAGACCGATTTGCATTAGCTGTCATTATTTTTCAACTGCTTAATTTTGGTATTCACCCCTTTAGTGGTCGTCCTAAAAATGACAGTGTTCCTACTGATATTCCAAGACGTATTGCTGGTCGTTTTTATGGCTATGGCGTAAAGGCACATAATTTAATTACACCCAGTGTGGCGAGTGGACATAAACAATTACCTGATACATTAAGAATACTTTTTGATAAAGCGTTTTCTGGTGCACCTTCATTAAGACCAAGTGCCAAAACATGGGCGACGGCACTTTATGAATATGCACAACCTGAAAAACAGCAAATGGTGGTTTGTCAGAAAGATAAAAACCACCAGCATTTTGCAGGTAAAGCCTGTGTAGCATGTGCAAGACAAGCTCAATTACAGCAAGTTGCAACGACTCAAAAACAAAACCAAACGCAACGTGAGCAAGTTCGTCAAAAAAGAGTACAAAATGCGAATATCCGACAAGCGCCAATTCAAACTACGCCAGCGAAACCTATTCAACCGTCTGCGATATTTATTGCAGTTAAAAATGCAATAAACCAAGTACCCAAAGTCATATTACATACTGCTATTGCCATGATTGTTCCTGTGATTTTGGGGGTATTACTGATGAACTTTATTCCACAAGGAGCCAGCAGTAGTTTAGGTTCTAGTTGGATCGCTGATTTAATCAAAGCGGATTATATTGAACAAATACTAATAACGATGTTGAGTGTGATGTTTTTAATGGTTTCAGCCATTATCTTGTTAGTTATTTTTGTTTTCCCTTCAATGCATATTTTGAAAAGAAAGCCATAGTTTAGGGAAATAACATGAAAAAAAGAATAAAGCTGATCCTCATTATTATTGGCGTTATAACGTTACTGTTCCCTTTTTGGTTGCCAGCCTTCTTAGTTTCAACCTTTAGTTTGATTGATGGTGTTAATAGCCAAATTCTCCCCTCATCTGTTCGCTTTGATGAGCGTAATTTCTTACTGGGATTATGGCTAGGCTCTCTCATTATGACGATTGTAATGTTATTGCAATCGTGGAGAGCTAAAAATATTTACTATTTATTCGGTGGGGGGCTAGTGCTTTTAATGGCGCTGGGCGTGTCATTTTCAGTGATCCCAACGAGTGAATTGGAAGATCGTCGTCGTTTTGTTTTACAAAGTATCGAACAATCTGAATGGCAAAATTATCATTATCTTGTTGTTAATAGTGAAAATGAGATCCGTAACATTATCCGGTCTAATCAATCTAAAGCGCTGGCATCTATTAGCGCTATTGAGAAAGTGCGAATTACTTTACCAGGATTGGATTATTTTAGTGATGATGTGGCAGTAGCGACAAAAGCGAAAGAAGCTTATTTAGTTCATACCAAGGGAACATCAGAATATGCGGAAGCTGCAAAAATACTCAATTTTTATGGCGACTGGCTATTAAATCAACCTGAGATTATGGTTGCTCAGGCATTAGCTTCCCTTTCAAATAGTAATGATGCTCAATTAACGCAATCAGGTATTAATGTTATTGCTGTTGCACCATTATCACCTGAGGCATGGCAAGTTTTAGCACTTACTTATATTGCTCATCGTTCTTTGGATACACAAATTGAAAAAGCGATGTTAGCTTTAATGGTGGCAGATACGCTCAAGCAAGCTAAGCAAGGCCATAATGATATTTCAGCACAACAATTGTTGAAAAAAGCAATTTCAGAGCTTACTGAAAATCAGCGCCAGATTTATCAAATATTACAAGCGCGTGTTGTTGAAGATCGTTTTTATCGACAAAGCAGTACACCACCAGAAGAAGTCACTAAGCTTGCTAATCAGCGATTACCAGTGAGTAATGCAATTAATAATGATTTAACCACTTATCTTGAAATGCAATCAATGATGGGAAAAGAGTATCCCGGAGAAGTGATTGTTGAATCACCTAATGAAGTGAAAAACTTAACTGAGATCCGTTATCCAACAATCAGAAAATATATCCCTCGTGCAGATGTTATTTTATCCGTTGATGTTGATCCTCAAGGGCGTATTTCAGGGCTTTGGGTGCAAAATAGTAGTGGTATTCATGCTTTCGATGATCAAGCTGTGAAAGCTGCTCGTCATTGGCGTTTTATGCCAAACAAAGACGGATATCGCCAACGTGTGACAGTCCGTTTTGAAAGTACCCGTCTTGGTTGGAAAGAGTATGCGGTTAAGCAACAATCAACATTGATAACATTGGTTAAAGCTTATGCGAGACAAGATGTAAAAGGGATAACACTGACTGAAAATGCTTATACAGAACTGAAAAAGCAAGCACCTGAATTAGAAGATGGAAGAGAAGCAACTCGCTCTAGCTATGATCCTTATGCTTCTTATTACCCTAGATTATCTCAACAACAGCAAGAAAAGCGTGCAGCGTTACAAGCTATCTTAAAAGAGTTGCAGACATTGCCTAATGGTAAAAATAACCATGAAAGTTGGGATAATAGCATTCGCTTTTTAAATGAAAAACTTGCTCTTCATCAGGATAATGCTGATATCGTGAGAACAGTGGCACGTTTTGAATTGCAATATTACAACGTAGGAACCAATAATTTAGCCAGTTCTCCGAAAATTTATCCTCAAGATAAAGAATATTGGCAAACTTTATTACTCAATGCGCGTACTCACTTTGAACAGGCCATTGCATTAGAACCCGATCGTGAAGATGTTTGGTTAGGTTGGGGGATAACATGGTTAGATGAAGATCCTGAAATTGCAGCAGGTGCATTTGCTAAAGCGGCACAGCAAAAATCAAAAGAGAGTATTAGCTCTTTAATGCAAATGCTAGAAATGAGAATGGTGATAAATACACTTGAGGGTGCTCGCTTAGAGCGCTATCAAACCTTGCGAGCAAGAATGGATATGCGTTATTTACCAGAAGGCATTGAAGTCAAACCTTCAGATGATTATCTCAGTGATGACTTAACACAAATTCAGTTAGCTCAACGTGCAATACCAGCATCAGAACCGAATAGCAAAGTTATTCGCTCACCGTTAAGTGTTGATAGAGTTGAGCAATCAAATCGGATATTTAGTGTTGATTTCTCATCAGCAAATATCAAAGGCAGTAATCAGCCGTTACCAAAAGTGAATGCACCTAACTCCGCACCTAAAACAGGGGATATGATCTTACAACTTGATATTGATCCTCAAGGTGTTCCTACAGTGGTGATGCTAAAAAGCAGTAGTGGTGATATGAGCATTGATAATGCTGTGATTGATGTTGCTTATCAGTGGCGATTTAATGGTTCACCTTCTCGAAAAGGTAATGTACTTTTGATATCCGTTCAATTTAGTCAATAATCTTACTTTGTTTAAATAATGTTATAAAAAAACGCCTTTTTTGTTGATGTTGAGGCGTTTTTTTTTGTATTTTATTATTCTATAACTTATTGAAAGTCATAAAATTCTTATCTAGATCACAAAAAAATCGCCTTTTGAAAACAGCAAAACCACTTAACTAAGAAAATAGACCGCTTAATTCGGTATACAACCGCTAAGCGATTTAGTCACACCATGTCAGTGTCAAAATTCTTATTATGTAGCTGCGGGCAGTTATCTCTCAGATTCGCTTAAATCATTCTTTACTGTCCCGCATTACTCTTTGGCTGTTCGGTCTTGCCTGAAAAAAAGGTGTCTCATGAACAAAAATGCATTTTTAAAGCACGTACCTTGGGTGGTCCTCGGGATTATCGGTGCTTTTTGTCTTTCAGTGGTTGCACTTCGTCGTGGTGAACACGTTAGTGCTCTATGGATAGTTGTTGCTTCTGTAGCTGTCTACTTAGTTGCTTATCGTTATTACAGTCTTTATATCGCTCAACAAAGTGATGAAGCTTGATCCAACGAGAGCAACACCTTCTGTTGTTAATAATGACGGATTGAACTATGTTCCGACTAACCGTTATGTTTTATTTGGTCACCACTTTGCGGCTATTGCAGGCGCTGGTCCTTTAGTTGGCCCGGTTCTTGCGGCTCAAATGGGGTACTTACCCGGCACACTTTGGTTATTAGCAGGGGTTGTGCTAGCGGGGGCAGTACAAGACTTTATGGTGTTGTTTATTTCAACACGCCGTAATGGTAACTCACTTGGTGAGATGATAAAGAAAGAGATGGGTCCAATTCCGGGTACTATCGCTTTATTCGGCTGTTTCCTTATCATGATCATCATTCTTGCAGTACTTGCACTTATCGTTGTTAAAGCATTAGCTGAAAGCCCATGGGGTGTGTTCACTGTTTGTTCAACAGTGCCGATTGCCCTGTTTATGGGTATTTATATGCGCTATATCCGTCCAGGTCGTGTGGGCGAAGTTTCGGTTATTGGTATTGTCTTACTGATCGCAGCGATTTGGTTTGGCGGTGTTATTGCGAATGATCCGTACTGGGGGCCAGCGTTAACCTTTAAAGATACAACAATTACCTTTGGTCTTATTGGTTATGCTTTTGTGTCTGCATTACTGCCAGTATGGTTAATTCTTGCGCCTCGTGACTACTTAGCAACGTTCTTAAAAATTGGCGTTATCGTTGGTTTGGCCGTGGGGATTGTTATTTTAAACCCTGAATTGAAAATGCCGGCGGTTACTCAATATATCGATGGTACTGGTCCATTATGGAAAGGGGCTTTATTCCCATTCTTATTTATTACTATCGCTTGTGGTGCCGTTTCAGGCTTCCATGCTCTGATTGCTTCAGGTACAACACCTAAGCTTATCGCAAATGAAATGGATGCTCGTTTTATTGGTTATGGTGCCATGTTAATGGAATCGTTCGTTGCGATTATGGCGCTAGTGGCTGCATCTATCATTGAACCTGGTCTGTATTTCGCAATGAATACACCACCTGCAGGCTTAGGCATTACTATGCCAAACCTACACGAATTAGGGGGTGAAAATACGGCAGTGATCATGGGGCAACTAAAAGAAGTTACTGTACATGCAGCTGCAACAGTAAGTTCATGGGGCTTTGTCATCTCTCCGGAAGAAATCTTACAAACAGCGAAAGATATTGGTGAGCCTTCAGTATTAAACCGTGCTGGTGGTGCACCTACTTTAGCGGTTGGTATCGCGATGGTATTCCATAAGATCATTCCTGCTGCAGATATGGGCTTCTGGTATCACTTTGGTATTTTATTCGAAGCGCTCTTTATTTTAACGGCGTTAGATGCCGGTACACGTTCTGGTCGCTTTATGCTTCAAGACTTGTTAGGTAACTTTATCCCTTATCTGAAGAAAACAAATTCGTTTATTCCGGGTGTTATTGGTACGGCGGGTTGCGTAGGTTTATGGGGATATCTGTTATACCAAGGTGTTGTTGACCCACTAGGTGGTGTTAAGAGTCTATGGCCATTGTTTGGTATTTCAAACCAAATGTTAGCGGCTGTTGCTCTGGTATTAGGTACGGTTATCTTAATTAAGATGAAACGCACTAAATATATTTGGGTAACTGTTATTCCAGCAGTATGGCTATTGATTTGTACAACATGGGCATTAGGTCTGAAACTTCTAAGTGATGACCCACAAATGGAAGGTTTCTTCTACTTAGCAAATGAATACAAAGCGAAGATTTTAGCAGGAGGTGCCGACTTAACCGCGGCAGAGATTACCAATATGAATCATATTGTAATCAATAACTACACTAATGCAGGCTTAAGTATTCTGTTCTTAGTGGTTGTTTACAGCATCATTTTCTACGGTTTCCGTACCGCAATGAAAGCACGTAAAAACCCAAAAGAAACAGCACAAGAAACACCATATGCTCCTATGCCAAAAGACGTTAAAGTGTCCTCTGGTCACTAATATTCGGTAAACAGTTTAACTCCGTACTGGTTTAGCTGGTACGGAGTTTAGGAGAAACGTATGTTTGGCAATTTAGGACAAGCTGGAAAATATCTAGGACAAGCTGCACGTATGCTGATAGGTATTCCTGATTATGACAACTATGTACAGCATATGAAAGATAACCATCCAGATAAGCCAGTTATGACCTATAACGAGTTTTTCCGTGAACGTCAGGAAGCTCGTTATGGCGGTGGTGACGGTAAAGGCGGTTTTCGCTGTTGCTAATAATCTGTAAAGGAGACACATTATGGAACCTATTGCAGTTACGATATTGACTGGTTTTTTAGGATCAGGAAAAACAACGCTTTTGCGTCATATGCTCAATGAAGAGCATGGTTATAAAATCGCTGTTATTGAAAATGAATTTGGTGAAGTGCCTATTGATGACGAAATTATTGGTGATAGAGCCACTCAAATTAAAACGCTTACCAATGGTTGTATTTGTTGCAGCAAATCGAATGAATTAGAAGACACGTTATTAGATTTATGTGACAGTCTCGATCGTGGTGAAATTCAGTTTGATAGATTAGTCATTGAATGTACTGGTATGGCTGATCCTGGCCCGATTAGCCAAACATTTTTTTCTCATGAAGTAATTTGCCAACGCTATTTGTTGGATGGAATTATTACTGTTGTCGATAATATTCATGCTCAACAACAGCTTGATCAATTTACAATTGCTCAGTCTCAAATAGGTTATGCTGACCGCATTTTGTTAACGAAAACAGATATCACACCAGCCTCTCCTGAATTAATGGCGCGTTTAAGACGTATTAATGCAAGAGCCCCCGTTAATACCGTTATTCATGGGCAAATTGATTTAGGATTATTGTTTAACGTAAAAGGTTTTATGTTGAACGATAATCTTGATGTAAAACAGCCTTTGTTTCGTTATCAAGCAGATAAGCAAGATGATATTCATTCCATTGTGCTGAAATTCGATTATCCCGTTGAATTGCAAAAAGTCTCAGATGTAATGGAAAAATTATTATTAAGCTTTGCTGATAATCTTTTGCGTTATAAGGGGATATTAAATATTAAAGATCAACCTAATCGCTTGTTATTCCAAGGAGTACAACGTCTTTACAGTGCTGATTGGGATAGACCATGGCATGAGGATGAAACTCGCCAAAGCACATTGGTCTTTATTGGCATTCAATTACCAGAAGAAGAGATAAGAGCCAGTTTTGATGCATTGATGCCTAGCACAGAAGAGAAGACATATTAACCTAATACCCTGTAGTGAGTGTTAGAAAGTAGTAAGAAGTAGAGAAGTAACCGTAGTAGTCGTAAAAATAGCAGTAACGAATATTGATAAGCTCCTGACTTGAGGAGGATCCTGTTCCTAGGATCTTATGTTTCACCCCATAATAACCAACATTATGGGGTGCTTTTTTTTAAACGTTCAAATTAGCCATTAGCAACAGCTTTATATTCCATGATCTCAATAATTTGGACATCAGTATGTTGCATTGCACGGCTTGCTAATGCACACAGATTTTCAATTGTAGAGTCAACATCATGAGCGACAATACCGTCATTACCTGTCACATAAGTATTATCTAGCGCCATTAATACAGCTTTATAAGCCGCACTTGCTCCTGTTGAAACTTTCATTGCACAGCTATTTGATGCGCCATCACAAATTACACCACTAATATCACCAATCATGCTACTAATTGCCATTGCCATGGATTCATAGCGTTCATCCATTAGCCATGCAATTGCACCTGCAGCACCCATTGATGCGGTTGTTGCTGCACATAACGCAGATAACGCGGGGAATTTATGATGAATATAGATTGCGAGTAAATGAGAAAGCATTAATGCTCTCGCCATTTTCTCTTCGCTGACCTTCAAATATTCAGCAACGACGACGACAGGCATTGTTGCCGCAATACCTTGGTTACCTGAGCCAGAATTACTCATAGCAGGTAAAACGGCACCACCCATACGTGCATCAGATGCAGCAGAAGTACGGATCATAATTTCAGATAATAAATCTTTTGCTAATAAACCACGCTGTTGTTGGCGTTGTAAAGTTTGCCCAATATGTAAACCATAAGTATTGTTCAAACCTTCTTTTGATAACGCATCATTTAAGTGTGCTGATTCAAGGATAAAAGAAATTTCTTCTACTGGTATTTGAGTAACAAATTGATAAATTTCTTGGGTATTTGTTTGAGTCAGTGTTTCTTTGATTTCGCAAGGCGATGTTGATTGTTCAGCATCGTCACAAGTGTTATCAAAAATAACATTGTTGTTATGAATGATTTTAACAATATTGGTGTGATTGCCTGCAATAATGACAGTTGCGCTGTTTTCGCCATCTTCAACAGTAACTTCGCTGTAGAGTACTTCTTGGCATGCTTTTTTAATCGAAACATTCACAATGCCAGAAGCTAATAGTGCTTTGCTTTGTTCAACATGGTCTGGTGTTGCATTTTTTAATACTTCGAGGCCAGCTTTACAATCACCACCAACGGCACCCAAGCTTGCGGCAATGGATAAACCTACCATACCCGTACCTGGTACGGTTACGCCCATGCCGTTTTTCATTAAATTAGGAGAGACTTCTGCACTAATGCGGGTAATCGCGTGTTGTAAGTAATTTGCTGCTGTTGCAGCTGCTAATGCAAGCGAAATAGGTTCTGTACAACCTAAAGCGGGTTTGACTTGTTGTTTTACTGCCGCTATTAATATTTTCCAACGAGAGGATAATTGTTCTTTCATTGCATGTATCCAATAAACAGTATGAAAATTAATGAGTTATTCTATTTTTAATACCATCATAATACTGAATTTATAGGAGAAAGTTTTTTCCGAATTTACTAGCATTGCGTAAAATTTAAGAAATTATTACTCTTTATGATGTCAATCTTGGTAGTTTTTTCCACAATAAATAAAAGTAAATATTTTGGCGCCCCTTGTGCAATTTTTTAGTGTAAAAGCGGGTGTTTTTGTATCTTATTTATTAATAAAAAATAGAATGAAATAATTTGAATATCTAACGGTGAGATAAAATAAAAAGGCAATAGAACGAATACACAGTTCTATTGCTAGTATAATATTCATACTGAATGTGGGCTAACTTAGGAATGTTAAAATAAAGGCAATGAGTGCTTCAAGCATCACACGATTATCTTAACAGAATAGATAATAAGCTCTTTATTTTCGAGAGTATAAGAATAATCTTTTATTCTTTTGTTAATATTTTCATAGTAATAGCATCAATGCTTTATTTGAAAATAGAAATATATTTTTATAAAAAGATATAATTAATTTTTTATTATCTAAATAACAATCAAATATCTTTATCTATTTTTAATATGTTTATTATTTGAAAATAACCTGAAGCAAAAATATGGCTTCAGGTTTATTTATTAATAATAGAAAATAGCAATAATAGCGCTATGGAATATAAAACCAACCATAAGTGGTATTGCTGTCCTTTTTACAACATCAAATGGTTGTAGCTTTGCACCACTAGATACTGCAATGATAACCCCAGCTACAGGAGACATACCTCGTCCCATATGTGATGCTTGTTGCATAGGTAAAATCATCGCAATTGGGTTTACTCCCATACTATGAGCAATTTGTGGAATTAGTTCAACGAATGCAAGGAATGGCGCATTACCTGAACCCATAATAATCGCGGCTGCTAATGTGACGATAGCGAAAACGAGTGCCATTGCAAATGGAGGCAGGCCAACAGACTCTGCCATAATGATCAAACTCTCTATAGCACCACTCACTTTAATACCATGAGCAAAAACACCTGCAGCGACTAATAAACCCACAACATTACTAAATGCAGAGCCCATACCTTTTAAGAAATGCTGAAAGCCGGCACATACTGATTTAAAATCACGTAAGCGTAGGGATTCAATTAGCATACAAATTGCCATTGAAATCAATACGATTGTGACCACATCAAGGTGAATGCCTTTAACAAATAGGCTTGATGAACTTACCGCCATCATAATGGGTAACATTGGCAATAAGGCATAAAAGCCAGGTACGTTTTTATTACTTTTTACTTCTTCAGATATTGTGCCTAATTGAGGCATAAATCCAGCTTTGCGGTCACAATGACGTTGCCAAAAGATATGCGTAATACCAATAGCTAATACGGTTGCGACAGCTGCTGGCCCTTGGTAATAAAGCACATATTCAACAACCCCTAAATCAACGGCTTTTGCACCACGAATGGCATCAATTGCAGTCGGGGTATAAGCAACACCCAATGAAGTTGCAATCACACCCGCAGCAGAGGCTGGAGATAAACCAAGTCCTATCATAATCGGGAACATGGTGCCCATTAATAGAACGGCCAATCCAGTTGCTGAAGGAATAGCAAGTTGCAAAATACTCGCGAGTAAAAAAGAGAAAAATAGCAACACATAAGGTGAGCGCATATTTTTCAATGGGCGAGTTGCAACACGTACAACGGCCTCATTGGCGCCAATATGATCCATATAATGCGCAAATCCCATCAGTGCCATGATCATTAAACCAAGATCAGCCGCACGACTACTAAAGAGATCACGCATTACTTCAAAAGGATCTAACCAGCCAATACCTGTTGTTTTGACATTTTTAGGAAGAATATCTCCCCAACCAAACAGCATGGTGAGTGCCATTAAGGCTAAACCTGCTATTAACAAAACAGGTTCGGCTTTATATCCTTTCAAGATCATTCTGGCGACAATAACGACGACTACTAAGACCGCAAGAATTTGGATCATGCTTTAGCTCCAGGTGCAAAACGCTCCGCCGTGATCGTCACGACAGATTTTAAGACATCACTAGCAGCGTAAAGCGATTTAACTGGCAGATATTCATAAATAGAGTGGAAATTATGCGCACCGGTAAAGATATTAGGACAAGGCAGGCCATTTTGAGAGAGCGCTGCGCCATCATAACCACCACGCATTGGAATTGGACGAGGGGTAATGCCATTTGCTTCATAAGCAGCCACAGCAATATCAATCGGATAACGGTTATCACCTTGCAGGCTATTAAAGACGTTGGCATAGCGGTCAGCTTGTTTACAAACGACAGAACCTTCCCCCCATAAGCCTTCACAATATTCTGAAAGCTGCTTTAAAAATGCCATACGTTGTGCATAGCCTTTTTCGGTAAAATCACGCACATCCATTTTTAATATCGTGCGAGCACTATTACCAGCTAATTGTTTTACCCAATAATAACCCTCACGGCCTTCGGTATATTCTGGAGCTTCACCGCCCGGCAACATTGCAACGAATTTGTGTGCCATTAATAATGAGTTTTTTAATTTACCTTTTGCTGACATCGGATGAGCTGATGCACCCGTAAATGTGATTTCAACATCACCTGCATTCCAGTTTTCATAAACTAATTCACCAATACCGCAACAATCCAATGTATAAGCAAAATCGGCGCCAAATTCTTTAGTATCAAAAGCTTTTGCACCTCGTAGACCTTGCTCTTCATCTGGCACAAAACCAATTTTAACCGTACCATGTTTAACTTCAGGATGTTGTTTAAAGTACTGCAACATATCCATAATAGAGGCGATAGCTGCTTTATCGTCAGCACCTAATAAACTGGTACCATCAGTGACAATAATATCATCACCAATATAGTTCTCTAATTCAGGAAATTCACTTTGACGTAAATAAATATCAAGATCTTTATTTAAGCAAAGATCACCCCCTTTATAAGGTAAGATTTGCGCTTTGGTATCATTAGTCTGTTCTGCACTAGTGTCTAAATGACCAAAGAAAGCAACAGTAGGTACTTCATAATCAAGATTAGAAGGTAGTGTCGCAGTAACAATCGCAGTATCACGAATTTTAATATCTTCAACACCTAACGCTTTTAGCTCTTCGACTAATTGTAGAGCAAGCACTCGCTGACCTTCTGAGGAAGGCATAATGCCAGCAGCGCCATTTTCTCTATTTGTTGTTGTATTCACTTTTGTATAAGAAATAAATCGTTTAACGAGATTCATAACAAGACTCCATTGTATTTTTAATTGTATTCTCTGTATTGATGATTAGTGATCTCATTTATTAGAAAATGACTAATGCTTACTTGTATCATAAAAAAAACAATAGGGAATTAGAGAAAAAGAATTATTTTTACAAAAAAAATTTAATGTTGAATATTATTTAATCTTTGGTTTTTCTTTTATTAAAAAAAATAGTGTTTTTTGTAGGTGAGGTTATTTTATTTAACTTATAGGACTGTATTTCTGTGATCTTAATCATGAAAAAGGCTCTTCGCATAAAAAATGTTAAAAATATAAAATTAATCATTATTTATTTTAATGTATTGATTTCTTTAATGGTTATAATTTATTTATCTTTTGATGGAATTTAATCGAAAATAATGAATAAAATAACGTAACTTATTGATAGAAAATAATTATAATGTACGATTTAATTCTCTTAAAACGAATAGGAGGATATATGTATATAAATAATGTAGTTAGAAGCACATTTTCAGCGATACAAAATATTGAAAATAAAGGCG
Organism: Proteus vulgaris; assembly: GCA_901472505.1. NCBI lineage: Bacteria > Pseudomonadati > Pseudomonadota > Gammaproteobacteria > Enterobacterales > Morganellaceae > Proteus > Proteus vulgaris. The sequence continues at coordinate 2,547,732 of LR590468.1, forward strand.
ATAATTTTAAAATTAGTTTAAATAGCGTAATATTGGTTTGCTATAATACGATTGTTAGTTTTATAAAACCTATTTTAAATAAAAATATAAATTATCTGGGGTTGAATAAAAATATTTCTAACATTGAAAATAAAATCCATCGAAGAAAAAGTAAAATTATACTATTAAAAAATAATAATGAGCTTAATAGAATAGAAGTTAATGATTTTGTAGATGAGCATTTATCTGAAGCTAAAAGAAAAGTAAAAAGTGATAAAATAAAAGAGAGTGTAATTAGTAATATTATCTCTTCTTTAGAAGAAATATCTACGTTAGATAAAGAAATAATTATAAATTTCAATAATGAATTACATTTTCACTCTAAATGGATTTTATTTTCTGGTAATACAATTTCATTTAAAGAAATAAAAAATGAATTTTTAGAGTCAATAATAGATACTATATTAAATTCAGATTATAGAATAAAATCTAAATTTGGCAATATTGATAGTTATAAATATTTTTTACGCGATGATATCAACAATGCTGTTGAGAGCATTCTTTATAAGAATTAGTTTGATGTGTTTATTTTTGAATAGTATTGGTTATATAGATGGTGGATAAATGGTAGATGGAAAGAAAATATAATATAGAATATTGCCTATGTTAAATTCATAGGATGATCATGATGTATTATACGAAAATAACAGATGTTAAATTACAAGGAAGTTCTTCAAATATATTAAATCAATCATCAAGTGATGCTCTTAGCATTAAACCTAGAAAATTTTTATAAATAAGAAATTCAAAAATTCAGATTTCTAATGCTAGCTCTTCCGATAAAAAAATCTAATAGATGATGAACCCATTTATATGAAAATGAATAAGAGTGTAGATAACGTTACAAATACTTATAATAATGATTCATATAGTTATCTTTTTTAGAAAAGTTTATTCATTAATAATAAAAAATAATTTTTTTGTTGAGTTAATTGAGAAAGAAGTAGAATTAATATTTAGTGATCTAAAAAATAAAAATGATGATATTAATAAATTGAAAACTATAGAGTCATTAAATTTACCCGTTGATAGTTTAAAGAAAGACATTGTTGAAGAAAATATTTATGAAGAAATAGATAATGATTGTTATTTAAGTGAAAAATTAGAGTAAATAGATGCTTTGTCTGAAGCTGTTTCTAAGAATAAAAAATTAAAAGGAATTTTTAAAGATCATCTAATTATAATTTTAGATAAAATTTCATTAAATGAGTTGTTTTTTTAAGTGATAGGTATGAAGAGTTATATGAAATAGAAGAATTTTTTAATTAGTAAATTTATTTTACTATTTATAGAAAGTTTTAATAAGTTAAATAAAAATAAAATTAGATGATAATTTAAAAAGAGAATTAAATTCTATTATCCTTTTGAAAAGCCTAAAATTAAAAGATAATAAGATTATTTATCAAATTCCCCCGATAAAAAAATATCGGGGGAATTTAATAGTTATATATCTAAGCGCTTGGCTTGCCATCTACGAGAATGCCAACGCCATGCGTTAGTTAAGCCTCGTAACCACTCATCACAAAGAAAACCAATCCAGATACCTATTAAGCCCATTTCCATCTTAATACCAAGGAAATAACCCACAGGAATAGCGACTCCCCACATAAAGCAAATTGCGGTTATAAGGGGGAATTTAGCATCGCCGGCCGCACGTAAGGCATTAACCATCACGATATTAAATGTACGACCTGGTTCTAAAAAGACCGATAAAATAAACAGAGGAATTAATTGGTTGATAATGCGTTGATCTTCAGTAATGGAATACAAAATAGGATCACGCATAAACCAATAAATAATAACAACCCCAATCGTGAATATCACACCGGTTTTTAAACTTTTCCAACCACGATTAAAGGCATCATCAAAGCGTTTTGCACCAACTAAGTGACCCACTAATATTTCATTACCAATACTAATCGCAATACCAAAAAGCATTAAAAATAGTGATAATTGGAAATAAAGCGTTTGTGCTGCAAGAGGAACTTCACCCATTAAACCAATAAAGGCAGATGCAGTCATATAATGTAAAATCCAAACCAAGTTTTCTCCCGCGGCGGGTAAACCAATATGTAGGATCTTCCCTAACATATTTTTAGACCACACGACGAGTTGTTTGGCTTCGAATTTAATACGTAAACCGTAGAACAGTAATCCACACAGTAAAATAACGGCAATAATACGACCGACAACGGTAGACCAAGCAACGCCCACTAATCCGTATTGTGGTAAACCAAAGAAGCCGTAAAGTACAATCATATTACCAATCACGGTAACAATATTGGCTATCAATGTGACATACATGGCTGCTTTAGATTTGCCATAAACTCTCAGACAAGCTGCAAGAATAATCGAGATTGCCTCAGGAATAAGGCAAATACCAATAATATGTAGGTAATTGTAGCCATCTTGCACTAAATGCTCAGGCGTATTCATAAGATGTAGAATATTGTAGCCAAAGAAAAGAATTATCAAAGCGCTACTAATACCTAGCAAAGAGTTAAAAGCGATAGAAATATGGATGGCTTGGCTGGCTTTTTCTCTTTTACCTGCACCTAAATATTGTGCAATAACAACGCTACATCCCACACTAATAAAGCTAAAGATGGTGATAAAAAGGTCAAAAACTTGGTTACCGACGCCCATAGCTGCTAAGTAAGCAGTGGAAACGTGGCTTACCATGTAAGTATTAATTAATAGTGTGGCTAGATGTAGGAATATATCTATAAATATCGGCCAACTAAGAGAGAAAAGCGAGCGATCCGCTACATCAGATTGATGCATTGAAAACCTTCTTAAAAACAGAGTGAAATCGATTTATTAATATAACGCGTAGGAAGGTAGAAGATTCTACAAGGTTTATTTATAAGGTAATAGCGCAAATAATGTTTATCTGGCAAAAAAGATATTTATATGGTTTATTCATTGATAACTAATCACTATTATCATTAAGAGATGATTAACGTTAAAGTCAGGGGAATTAATGAATACTAAAATAAAAGTAGCGATTGTAGGTTATGGCAATATTGGTCGATTTGCATTAGAGGCTGTTCAAGCGGCTCAAGATTTTGAATTAATAGGTGTTGTTCGTCGTGATATTAATAATATTCCAGAAGAACTGCAAAATATTACCGTGACTAACGATATCAAAACATTAGGTAATGTTGATGTTGCGCTCTTGTGTTCACCGACACGTGCAATTAAAGAGTTAGCTAAATCTATTTTAAGTTTAGGCATTAATACAGTAGATAGTTTTGATGTTCACAGTGAAATCGTGTCATTGAAAACAGAACTAGATGAAGTCGCGAAAAAAACATGATCGCGTAGCTGTTATTTCTGCGGGATGGGATCCGGGTTCTGATTCCATCATTCGAACTTTAATGTTAGCCATGGCGCCAAAAGGGATCACTTATACAAACTTTGGCCCTGGTATGAGCATGGGGCATAGCGTAGCAGCCAAAGCTATTGATGGTGTAAAAGATGCGCTTTCAATGACTATTCCATTAGGGACTGGTGTCCATCGTCGTATGGTTTACGTGGAGTTAGAAGCTGGGGCAAATTTTAATCAAGTAGAGCAAGCGATTAAAGCTGATAGCTATTTCTCTTCTGATGAAACCCATGTTAAGCAAGTCGATTGTGTCGATAGCTTAAAAGATGTTGGGCATGGTGTTCATATGACTCATAAAGGTGTTTCGGGTAAAACGCATAATCAATTATTTGAATATTCAATGCGTATTAACAATCCTGCATTGACGTCTCAATTTATGGTCTCAGCGGCAAGAGCTAGTATGAAGCAACGCGCGGGTGCATATACGGTTATTGAGATCCCACCTGTTGATTTCTTAGCGGGTGATTTAAATACATTAGTTGCAAAATTGGTCTAATTTTCATTAGTACTTTCTGTATAAAATATTGCCCACATAATGTGGGCAATATAGGTTAACGCTTAGGCAAACTTGATGATTTTGAATTAGCGTTTAATACTTTTAAATTCTTTGGTCGTTGCGGTTAATGCCACTTCTGTTGGTAAACGTTCCATTGAACTTGCACCATAGAAGCCGTGACAATCAGGGCAATTATCTAAGATATATTGTGCATCTTCTGGCGTTGCAATTGGACCACCATGACAAAGCACAATGACATCAGAACGCACAGCTTTAGCGGCTTTTGCCCAGTCATTAATTAAAGGAACACAGTCCACTAATGTCAGCGCGGTTTCTGCACCAATGTTACCGCCAGTAGTTAATCCCATATGTGGCACAATAATATCTGCGCCAGCCTCAGTCATTGCAATGGCGTCTTCACGACTAAAGACATAAGGTGTGGTTAGTAGATCTTTTTCGTGAGCTAGACGGATCATCTCCACTTCAAGCCCATATCCCATACCCGTTTCTTCTAAATTCGCACGGAAATTACCGTCAATTAAGCCAACAGTTGGGAAATTTTGTACACCGGCAAATCCTGTCGCTTTGACATCATCTAAAAACTTATCAAAGTTACAGAATGGATCGGTGCCATTTACTCCTGCAAGTACTGGGGTATGTTTAACAACAGGTAAGACTTCTTTTGCCATATCCATCACGATTTCATTAGCGTTACCATAAGCTAATAAACCTGCTAAAGATCCTCGGCCTGCCATACGGTAACGACCTGAGTTATAAATAACAATAAGGTCTATACCACCGGCTTCTTCACATTTAGCAGAAAGGCCGGTGCCTGCACCACCACCAATAATTGGTTCATGGCGCGCGATCATTTCGTTGAATTTTTTTAGTAATGTTTCACGTGAATGAGTCATTCTTCTTTCTCCGTGGTTAACAAATAAGTTCCTGGTGTAAATCATAAATTTGCTGAGTAAACTCAGCTGAGTTTATGTGATAAGGACTGATGACTAATTGACGAGTCTCTGTCTCTTTAAATGTTGTTATAAATGCATCAAAAAACGCTTGATTTGCTTTTGGATCCCAAAAAGGACCCCCTTCAATATCCAGAGCAGAAAAACCGCCCTGTGGTAATACAAACCGTAATGGACCTTCACACTGATTCATTTTTTCAGCGATCCAAATACCCAATTGACGGTTTTGCTCTGGTGTTGTGCGCATTAAGGTGACTTGTGCATTATGATGATAAAATTGACGCCCTTTATACTTCTCAGGAACACTAGAAGGGCGACCAAAATTCACCATATCTAATGCACCGCAAGAACCGATATAAGGGGTTTTAGTACGGGCGATTGCACCAAAACGATCTTCATCACAAGCAAGTACACCATCAAACAAGTAATCACATACTTCGGTTGTGGTAAGATCTAACATACTATGAAGTAGGTGACTGTCTGCCAGTTTTTCCATGGCTTTACCGCCACTTCCTGTTGCATGAAAAACAAGGCAGTCATAATTATTTTCAAGTTTTTTTGTGAGTTGTTGTACACAAGGCGTGGTGACACCAAACATCGTTAGTGCTACCGCAGGCTTATCAACAACATGTTCTTCTTGGTAAAAATAAACAGCACCAGCGATTTGATTCGCTGCATTTCTTAATACCTTGCGAGAAATGCGATTTAAGCCGGATACATCCGTAACGGAGTACATCATTGAGATATCACTTGCGCCGATATAGCCTGAAATATCGCCAGACGCCATCGTCGATACCATCAATTTAGGTACACCAATTGGCAAAGATTGCATTGCTGGTGTAATCAGTGCCGTTCCCCCTGATCCGCCTAGCCCAAGAATGGCTAAGACATCATCTTGGTGAGTTAAATAGTGTTCAAATGCGATTGACATTGCTTCTATTGCTTTCCCTCTGTCGCCACAGAAAACAACTTCTGGGCCATTGGGGTGAAAGCGTGCAACTTCAGCTGCTGTGACATCAGCTTCTCTTGCTAATGCCGTGGGTTTTGTTGTCAAATCAACTGTTTTAACAGGAAGGCCTGCTTTTTTAATTAAATCACTGACATAAAAAATCTCAGCACTTTTAGTATCAAGCGTTGTGGCAATATAAATAGAACCAGCATACTGTTTCATAAGCCTTCCCATACCTTTTATGATTATCGACGAATAGATTATAATCATAATGAGACTTGAGTTTCATTTATCATAGCACCATTTTGAGACACCTGTCTCATAATTTTTATTTTTTGTACGCTAAAGGTCGATAAGGTGTGATTAATCACCTAAAGTAAACGTCAAGTTTTGTGAGTATTTAGCTTAAGGTAAGCTAGGCATATATAAGTCAGACATATAAAAAAGTAGAAATAACGAAGGATTTTTTATGAGTTACAGTGATGAAACGGATGCAATGTCCGGTACACGAAAAAGGACCCATCAATTATTGGTGACAACAGCGTTGGGGCTTTTCGAGCAAGGGATGTTACCGACAGTGTCGGAATTAGCGGCACATGCAGGTGTTTCGAGAGCAACCGCATATCGTTATTTTCCCACACAAAGTGATTTAATTAGTGCTACAGTTGATGCAAGTTTAGCACCGATCATTGCATGGACGCCAACTCCTGAAGATAATACGCAACAGCGTATTACTAAATTGCTCGATCTTGCCTACCCACAAATGTTTAAACATGAAGGTGCACTGCGTGGTGCATTACAAGTTTCATTACAGCAATGGGCAAAAGAGAGACAATCGAGTGAATACGCAGAAAAACGATTTATTCGCGGTCATCGTAAAGAGATCCTACTCAAAGTAATTGAGCCTTTAAAAGCACATTATCCTCAAGAAATGTGGGATAAAGTGATTAAATCATTCTCTTTGATTTATGGTTCTGAAGTCTTTTTAGTAATGAAAGATATCTGGAAAATGGATGATCAACAGGTTATTGATATGACTCAATGGATGGCAAAAGCTATCCTAAATCAGGCAAAATCTGATTATCCCGCAGATAACGATTAATTATTTGAATAAATCGGTTAAAATTGTATAAATCATTTACGTTTTAGCTATTGCAGGGATCGTTATGTCACACAAAACAGAAGACCAAGAGTGGCTGGTAGAACAACTACAATTTATTGCACAAGGCATTGGTAAAACATTATCGCCTTTTTGTGAAGTTGTACTTCATGATCTAACCGATAGTGAAAATACCATTATGGTCATTGAAAATAACCTATCAGGTAGAAAAGTTGGGGACAGAGCAACTGAGCTGGGAATGGCGCGTATTGAATCGTCAGATTTCCCTCAAATAGTGGCTAACTATCCCAATCAGTTCCCTGATGGTAGAACAGCAAAAAGTACTTCTATCGGTATTAAAGATAAGCAAGGCAATTATGTCGCAGCGTTATGTTTAAATATTGATATTTCAATGATCAAAGGATTACAAATGGTACTTAACCAATTTGCGACCCTTGAAGAAGGTAATGACATTATTGAAACCTTTAGTTCAGTGACTGAAGATTCGCTGAAAAAACGTATTGATGAGTTTTCTGCGACTTATTCGGTCACTCCAAGAGCATTAAAACCGCATCAACGACGCGAATTGCTACTGTGTTTACAGGATGAAGGTTATCTTTCACTGCGTAAGGCAATGGAAATTACCGCACAATACCTTGGTGTTTCAAGAGCGACCGTGTATAACGATTTAAAAGAGTAGTATTTTTTAAGTATAATGATTAGTCATTAATAAAGAATAAATAAATTTTTTTAAAAAAAGATATCATTTATTGATATCTTTTTTTATTTATATTTTTTTAGTTTTATAATATGTCGTATTTTTATTAAAAGTGGTTAACTGATTACTATTGTGTGATTTTTATAAACATAAAAAAAGGAGAAGAATAAAATGAGTGATAAATAGTTTAATTAAGTATTTAGGTGAAAATTATGAATGTAAATGGATTGAAGAGTTTTGATGCAAGAATTTCGTTTTCAACTAGTCGTGTTGTTTTTGATAACGATAAATTAACTATTACGAAAAATATAAAAAATATATCTAACACAACGACAAAGTTTAACTTTGTCAAGAAAGTATTTAATGCAATGAGAAAATTTTCTACGCTATTAATGATGAGTCAAAGCGGGAGAATGGGAATAGAAAATAGAAAAGGAAATATTGTTAGATATACAGATGAAATGAATATTCTAAATAGCAGATTTAATGAATGTTTTGAACTTCAAAATGAAAATTCAAAGGAGTTAAAAAATAAAGGCAATGAATTGGATTCATTGATAATAAATAGAGAAAATTTAAAGTTAACATTACTTAATAATGATATATTTAATGAATTTATACATAACGAAAAAGAGTTGGAATTGATTTTAAATGATCCTGAAAAATTAAAGGAATTAATAAATAACAATGAGAGTTTTAAAAGTAAAATAGATAATGATGAAAAAATAGGAAAAATAATAAAAAATTTTTTAAAAAGTAATAGAATAGAATTAGAAAAAAATTTAGAAAGCGCTATTGATTTAAAAAATAAATTAATAATAGAGGAAAGAAAAGTAGATCATTTTTTATCTTTAATAGAAAATGAGAATGTATCCTTCAACGATAGATATAGTTTTTTTAACTACTTAAATGAGTTAAAAAGAGCAGAGTCTTTTTGCCAACAATCTGGAAATCCTAGTGATGAGCAACTTGCTGATGTATTTAAAAATATCTTTGAAGAAAGAATTTCAAGAGTAAAAGAAAGTGATGTTAAAAAAATATATAGTGAAGTAATAGACACTTATCATTATGAAACCTTTTTTTTAAAAGAAAATAAGAGCATTTTAGCTAATTTTTCCTCCAATAATGAGAAAGAGAAATTTCTTTCTAAAATTAATTTCTTAGTTTCCATCTCAGAGAGTCACCCAGATATATTGAATAATCTTTTTGATCAAAATATCTCTGATAAATTACATGATATAATGCATACAATACTTAATGAAGAATATCATGACTCTGGAGTGAATATTTCTTATTTTAATACTAAGAATACTTGGATTAAAGAGTACATGAATGAGTTTTATGGGAGTGAAAGAAAAATAACAACTCAAAGTGTAGGTACAAATACTGAAAATGAAAAAATAACTCAAAGTGTAGGTACAAATACTGAAAATGAAAAAATAACTCAAAGTGTAGGTAAAAATACTGAAAATGAAAATGAAAAAATAACTCAAAGTGAGGGTACAAATACTGATATTCAAGATGTAGATAGTTATAACAATAATGCTGTTTATTCTAATGAAAAATCTCATGATGGAGAGGTTTTTTTTGAGATTGAAGGCTTAGATTCCATTTTGAAAGAATTCAGCACTGAATTAAAGAATAGGGATATATCTAATTATAGTCAATTCAATGATGCTATCAAAAATATGTTGGATAAACTTTCTGTTTTGAGTGATGTTATTACGGAAACTCTTGAATCACCAATAGTAGAAGAAAAAAAATTATTGGTCTCAGTAGAAAATATGGAGATTTTTTCAAAGACTATTTATTCTATTCAACAACAACTAGTGTCAATTAAACCTGATTACGCTTCTGGATTAGGTAACATCAATAACTTTTATCCTGAAATTCAGCGTTCAACAGAGGATATTTCTGATGCATTTGAGAATATTATCAATATAATAACGCCATCTCGTGGTAGTGATTCAACAAAATCTGAAATAAAAACATTATTGAGTCGTGTTTTTAATAAAATAAATACGTCTAAAATCGTTTTAAGAAAAGAAATGCTGAATGTTGCTATAGAATTATTTGATAAACTAGTTAAAGAATCAGAATCTAAACTAACGGATGATTTTTCTGAGGTAAAAGGGAAAAAAAACACTGTATTAACTAATAATAAGATTAAATAGATGAATATATACCAACGTTGGGAAGGCGTATTCGTATTAATAATAAAGTAGCATCAAATAATAAAGTAGTATCAAATAGTGATTCAAAAACAAACAGCGAGCTTTCAAAAAGTAAATCAAAAGAAAGATACAATGCTATCAATAGGTCGATTGATAATGTACTTTCAGATATTAAGGAGCTTATTGAAGGTAATGATAAAAAACCAGTGATAATCAAAAATATTTCCTTAAATAATATTTTTTATCACTAATCGGATAATTTTCTAACGTGCCAAATATCTCAAATCCCTGCTTTTGGTAAAAAGGCAGGGCTTGAAAGCTAAAGGTATCGACCTCAGCATATTTGGCGCCTTTCTCTTTTGCTGTGTTTTCCATTGTTTGCAGTAATTCTGTACCTATGTTTTGTCCACGATAGGCTTTATCTACCCATAAATAGCGGATCCGTAGCCAATTTCCTAAAATATCCCCCGTGATCCCACCTATTTTTTTACCGTTCTCTTCTTTAAAAACAGCAAGTGGAGTGTATTGCTCCATCTGAATATAATGAAGATTGTGGGTTAGCAATCCTTCATAAATTTCATTGATCTCATTCGGTGTTGGATTTGTGGTAATTTTTAACGACATAATTGGCTCTTAATATTAATAAAAATAATAATTACATTATCACTATTTGGTTATTAAATATTTATATAAATGCTAGGATAAAACAATAATTAAAAAACTGGATAACACAACATGTCGTTTTTAAAAACTCTGCCTGGTATTCTATTTTGTGCATTAATAGGCGGTGTTCTTACCCTTTCAGGTTTACCCATGGCACTGATGTTTGGGCCAATTATTGTCGTTATTATCGCTTATCGCTTTAAATGGGAGCTTGCGGTTCCTAAGCATACATTAACCTTTATTCAGCTTACTTTAGGAACCTCGGTTGGTTTAATGTTTAACCAAGTTCATTTAGGTAGTGCTGATAATTTAATGATTTTATTACTCACTCTTGTTGTTTGTTTAGCTATTCAGTTTTTTGTTAGTTATTTTTGGTTCTATCGTCATATTGGTTGGACGAAAGAAGAGTCAATGCTTGGTGCTGTGCCCGGCGCGATGGCTGCTATTCTAGCATTAACTGATCATACGAAAACACCTCCTCAAAAAATCGTTATTTCTCATACCATCCGTTTAATGGTGCTGATTATTATGGCGGGTTTTATTGTTGGAGCAGATAAAGCCAATATGCCTGAGTTTGCTATACCCGAAATGACGTTGATTTCATTGTTGTGGTTATTATTGATTGTGGCTTTAGGGCTAGGTGCGGGGCTTTTATTGCAGAAAATCCGATTTCCAGCTCCTTTTATGTTGACTTCATTAGGCAGTGCGATACTAGTTCAATCGTTTGTCAGCGAACCTATTGCTTTTCCTATGTTACTTAATGAATTGAGCATGGTTTTAATTGGTATGAATATCGGGGCACATTTTGTTGTTTTCCCTTTGTCATCACTGATTAAAAATGCCTTTTCTTCTGTACAAGTTGTTATTATTAATGTGATTTTAACGGTGATTGTAGCGTATGGGGCTGCCTATTTAACGGGAGTGCCTTGGGCAACATTAGTATTAGCATGGGCGCCGGGAAGTATGGAAGCCATGACCTTTGCTGCTATCACCATGAATGTAGATGCTGCTTTTGTGATGTCGAATCATATTTTTAGAATGCTGATTATTCAAAGTATTCCTTCTATCGCTCTGTATTGGAATGAATATAGACAGAAGAAAGATAGCTAGCACAAAGAAGAATAAAGAGTAGGAAAGCAAATCAGCTTTTTTGATAACCTCTATTTAGTTGCGTGATAGTGTTTTTATTAAATAAGCAGACTATTTTAAGAGGTTATCTTGTCCTATTAATCTCGCTGTAACTCATCAGGTGTGTTAATAATTTAATAAACTTAATGACTTATTTGCGAGTAACTGACATTTCTTATTGTGTGGCACTTCAATACCTTTTAAATCATTGTAACTATCTTCATTTAATTGGCTCATCGGTAATATTGAATAATTACTGACATCCCATTGTTGCGAACGAGAAAAGACCATTAAGGCTCTTTCAATTTTAGATTTTGATATTTGCTCATAACCACAATCTTTATTTAAAAAAAGGTAGATGGCGGTTAAATCTGCCAAGTCTTCTGCTTGTGTATAGGTTAATGCTTTTGCACTTGAAGAAACGAGCATAAAAAAAGAAAGCGTTAACGTGCAGAACAAGGCGAACATTTTTTTCATTAGGTGTGCTGTTCCTTTATGTGATGATTTAGCTAGTTTTGTTATTTGGCTTAATGTAGTTAAAAGTTTTGCAAAGACCCGCTATTTTGTTGGGTTTTAAATTGACCTTCCAGTAAGGGGAAACTTTAGCATCGGTAATAGGTTACAAGGCTTTTTTATTCGTCTTATCTCAATAAAGACAGAATAACTTGTTTTTATTCAAAGGAATATATTATGCAACGTCGTGAATTTTTAAAATTAGGCGCAACATTGAGTGCTGTAACATTATTGCCGAGCTGGAGTCGTTTTGCGTTCGCCCAAAGTAACACGCCTTCATTGGCTATTCCACCTCAAATTACGCCTGATGCTCAACAAAAGATTGTTCTTAATATTCAACAAGGTGTTTCCCAATTTATTCCCAATGCAAGCACAACCACATGGGGTTATAACGGCAGTTTATTAGGTCCCGCTCTGAAACTTAAACGAGGCCAACCAGTCACTATTAATATCAATAATAAATTGCCAGAAACGACAACGGTTCATTGGCATGGTCTTGAAATTAGCGGTGAAGAAGACGGTGGCCCACAAGCAATGATTGCACCTGGGAAATCTCGTACAGTCACTTTTACACCAAATCAAGCAGAATCTACGTGCTGGTTCCACCCTCATACTCATGGCGTTACGGGACAACAAGTCGCTATGGGATTAGGCGGATTGGTCATTATTGAAGATGATGAAACCGCAAGCCGTAAATTGCCAAATCGCTGGGGTGTTGATGATTTGCCCGTTATTTTACAAGACAAGCGTTTAGACAGTGATGGACAAATCGATTATCAACTCGATGTTATGAGTGCTGCAATTGGTTGGTTTGGCGATATGATGTTAACTAACGGTGCAATTCAACCACAACATATTGTGCCAAAAGGCTGGATCAGATTACGCTTCTTAAATGGTTGTAATGCGCGAAGTTTAAACCTTGCCACAAGTGATGGTAGACCAATGTATGTTATTGCTAGCGATGGAGGGTTGTTAGCGGAACCTGTCAAAGTGACTGAATTGCCGATTTTAATGGGTGAGCGCTTTGAAGTTTTAGTGGATACGTCTGATGGGCGTGATTTTGATATTGTTACTTTACCCGTACGCCAAATGGGGATGGTTTTAGCGCCATTTGACAATGTACTCCCTGTGTTGCGTTTATTACCATCAGCAGAAAAAGGGCAAGGCTTATTACCTGAGCAATTAGCACTTATTCCAGCATTACCAACACTCAGCAATCTTTCAACGCGGACATTACATTTACGTATGGATATGCGTTTAGATATGCAAGGTATGATGCTATTAACAGAACGTTATGGTGATAAAGCATTAGCGGGCATTCATCATGGGATGAGTCATATGCGACAAGGTAACGGCAGTGGCATGATGGGCGGTGGGATGAATTGCGGTCATGGAAATGGTGATTTAGATATCTATAATGCCAATAGTATCAATGGTATTCCATTCTCAATGACTGAACCTGCATTTGATGTGAAACAAGGCGTTTATGAGCGTTGGGTTGTTTCTGGTCGTGGTGACATGATGCTACATCCATTCCATGTTCATGGTACACAATTTCGTATTTTATCTGAAAATGGTAGAGCACCAGAGAAGCATCGCCAAGGTTGGAAAGATATTGTGAAAGTTGAAGGACAACTTAGCGAAATTCTTGTAAAGTTTGACCATTTAGCGACAAAACAGCACCCATTTATGGCACACTGCCATTTATTAGAACATGAAGATACGGGGATGATGGCAGGATTTACCGTGAGTAAATAATCTATCACTATAAAAATTATTAATATCAGTAAGATAAATTGATAAAGAGCACAAGATTAATATTTTGTGCCTTTATTTTCATTAAATCAGATCATCGCATGATGAGGGAAGTTCTGGTACAATCGTTTGCTTTCCCCGTTAACCCAATCGAAATTAATCATGAAACATATTGTTGATGTCATGATCTCTGAAGAAGAGATCAAACAGCGTATTGCTGAGCTAGGTCGTGAAATCACAGAACATTACCGCCCACGTCAAGGTCAACATGATCTTGTCTTAATCGGCTTGTTAAAAGGTTCTTTTATTTTTATGGCAGATTTATGCCGTGAAATTGACGTGAACCATGAAGTCGATTTTATGACTGTATCAAGTTACGGTAATGGGATGACGTCAACGCGTGACGTTAAAATCATTAAAGATCTCGATGAAGATATCCGTGGTAAAGATGTTCTGATTGTTGAAGATATCATTGACTCAGGTAATACCTTAAACCGCGTTAAAGAGATTTTAAGCTTACGTGAGCCTGCTTCTATTTCTATCTGTACTCTGTTGGATAAACCCTCTCGCCGTGAAGTAGATGTACCCGTTGAGTGGATTGGTTATTCCATCGAAGATAAATTCGTTATTGGTTACGGTATTGATTACGCACAGCGTTATCGCCATCTGCCTTATATTGGGCATGTAACATTATTAGATGAGTAATTATTTGTTGACTTAAAATAGAAGTGAAAAACCCGCTTTAGGCGGGTTTTTTATTGAATAGAATGTGCTTATTAACGTGGATGACTTAATTTTGCCATTGCTTGACGATAAGAAAGTTCAAGCTTTTCACGGCTATCTGAGGTGACATCGAGATCGTGCAATTCACCATTATTTAAACCATAAACCCAGCCGTGGATCATCACTTTTTGCCCACGTTTCCACGCGGCTTGCATTATAGTAGAGTGACCGAGGTTATACACTTGTTCGATAACGTTGAGTTCACAAAGTAGGTTTAACCTATCTTGTGGGGCAAGTTCACCTAACATTGAGCTGTGCTTGTACCAAATATCGCGGATATGCAGTAACCAGTTATTGATAAGTCCTAATTCAGTTCCTTCAATGGCCGCTTCAATGCCACCACAGCCATAGTGTCCACAGACAATAATATGCTCAACTTGTAATACATCAACCGCATATTGGATCACTGAAAGGCAGTTTAAATCGGTATGGATGACTAAGTTTGCTACATTACGGTGAACAAATAAGTCACCCGGTGCTGCATTGATCAATTTTTCTGCTGGAACGCGGCTGTCTGAGCAACCAATCCATAAAAAATGAGGCTTTTGACCTTTACAGAGATCTTTAAAAAACTGAGGGTTTTCTTCAGTAACAGATTCTGACCATTGCTTGTTATTGGCTAACAGTTCTTCAATTTTTCTCATCATGACGTGACTGCCTGTAAATTCGGTTTCCCACCATTTGCGCTGACAGTACGCCAACACGAAATAGCTCTTGTGTTATTGTTGGATGCGAGAGATCCATTAAGAAAGGGTATTTTTATACCATTACTTTTGAATTAATCAGAGGGCTTTTTAAAGCCAATTGACAGATAATTGTCTATATTTTTTCGCTTTCAAATAAGATAGATCTTTTTATAGCATTTGTTTAATGAATTTATCAATACATTCTTTGATGTAAATCAAATGTATAAAAAGATAACTGTTTGTTAATCTTGTCATTGTCTTATTCGAAAAACAATTTCCATAAACATTATATAAATAAATCTTATGTTTATGTTTTTAGCTGTTTTTACTATGGTGAGCAAATTGATATGCAAATCTATAATCATCATTGATTGGGAGCGATAAATAGCGAGATGATATCTATCAGTCAGATTGAGGAACAAGGGCAATAATTTTATTGCTATCAGTTAGGCTAAATGATTGCATCAAGGGATGAATGGATTAAGACATTAGGAATATAAGCAAGAAATAACAGTACAGAGTATCTTAGCCGTTTATTTTTGCTTACACTGAAATTTATTTTTATTAACTGTAATAGTTAAAATAAATTTATTTATTCATTTGTGTCATGAGCTCTAAAACGGTTTATTTACGGCCCGATTTTCTCTAGAATATCTTATTCCATTTTGATTTTATTGAACTAAGTTTATTTTCTAATTCGAAGCGTGTGAGCAATACGTAGCATTAGTAAGACTTAGTTGAATAGCTACTTTCTGATTTCAGCTCAGTTAATGCTGAATAATGCTGTTGATAAAAGGTAATTCCCACTTATGACGTATGCATTGGAGTTAACGGAGTTAACGAAAACTTATCACAATGGCGTAAAAGCGCTAAAAGGAATTAATCTAACCGTTGAAGCGGGTGATTTTTATGCTTTATTAGGCCCAAATGGTGCAGGAAAATCGACCACTATTGGTATTATCAGCTCTTTAGTTAATAAAAGCAGTGGCAAAGTCAACGTCTTTGGCTATGACACCGATACCGATATGGTTAATGCAAAACGCCAGCTAGGATTAGTGCCACAAGAATTCAATTTCAATCCTTTTGAAACCGTATTACAAATAGTCCTCAATCAAGCTGGTTATTATGGTGTTCCACGTAAATTAGCATTAGAGCGTGCTGAAACTTATTTAACCCAGTTAGATTTATGGGAAAAACGTGATGATAGAGCTCGTTTTTTATCTGGAGGAATGAAGCGCCGTTTAATGATTGCTCGTGCATTAATGCATCAGCCAAAATTACTTATTCTCGATGAGCCAACCGCTGGTGTTGATATTGAATTACGTCGCTCAATGTGGACGTTTTTAAAACAACTAAATGCTGAAGGGACAACGATTATTTTAACGACGCACTATTTAGAAGAAGCAGAAATGTTGTGCCGGAATATCGGTATTATTCAACGTGGTGAATTAGTTGAAAATACCAGCATGAAAAATCTATTAAGTAAATTAGAGTCTGAAACTTTTATTTTAGATCTCGCGCCAAAAAGTCCATTACCTGAATTACAAAATTATCAATATCGATTAATGGATACTTCAACATTAGAAGTCGATGTTAAAAGAGAACAAGGCTTAAACAGTGTTTTTGCTCAACTTAATGCACAAGGCATTCAAGTGTTAAGTATGAGAAATAAAGCCAATCGCCTAGAAGAATTATTTGTTCATTTGGTTAATGAAGAGCATACAGTAGAAGGAGAGAGGGAATGATTCAGCTGTATTGGGTAGCCCTCAAAACAATTTGGATTAAAGAAGTCACCCGTTTTGGTCGTATTTGGGTGCAAACATTAATTCCACCTGTGATAACCATGTCTCTCTATTTCGTTATTTTCGGTAACCTAATTGGTAAACGAATTGGCGATATGGGGGGGGTTGATTATATGCAGTTTATTGTTCCTGGCCTGATTATGATGGCCGTAATAACAAACTCTTATGCCAATGTTTCCTCTTCATTTTTTGGCGCCAAGTTTCAGCGTAGTATTGAAGAGTTATTAGTTTCGCCTGTGCCCACGCATGTTGTTATTGCCGGTTTTGTTGGGGGCGGTGTTGCTCGTGGTATTTGTGTTGGTATCTTAGTGACTTTAGTTTCACTGTTTTTTGTGCCATTAGAAATGCATTCTTGGTCAATGGTGGTGGTGACATTACTGATGACTTCCATTGTTTTTTCTCTCGCAGGATTATTAAATGCAATTTTTGCGAAAACCTTTGATGATATCAGTATTATCCCAACGTTTGTTTTAACACCATTAACTTATTTAGGAGGGGTGTTTTATTCACTTTCACTCTTACCTGAATTTTGGCAAGGCGTGTCTAAATTAAACCCTATTGTGTATATGATTAGTGGTTTTCGTTATGGTTTTCTGGGCATTACGGATGTCTCTTTAACCGTAACGATTAGTGTTTTGTGTCTTTTCATTGCCGTGTTTTACGTTATTGCATGGTATTTAATTGAAAAAGGCCGTGGTTTAAGAAGCTAATCAAAAAGCAAAATAGAAAGTGATAAAAGTTGGAAATCGGTGTCTTATTTAGAGATACCGATTTTTTTTAGCCGTTTTTTCAGCATAAATGTTAATTTTTCTTTAATTTAATACTTTGCTATTAACAAAATGGTTTTTCTTGTTTAGTATACTAAACACTTTGATAGGGGATAGAAAGGATATGTAATGACAACGGCAAGCCAAACAGGCAAAGCGCCTGAGGCAATCTCTCGTAATAAGCTTTTATGTATCGCTGGTATGGGCTGGACTTTTGATGCAATGGATGTGGGGCTACTTGCTTTTTTGCTCACCGCATTAAAAGAAGATTGGGGATTAACAGCATCACAATTAGGTTGGATTGGCAGTGTAAATTCAATTGGAATGGCGGTTGGCGCTTTCGTGTTTGGCATTATTGCCGATAGAAAAGGGCGAAAACCCGTCTTTATCTTTACTTTATTGCTGTTTAGCTTAGGGTGTGGCTTAACTGCATTAGCAAGCTCTTTGATGGTTGTCCTTGTTTTACGTTTCTTTATTGGAATGGGATTAGGTGGGGAATTACCCGTTGCTTCTACACTTGTCAGTGAAAGTGTTGAAACGCATGAGCGAGGCCGTATTGTTGTTTTATTAGAGAGTTTTTGGGCTGTCGGTTGGTTAATTGCGGCTTTGATTGCTTATTTTATTATTCCTGATTATGGCTGGCGTATGGCGATGTTATTAAGTGCATTACCTGCGGTATATGCTCTTTATTTACGATCAAAATTACCTGAACCAACCTCATCTCATATTTCACAGAAAAAACACGTTTATCGATTCGCCAATCAATGGCATTAATTTGGTCACCCCAGTATCGACGTTCAACGCTAATGCTGTGGATCTTATGGTTCTGTGTTGTTTTCTCTTATTACGGTATTTTCTTATGGCTACCAAGTGTGGCTATGTTAAAAGGCTTTAGTTTAATTAAAAGCTTTCAATATGTACTTATTATGACCTTAGCTCAGCTACCTGGTTATTTTACCGCTGCGTGGTTAATTGAACGCTATGGGCGAAAGTTTGTGTTAGTCTCGTATTTAGTAGGAACCGCCGTGAGTGCCTATTATTTTAGTGTGGCAGAGACCACGACAACGTTACTTGTGTTTGGCATGTTGTTGTCATTCTTTAATTTAGGAGCTTGGGGAGCCTTATATGCTTATACACCAGAGCAATACCCTGATGGAATACGCGCAACAGGTGCAGGAACAGCAACAGCAATTGGGCGTATTGGCGGAATATTAGGGCCTTTAATGGTAGGATATTTAGTCCAATATCAATTTGAAATAAGTTCTATATTTCTTATTTTCAGCTTTTCTATTGTGATTGGGATATTGGCAGTGATGTTATTAGGTAAAGAGACAAAGAATAAACCACTTAACTCAATTTAATTACACTTTGTGTGACTAAAAATACAGAAATCCCCTTACTTGTAATATGATAGCGATTAAGAATTTTATGAAGAAAGGGGATTAATCATGTCTCATTATGATGAAGTGGTTAAACAGGTTGATGATGCTATTGCAACAACGAGTATTGAAACCATGAATGAACTTTTAGTTGAATTAGGCAAAGATAAAACGATTGAATATCCACTGCGTTATGAGCAACAAGAGCGTTTACGCACGGCTATTTTTCATCACGGTGAAAAACAGCGTTAATTGGATTGTCGCTAAGAAATAAGCATTAAAAAAGCGTTTAACCGTTTTAATAAACAGGTGTAAACGCTTTTTTCTTTTTACTGCATTGTATCAATACGGATCAAAAAGTCTTTTTACCTTCAAGTACTGCAATTCTATTTTCAATGGATGGGTGAGTTGAAAAAATAGAATCTCCTTTATTAAAAATAAAGGCCGCTTTGCGATAAGCTCGTCCTGTTGAACCATCTTCAAAATTTTCAGTGTCATGTTGTGCTGAAATTTTCTTTAATGCATTAATCATCGCTTGATTATCTTGAGTTAAATCAACGGCTACTGCATCAGCCATATATTCACGAGTACGAGATAAATAGAAATAGAGCACTTGTGTAATGATCGGTAAAACAAAGTTTAAAATAATTAAAATCAGTCGTGCTTTGCTTGCAGCATCATTGCTTTTACCCCCTCGGCTACTAGACGCAATATACAAACGGCTACCAAAGATATTCGTGACCGTTAAAATAACGTTAGCGAGTATACCGACATATAATGTTAATCGTGAATCACCATGAATAATATGCCCTGTTTCATGCGCTAATACGGCTTGCACTTCTTGACGATTCAGGCGATTGAGCAACCCTGTTGTGATACCAATAAAAGCATTTTTCTCAGACCAACCGGCAGCAAAGGCATTGGCTTCTGGTGTATCAAGAAGATAGAGTTTGGGTATATAGCCTAGTGTTGCACTTAAACTAAGCTCTTCAACAATATTAAGCAATTGGCGCTCTTGTGCATTTAAAGTATCATCTGGACTAATTAATCGTGCATTCATCCCTGTTAGCATGATTTTGTGCCCTTTAAAGTGGATAAAAAGAAGCAATAAAATCGAGATGGCTAAAATAATCAGTGAAGCAATGGGGAGAGACTGGAAAGTCAGAAATGCCAACATATTATCGGTTAGATTTAAGTCGGGATTTGCCCCAATAGCGGTATCCACTAGTAAACCAATGATGAGCATTAATAATAAATAAGTTGCTATAACCAAACGAGTTCGAATAGCATTTTTTCGTAGAACATTTCTGAAATCCATTAGTGACTCCAAACAGCACCGTTAAGTGCTGTTTTTATCAATCTAGAAAGAACAAATCTCTTTTTATTACGCTAAAATTAATCAAAATTAATGCGACGGGCTTCTTCTGTTTTAATTGTTTCTTCATCCAAGCGCCAGTACTCTTTATCAATAACCAGACTTGGGAAAATTTTGACGATAAACACCGCGGGAATAGCGGCAATAAAAGCGCGATATTGTTCTAAAGTACGGTTATAACCGCGTTTTGCAAAAGAGAGTTTATTTTCCGTTGAAACAATCTCTTCTTGTAAATTTGCCATAATGGTGTCGGATTTTAATTCAGGGTAATTTTCAACCGCAACATTAATGGCACCACTCGATACAATTTTTGATAATTCATCTTCAGCCGCTTTGGCTTCTTTGCCATTTGCACTTTGGGCTTGTGTTCTTAATTCAGTAATTTTAGTAAAGACTTCGGATTCATGGCTGAGGTATTTTTTTGACAGTGGCTAATAAACTATCAAACACTTTGCCACGACGATCTAATTGTACTGAGATTTCAGTTTCACTTGAGATCACCGCTTCACGCATAGAGATAATACGGTTGTAATAATAAAAAATAAGACCCAATAACGCGATGGTAATAATTAATCCAGTCATGGTGAAGCGCTCTCTTTTTTAATAGTAAACAGGGAATTGTATTAAATCTTTGATGCTAATTTTGCCTATTATTGATAAAGATAGCTAGATGATTATTTCATCAAAAACAAAAAGAGTGTGAGTTAAAGTAAAATATAATGATATTAGTGAGATAAAAAATACCCCGAATAAATTCGGGGTAAAATTAAAGGTAGCGTTAGGGTAAATAAAAAGTATCAAGTGAAACATAGGGGATGAATCTGAGTTAAATAAGCATGTTAATGTGGCTATTTAACTCAGAGATAAACTATTTAGAACCAAGGCGCTTGCGCCATTACATTGCCATAAAACAGCATTCTTCCCGTGATTTCGCCACTAAATAGTATCAAAATGGCGGCAATAGAGAGCGAGATTTTGGTAAATGACGTGCTGTGAGACAAAGTAATAATACAGATACCAATAATCAGACTAGCAATCACTTGCCACCATAATAATAGACTTGCAACATCTGCTCCGGGTACTTGTGTTCTCATAACCAAGCCGACAAGAACTAATAATGTACCAACTAAGGGCTCCTACTTTTAATGAGTTACTAATGGTTTTACCTTGTAAACGCAACCAAGGTATCATCGAGCCAAAACCAAGCAATAACGCTGTGCCAATAAAACTCATTTGTGTTGCCGGTGTATGCCAAAGAGGGTGAGTCTGCATTTGGTAATAGATTTGTGCTGTCACTAAAATAACAGGTAAACCCATTACGCCACAAAACAACCCAAGCAGACTATTACGGCGAATAGCATGAGGTTGTACCCAAGTGGCTAGCGCCCATAATGAAATTAAGCCATTTAACATCACAAAGGCAATTGCTTCGCGACTTAACCAAGAATGCGCAATACCTAATACAGAACGATAAGCACCAAGTGGATCACCTAAGTGTCCATCGACATTGATGAACCCACAACTTCAATCAGCCAAATTAGTGCAATGGTTGTTCGTAATGCTTTGGAGCTTAACATTGCACCGTTTTGAGTTTGGTTTTGCCATTGATACAGTGAAAGTGCCAAGACCGCACCAATCCCCCATTGACTCATAACCGTAAACAGGACTAACGGCAGTTGATAATCATGCATGATTAATCCTCCATACCAATAATGACAATATTAGGATGACTAATGGTGTGATCGGGTACACCATAGCGTTTTTCTAATAAAGCCCAATTTGTCGTGTGTTTTTTACGTAGATCTTCAATTTCACCAAACTCAATGGCGCCAGTAGGGCAAGATTCAACACAACGGGGCTTCAGGCCTTCATCAAGTCTATCTGCACACATATTGCATTTACTCGTTTTTCCTTCTGCCGGATCGTAAACCGGAGCGTTATAAGGGCATGCCATGATGCACATTTGACAACCGATACATTTGTCATGATCTTGCACGACAATACCATCTTCACGTTTAGTATAAGTGTCAGCAGGGCACACTTTTAGGCACTGTGGATCGTCACAATGATTACAAGACATGGTAATAAAAGCTTGTGCATTGGGTTGGTCTTCATTGAATTCACGAACTCGACGCCACAGCACACCGGGGGGAGTCACGTTTTCAGATTTACAAGCCATTGAGCAAGTTCGGCACCCATAGCAATCTTTGGTATTTATTAGAAAACCATACTGTTTCTTCCGCCATGATCATGCCTCCCGTCTTACGTTAACCAAGGTACTATTACAGCAATGACCATTACCTAAAGGTTCAACGTGGTCATTGGTGACATGGCTACTGCTTCCGCCTTGTTGTTCCCACCATCCATTATCTAATGAAACAACGCCTTGCTTAATATGCGTGGTCACAACGGCAATTGCGCGGTGCTCTCCTCGATCATTAAACGCGATAGCCCATTCACCGTCTTTGATTCCTCTGGCTAAGGCATCATTAGGATGGATAAGAATATTAGGTTGATTACGCTGCACTTCTAAGATCCACTCATTCATACCATGGCTAGAGTGAACACTACGAGCGAGTTTGCGTTGTACTGCCATCAGTGGATATTTTTTAGCGAGTTCAGGTGAGCCTTTTGTCGATTCTTTTACGGGATAATAGGTGACAATAGGAGAGAAGTTTTTATCCTGCCACTCTTCAATAAAGAAGTGTGCTTTTTTCGTTGAAGTACGGAAAACACCCTCTTTAAAGGGGATCCAATCGCCTTCAACTGGACGCACTGGGCCTTTTTCTAACATTTCACGAGTAATGCCGGAGCCTTCAAGACAAGCATCAATATAGTGTTCAATAGGTTGGTTGAACACGTCACCAAATCCAAAACGTTCGGCTAGACGAGCAAAGATCCAATAATCAGGTTTTGCTTCTCCTGGTGGCTCAACTGCTTTTTCCATTAATTGTACATATTGACTACGAACGCCAGCCATTAAACTAGTATCTTCAAAAATAGTGGTAACAGGGAGTACAAGATCGGCATAAAGTGCAGTGGATGACATCAAGTTATCAGCCACAACAACAAAAGGCACTTTTTTCAGTGCATTACGCACCATATTAGTGTTAGGAAGTTGCGTCATCACACCCATGGTCATGATCCACCAAAAATTAATTGGGTGTGGTCTTTCATTGACAATCCAATCACCGACTTTTGCAACAGGGATAGGCTTGATGGGTTTTGTATTAGGTGCTGGTGGAATAATTGGACTAAATTTCGCCATTTGACGAGCACCACCAGCATCACAAATTCCAGCGCCTTTTTTACCGATATTGCCGGTTAATAAGGCGAGATAAAACTGGCTAGCAGCAACATAAGCACCGAATTCTGTTCGTTGAGCACCGGACATATTTTGCACAATCATCGCGGGTTTAGTCGTGGCATAATCACGCGCTAAACGAATAATCGTTTCTTTCGGGATATCCGTTTCTTGACTGGTTTTTTCGACAGTCCAAGGTTGTGCTTGTTGATAAATCTGCTCAAAGACAGTCACATAATCAGCGTTAGCAGGTAGTTCATCATGCGTTAACGCAGGGATAATATTCGGTGTGTCATGGTGAACAAGTTGCTGACTTAAAGTATCAAAAACTAGATAACTATCTTGATCATCATCAGATTGACGTAATAGTTTTTGTTGTGAGTTAACAAGGTAAACAGCACCCGTATGCGCACGTAAAAAAGGTTTATCAGTGAGATTTTCTTCAATGATAATTTTTATCATACCTAATGCAAGTGCCGTATCAGTACCAGGAATGATAGAGATCCACTCATCGGCTTTAGCCGCAGTTTCATTAAAGCGAGGATCAATAACCACCATTCTGGCACCATTTCGGCGAGCTTGATTGTAGTTTTTAAAATAGGCTTGCATGGTGACAGCCGGATTATTCCCCCAGCAAAGAATATAGCGACTGTCTTTTACAGTATCACGTGTATCAGCATAACGTAGGCCGACCATTGGGATCATCGCCGCGGTTACCGCAGAGCAACAAAGAGAGCCAGCTTGTTTTGTTGAACCGCCTAAGTAATCAAAAAAGGCCTTACCCATATCATTTTTAATTGAGTCCATATTGCCCGCATGAGTGGAGATAAACAGTCCCTCATTACCAAACTTATCAATGGTTTCTCTAATATTTTTTTCAATGAGATCGAGCGCTTCATCCCAACTAATGGGTTTGAACTCTGCTTTTCCTTTTTCACCAAACACGTAATAAAGGTGTCGTTAGACGATCTTTATGATATACCCATTTAGTTCGACTCATGCCACGCAAACAGCATTTCACATTAAAGCCTTCGGTGGCTTCAATTTTGATGAGTTGTCCTTTATGTGTAAAAGCTGTTAGGTTGCAGTGTAAACATTCCATCGCACAGGTTGAACGAAAGGTTTTATATTCGGATAGTTTGATCCGTGGTTTCTGGTTAAATATGGGTTTATTTTCATTAGCTAGACTGAACACGTTTAGGGGAAAGAGCTGCCACACCAATGGCACCCATTCCTTTTAACAATGCTCTTCTATTTAATTCCCATTTTTGATTTTTTAGACATAGACATTCTCACGCACAAGAAAAGTTAACTATATATAAACTCAATTCATATATAGTTAACATTGAGGTAGATCATCTAAAAACAGACAAAGAAAATAATCGATAGAAAATGATTAAAAAAGCCCTATTTAAAATAAGGTTTTCAGTGAAATAAACTAGTAAAAAATGACTAAAAAAGAATAATGAGATATCGTCATAAAAAAAAAATAAGCAACGAATAGGTGTGGGAAAAATAAATGCAGAATTCTCAAGG